>JAVBLB010000091.1:0-13565 GCA_031553735.1 Candidatus Adiutrix sp.
CGCCCGCCGGGGCGCTGCCCCGGCCGGGCGCCGAGACCGCCGCGATTCACACCCCGCATAAGAAGCGATTCGATTGCTCTGTGGCATACATAAATGAACGGTCGCCATCAAACCATATGTACTTGATGGCGACCGGGTATATGGACACTCGATAAAAATATACGGCCAATAATTCCCCGCTCAAGGCGGAGCCAGCCCCCTTACACCAAACGGGCCACGTGGGTCAGGCGGTCGCCGGGCAGGAGGGCCACCGGAGGGATGTCGATGAGGGTGTAGGCGCCCGGGGCCAGGCGGGTGGCGGCCCGGGCCGAGGCCACCAGGACCTGGGCGGTCAGGGCCGGGTTATCGATGCGCATGTCGAACTGGAGCCGCTGGTTGGCGGCCTGCCCGGAGGCCCCGACCCGCTCCATGAGCACGCCGTGGGAATTGTCGGCCACGGCGGCCAGCTCGGCCGGGCTGGAGACGAAGCGCACCTCCAGGGGGTCGTGGGCGAAATAGGCGTCGGCGGCCAGGGCGCAACGGATGGCCTCGGGGGCCGCGCCCGTCGCGGGCAGGACGTACACCAGGCGGGCGTGCCGGCCGCCGCCTAAGGGGATGGTCAGGGAAACGGCGTCAGCCACGCCGGGGATGGCCCGGGCGGCCACGGAGTGGCCCATGGACCGGCCGCGACCGAAGTTGGTGAAGGTGGTGCCCACCGGGGCCATGGCTTCGAAGAGGGCCCGCAGCACCGAATCGGTGCCCGGATCCCAGCCGGCGGCGGTGACGGCCACCCGGCCGGCCCGGACCGCCTCGGCGCCGAGTTCGGTCACCACGGCCGGCACCCGGTCGTGAATATCGAAGCTGTCCACCGTGTGGAGGCCGGCCGCGAGATACCGCTTGGCATCTTCGGGCGCCAGCCGCGAAGGCCCGCAGATGATGGACACCTGGGGACGGCCCTGGGCCTTCACCAGGGCCTCGAGGCTGTCGAATTCCGGCAGCCCCCGTAAATCAACGGTCTTCGTGCCCAACGAAGCCGACCCGCGCACCACGCCCAGGCATGCCATGTCCGGCGCGGCCTCCACCGCCTGGATGGCGCAACGGCCGATGTTGCCCAAACCGTGAATCAGAACTGAAATCGTCGACATAGTATTCTTTCCTCCTGTGGAGATTGAAGTCGGGAGCATTATCGGGTGTTCGGGGCACATCCGTCAAGCCCTCTTTCAGGCGGGCGGACCAAAAGCCCCCGGGCCTTCGCGTTGAAGACCCGGGGGCGGCAGGAACCAAGATTTCGCCGGCGCTCAGCTTTTTTTGTTGCTTTCCAGCACCTGGCGGCCCACGGCCACGATGGAGGCGATGTCGGCCACGTTGGTGGGGATGATCAGGGAGTTGTTGGTCTTGGCGAGCTTGCCGAATTCGTTCAGGTAGGATTCGGCGATCCTGAGGGACACGGCGTCGGTGCCGCCGGGCTGGCCGATGGCCTCGCCCACCATTCTCAGCCCCAGGGCGGTGGCCTCGGCCACCAGGCGGATCTGGGAGGCCTGGCCCTCGGCTTCGTTGATCAGGCGCTGCTTTTCACCTTCGGAGACGTTGATCTTGGCCAGCTTTTCACCTTCGGCCCGGTTGATCTCGGCCTGGCGCTCGCCTTCGGAACGGGCGATTTCGGCCCGCTTCTCCCGCTCGGCCTTCATGTATTGCTCCATGGCGTCCTTGATGCTCTGGGGCGGGGTGATGTTGCGCACTTCGTAGCGGTTGACTTTGATGCCCCAGGGCTCGGAGGCCTTGTCCACGGCGTTGATGATGTCGGCGTTGATGCTTTCGCGTTCCTCGAAGGTGCGGTCGAGCTCCAGCTTGCCGATGACGCTGCGCATGGTGGTCTGGGCGATCTGAATGGCCGCGAAATGATAGTGGTCCACGCCGTAGCTGGCCTTCTTGGCGTCCATCACCGTCATGTAGAGCACCCCGTCCACCTCGACTGAGATGTTGTCGCGGGTGATGCAGGTCTGGGAGGGCACGTCGATGACCTGTTCCTTCAAGGTGTGGCGGTAAGCCACCCGATCGAAGAAGGGGATCAGCAGGTGGAAGCCGGAGATCAGGGTGGCGTGGTACTTGCCCAGGCGCTCGACCACGAAGGCCTCGTTCTGCGGCACGATGCGCACATATTTGACGAAGATGAAGATGATGAAGATGGCCGCCACCACCAGGACGGTCAAAGTCGAGCTGTCGAAATCCATGGCATACTCCTTGGCATTTTCATGCGGTCGGGCAACGGCGCCGCGACCAAGCCCCGAATGGGGCGGTGTTTCCGGCTCAGTCCGTCCCGTTGCCGGTGGGGGTAACGACCAGGGTCAGGCCGTCGAGGCGCAGCACTCGGGCCCGCCGGCCGGCGGGAATGACCGGCCCTTCACTGCGGGCCCGCCAGTTGGTGCCGTCCAGTTCGGCCAGGCCCGGCTGATCCGGGCCGGCCTCCTGGATGATCAAGACTTCCCGGCCGATGTAGCGGTCGTTGATCACCGGGTCGTCCATATTGTCGGCCTTGGCCAGGCGGCCCTGGAAGAGGGCCTTGAACTTGCGGCGAAAAACCAAAAGGCTGGCCACGGAGACCACGATGAAGAGCAGCCACTGGATATTGTGGCCCATAGGGGTGAAAAACAGCACCAGGCTGACCACCCAGGCCCCCAGCCCGAAGAAGATCAGGAAAAACCCCGGGGTCACGGCCTCCAGCACCAGGAAGACCACCCCCAGAAGAAACCAGAACAGGCTGGCGTTGACGCTGAACAGTTCCATGGCATACCTCGGGCCGGCCGACGCTGGAACGCCGGCCCGGCCGTTTTTTTTCGGGTCCCGCCAATCCCCGGGCCCCGAATGGGGCAATGCACCGCCGAAAAGCGGTCAGGCGTGTATCTTCTTCAGCAGCCAGGCCATGTTGGCGCCCAGGATCCGCATGGTCTTCTCGGCCTCGTCGTCCTCGCGCACCGCCCCCTTGTCCAGGGCCACCCCCAGGTTCCAGTAGTTGGAACCCACGGTGATCATGCCCAGGATGCCGAAAAAGTGGTTGATGGAATCAAAGGTGTGCACCTGGCCGGCCCGGCGGGCCACCACCACGGCCGCCCCCACCTTGCGGCGCATGAAGCCGCCGTTGAAGAGGGAGACGAAGCCGCAGCGGTCGATCAGGGCCTTGAGCTCCGGGGTGAGGTCGGCGAAATACACCGGAGAACCCAGGATCAGGCCGTCGGCCTCGGCCATTTTGGCGATGAGATCGTTGACCGGGTCGTCGTCCTGGATGCAGCGCCGGTCCTTGTTCCGGCCGCAGGCGCCGCAGGCTTTGCAGCCGTGGACCGCCTGCCCCCCGATCCGCTCCACCGCCACCTCCAGGCCCTCCTTGGCGATTTCCTCCAGGGCCCAGTCGATCATGATGGACGTGTTGCCGTCCTGACGCGGGCTGCCGTTGATGGCCAATACTTTCATAACGCCTCCATTTCACCGGGCCGGCCGCCGGGCAAGAACCGCCCGCTCCGGCCGTCAGACGGCGCCCGGTCGGTTTTTCATCGACGTGAATTTCACACCATATTAACGGGTCAGGGGCTTGATTTCCACCGGCACCCGGCCTTTGAGAGCCGCCGCGAACCGCTCGGCCATCTTCGCGTCCCCCACGATCTTGCCGTAGTGCATGGGAATGGCCACCTCGGGCTTCAGGATCAGGGCGGCCCGGGCGGCCTCGTCGTCGGTCATGACATAGGTGCCGGAAACCGGGAGAAAGGCCACCTGGGCCCGAATGTTCTCCATCTCCGGGATGAAATCGGTGTCCCCGGCGTGGTAGAAACTCTGGCCGTCCATGGTGACCACGAAGCCCAGATTGCCTTTTTCCCTGGGGTGGAACTGCTTGCCGATATTGTAGGCCGGCACGGTCTTGATGTTGACGTTAGAGGCTTCGATTTCGTCGCCGGGATCCAGGACGATGATCTGCCCGTCGACGCCCTCGGCTTTCAGCTTGGCGGCGGAGGCGGCTTCGGTCACGATCTTGGTGCGGGGGCCGGAAAGGGCCTTGACCGTGGCCGGATCGCAGTGGTCATAATGATCGTGGGTGATGAAGATCAGATCCGCCGGCGGGCCGGACACTTCCCAGGGATCGAAATAGATGGTCTGGCTGCCGCTGATGCGAATGCTGTCGTGGCCCAGCCAAAAGATATGGTCGGTCTTGACGGCCATGATGGATCAACCTCTTTGAAAAGAATGCGGCCCCCTCAAGGGAGCGCGGAAAAGCCGGCCGCCGTTCAGCCGCCTTTGCGGGCCGGGGCGCCCGTGGCGGCGCGTTTTTTGTTCAGCCCCAGGCGCTCCTGATAATAGGCGGCCAGGGCGTCGCGCACCAGCTTCTGGCTGGTGGTGTTGGTCTGGCCGGTGTGCACCACCATCGCGCTGAGGGCCAGCCGGTCCCGGCAGCCGGTGTCGGGCCGGGGCTCGGCCCAGGCCACGAACCAATCCACCCGCCGGCCCGCGTCGTCGTTGATGGTGCCGCTCTTGCCGCCGATGACCAGGCGGGACAGGACCGGATGCTCGCGAACCGCCGCCCCCAGCACCCGCCGCCCGGTGCCTTCTTCCACGGCCGAACGCATCAGTTGGCTGAGTTCCGCGGCGGTGGCCGGGCTGATGACCTCCCGGGGGGCGTCCTCGCCGGCCTGGTAATAAATATGATTTTCCCGGTCGAAGACCTCGCGCACGATGCGCGGCTCATGGAGGGTACCGCCGGCCACGATGGCCGCGGCCATCAGGGCCCCGTGCAGGGGCGAGACCTTGGTCGAACGGTTGAAGCCGGAAGCCAGTTCGGCCACCCGAAAGGTGTCGTTCTCGTCGACCGTGAAGCTGGACGCCTCCACCGGCAGTTCGAAATCGATATCGTGGTTGAAACCGAAACGGCCGGCGAAGTCGGCCAGTTCCTCGGGGCCGAGGGTGAAGGCGCCGAGCTTGCCGAAAACCGTGTTGATGCTTTCGGCGAAACTCTCCTTAAGGGTGGCGGTCTGCCGGCCCTTGTCCGGCTCCTTGTTCACGTTGTTTTTATACAGGGTGTGCTTGCCGCCGTCATAGGCCACTTTGGAATCGGCCGAGAGTTCGCCCTTTTCCACCGCCGCGGCCGCGGTCACGATCTTGAACAGGCTGGCCGCCGGAAAGGAGCTGGCCAGGGCGGCGTTGCTCTTTTCGCCGTCCGCCCGATGGCCGGCCAGAGTCAGCACCTCGCCGGTGTCCGGGTTCATGACCACCAGGGCCGCCTGGTGGGCCCGGCTGCCCTTCACCCAGCCGTCGCCCAGGGTCTGGAGGCGGGGCAGGATGGTGGTGCGCACATAGAGTTGGTTGCCGCTCTGGTCGGTGATTTCCATGATCCGCTGCTGGTCGGTTTCAAAGGATCGGTCCCCGAGCAGGCCCGCCAGGTCTTTTTTGTCCAGAGACGCTTCCGGGATCTCACCCGGGTTCGATCCCGGCGGAGAGGTCACCTCCACCACCGGAGCCGCCGCCGGCGGGGCCTCGGGACCCGGCCGGAAGGCGGCCACCACCGCCGCCAGCCCCACGACGATGAAAATGGACAGGACCACGATCGGGACGGCGGGCAGTTCGCGACGCCTGTTATTTTTTTTCCAACCCTGACGGCGACCGTAATTCATTATATCTAGCAAAGCCTTTCAGCGCCAAAGGAAGCGCTCACGCGGCCGAGCCATGGCGGCGCGGCGGCCGGGATGAAGGATCCATCGCCTCCATCAGAAGCAAGCCGGGAAACGGGGCCGGCATCCACCGGCTCTGGTATCATCGGAATACTATACCACAAAAGCCTGGGCTACGGAAGCCGCAATTTGCGTTCTTTAAAAGATAATTAACATAAATTATATATAAAGTCTGGTGAGGGCCAAACCCCAGTCCCTGAAGGGACAATGCGCCGCCGCCCGGCCCGGCGACCGGGGAGGCCCCGCCACTCCCAAGCCCAGGAAATGGGCTTACAAATGCTTCGGCGGCACGTCGTTCGGCGAGGCCTGGCCGGCCACCGAACGGGCCAGTTCCGCGAAGGTGGCCGGGAGCGAAGTCCGGCTCAGGCGGCCGGTCTCCAGCAGTTTCAGGGTCAGGTCCCGGGCGGTGTTCAGGGCCACCGGGGCCAGGCGGCGGTCCAGCTGGGCGGCCACTTCGGCGGCCAGCCGCCCGGTCTCGCCCAGGGCGGCGGCGGCGGTCTGAACGCTGGCGACCAGGTTGCACTCGATGAGTTTCAACGTAAAATCGCGGGCCAGGCGCACCAGGTAGAGGCCGCCGCCGTCGTCGATCTCCTTGAACAGGTTTTCGGCGGCGGTGGTCAACAAACCCATGGCCCCGGTCAGTTGTTCCGGGGCCAGGGACCGGCGCTCGACCAGCTTCAGACAGATGTCCCTCGACAGATTGATACAGACGATTCGATGCGATTGAGGCATGGTACTTTCATCCAGGGAGCCGGAGATCCGCAACCGGCCCACTCAGTTGCCGAGCACGGCCCCGATGGGCTTGAGGCTCTCGATGTTGTCGCAGGTGAACTTGACCATGGCCATGGCCGGCACGGCGATGAGCATGCCCACCGCCCCCCACAGCCAGCCCCAGAGGAACAGGGCCACCAGGGAGGCCGTGGGAGAGAGGTTGACGCTTTGGCCGAGCATCAGCGGTTCCAGAATGTTGCCGGCCGCCCCGGTCAGCACGATCAGGGTGACGGCCAGCCACAGGGCGGTGGCGAAGCCGCCCAGGTCCGGCTGGAGCGCACAGACCAATACCGGCGGCAGGACCGACAGGAAACCGCCGACGGCGGGGATGAAATTCAGAAAGACGGCGAAAACCCCCCAGGTGACGGCGAAATCGACCCCGAACAGGAGGCACGGCACGGCCACGAAGACCCCGGTGACCAGGCTGGTGAGGAACTTGGCCCAGATGTATTTCTGCACTTTCCGGCCGATGCCCTCCACCGCCCGGCCCAGAAGCGGCCCGCGCTCGTCGGGGAAAGCCCGCTTGAGCCTGTCCGGAAGGGTCGGGAAGGCCGGGAGGAAATAGAGCAGGAAGATGATGGTGACCGCGGTGTAGCTGATGATGCTGATGAAGGAGTTGAGGGTGTTGCCCACCAGGCCGCTGAGGGAGATGCTGCTCACCGCCGAGCGCAGGCGGTCGGCGGTGATGAAGGAGAAATGCTCGGTGAGGGTCCGGGCCTGGCCGATGAGCTCCTGGATGCGGACCTCATATTTGGGGAAACCGTCGCGGAAGGCCACGAAGCTGGCCGAACTCTACTGCCCGCCCAGCCAGATGGCCGCCGCCGTCAGCCCCAGGGTGATGGCGATGCCTAAGGGCCGGGGCAAACCCCGCCGATGGAGCCATTCCACCGGCGGGCTGAAGAGGAAGGTGGCGAAGAGGGCCAGGAGCATGGGCAGGAAAATGAACTTCAGGGCCACCAGAAGCCAGCCGATCATGAAGGCCACGGCCAGAAACAGAAAGACGGGCAGCACCCCGCTGGTGGTGGCGGTCCGGCGGTCCCGTCGCGCGGCTACGGCAAAGCGCATGATCTTTCCTCCGTTTTGTGGTAAAGTGGCCCCGATGAAGACGGCGAGTTTTTGGAGCCGGAACGCCCGCCGCCCCGACCCCCGGGGGCCAAGCACCACCAGGGCCGCCGGGCGGGGACGCGGGGCGTTCGGCTCCGGGCCGGGAAAAACCAGCGCTCATCCCGCCATCGCCAAGTATATCTTATTATCGCCCAGTAAACCAGCCCCTGAAGAGACGGGCGCGCCGCGCCGCCCGCGCGCGAAACATATCAGCCTCGACTATGAAACCGGAAAACCAGAACCCACGCCGCGTCAAGCTTCTGCCCGACACCCTCATCAACCGCATCGCCGCCGGGGAGGTGGTGGAGCGTCCGGCGGCCGTGCTGAAGGAACTGGTGGAAAACAGCCTCGACGCCGGGGCCGACCAGATCGACATCGAGGTCCAGGGCGGCGGCAAACGGCTCATCCGGGTGCGGGACAACGGCCGGGGCATGGACGAGGACGACCTGTTCATGTGCCTCGAGCGCCACGCCACCAGCAAGCTCGACCCGGATTCCGACCTCATGGCCATCGGCACCCTCGGTTTCCGGGGCGAGGCCCTGCCCTCCATCGGCGCGGTCTCCCACCTGACCATCACCAGCGCCACCGAAGGCGGCGAAGGGCACCTGATTTCGGTGGTCGGCGGCCGCACGGAAACCATGAAGCCGGTCCCGGCCAACCGGGGCACCACCGTGGAGGTGGCCCGGCTGTTCTTCAACGTCCCGGCCCGGCTGAAATTCCTCAAGACCGACCAGACCGAGAGCGCCCACCTGCTGGACGTGGCCCGGAGCTACGCCCTGTCCCGGGACGGCCTCCGGCTGACCTACCGGGACGGGGGGCAGGAGACGTTGTCGGTGGAAGGCCGCCACGATTTCCGGACCCGGGTCTACCGCGTCCTGGGCCGGGCCGCGGCCGAAAGCCTCCGGCCCTTCGAATACCGGGCCGGGGGGCTGGGCATTTCCGGCTGGCTGGGGGAGCCGCACCTGACCCTGCGCTCGACCTCCAACCTGTTCATCTACGTTCTGGGGCGCCCGGTGCGGGACCGGCTCCTCAACCGGGCCCTGGCCGACGGTTACGGCCGCCTCCTGGCCCCGGGAGCCTGGCCCACGGCGGTGGTCTTCATCGATCTCGACCCGGCCGACGTGGACGTCAACGTCCACCCGGCCAAGGCCGAGGTGCGCTTCCGCCAGCCGGGGGCCGTCTTCAGCGCCCTGTCCACGGCCGTAAGCCGGGCCGTGGGCCGCTCGCCCGTGCCGGCGGCCGTACCGGAGGCCCCGGCCGCCCGGCCGGCTCCCCGGCCGGCCGCCGCCCATCCGCCCGTTCCGGAAACCCTGCCTTTCGACCCGCCGGGGAGACCTGACCGGCCGCCCCGGCCGCCCTGGATGATCGACGAGGCCGGGCTTGAGCGCCCGGAAGAAGCTGAACGGGTTGAATTCCCCGCCCCGCCACCGCCTTCGGTCGAGGTCCGGGCGGCGGCCGCCGCCCCAAGCGCGTCCGCCGCACCGTTCGCCCCCACTCCCCTTCCGGAGCCGGATTCATCCCCGGAGGCCGATTACTTCGTCGGCTCCGGCGTCCGGCCCGGGCCCCATGACCGCCCGGTCAACTTCGAGGATCTCCGGCCCCTGGCCCAGCTCTATCAAAGCTACATCCTGGCCCAGGGGCCGGCCGGGCTCTACATCATCGACCAGCACGCGGCCCACGAGCGGCTCATCTTCAACCAGCTCAAGGCCAGCCTGGCCCGCGAGGGGTTGCCCGGCCAGGCCCTGCTCTTCCCCGACACCGCCGACCTCCCGCCCCAGCAGGCCCTGGCCGCCGAGGAACTGGCCCCCCAGCTGCGCCGTCTGGGCTTCGAGCTCCAGCCCTTCGGCGGCCGCACGTTTCTCTTGAAAAGCGCCCCGGCCATTTTGGGCCCCCAGGATCCCTGGCCGCCGCTTCTGGAAATTCTGGGGGCGGCCCAGGGCCAGGCCAAATCCCGCGAGGGGGCCGGCCTCAACGAGGCCCTGGAGAGCCTGGCCAACAGCTGGCTGTACAGCCTGGCCTGCCGGGCGGCCATCAAGGCCGGGGAAAAGATGACCCTGGAGGCCATGGCCCGGTTGATCGCCGACCTTTCCGCCACTCCCCACGGGGCCTTCTGCCCCCACGGCCGGCCGTCCATCCAGTTCATCAGCCGCCAGGCCCTCGAAAAAAATTTTCATCGACGTTGATCTCAGCCCGGGAGGTCCCCATGGCCGTGCTTTTCTCGCTCTTGGAGGGCATCTGGGATGATCCGCGACGCTCCGACGAGGCGGACGCGGTGATGCTCTATTACGACAACCGCCTCCGGCCCCTCGAATGGATGGATGAAGCCGAGGCCGCCGTCCTGTTCAGGGCTTTCCGCGAGCGCCGGCCGCAGGGCATCGGCGAGGCGTTCCGCGCCCTGGCCGGCCGCCTGCCGGCTTTTCTGGAGGCCGTCGAGAACCGCCCCTCCCCGGAAACCCGGTCGCGGGACATCCTGGCCTATCTGGCCGCAGTCCACAACCCCCGGGTCTTCCGGGCGCTGTGGGCGGCCGGGTTCATAGCCCGGGTCCGGAGGGATCCCGAGTGCGAAGGGCATTACTTTTTTCACGATCCCCTTCACCGGGCCGTCATCTGCCGCAATCTCGAGACGCTCCGATTCCTGCTGGAAGCCGGCGAAAACCCCGATCAGAAAAACGGCGAGGAGAGCTCCTCGCCGCTGGTGTTGGCCTGTCGGAATGATTATGAAGAAGCCGCGGCCCTCTTGCTTCAAGCCGGGGCCCGGGCCGACGGCCGCGGCGGAGACGGCGGCCCGCCGCTGTATGCCGCGATCAAGGCCGAGGCCATGGGCATCCTGGATCTACTCCACCAAAACGGGGCCCGGATCGACCGGCGCGAACGACAGAACGAGGAAACCCCGCTGCACCTGGCCGCTTCGCGCGATTCCGGGAAAACCGCCGAATGGCTGCTGACCCGCGGCGCCGACCCGGAAGCCCGGGACCGCGACGGGCAGACCCCGCTGCTCCGGGCCGCCCGCTTCGGCCGGACCGGGGCCGCCCTGGCCCTCTTGCGGCACGGGGCCGACCCCAAAACCGTCGACCGCCAGGGCCGGACCCCGCTGCGCGCGGCGGCGAAAGAAGCCCAGCCCGAGGTGTTGGCCGCCCTGCTCGAACACGGGGCCGGCGACGGGCTCGACCCCACCGTCGCGGCCAATCTCCTGGGCATGGCCGGAACCATGGCCCGTCACGCGCGGGAGAACCTCCGGGCCGCCCGGGAACGCGACCCGGATCACGTGCCGGAATACCCGATTCGGGAGGCTGAAAAACGGTCCCGGGTGCTGCGGCTGTTGGAAGACGCGTTCTCCGGCGGGGGCGTTTAAGCCCGGGAACACATTTCGGCCAGGAAGACGCCGCAGAGGAAGCCCAGGGCCTCGAATTCCATGAAGCGGGTGGCGTCGGCGTCGAAAAGGAGCCGGAACTCGGCCGGGAATTCCTCGTCGGCCGGGTGGTGGAGCAGCTTGAGGGGCACTTTGGGAAAGGGCCGGAAGAGCCAGGCCAGAGCCCCGGAGGGATCGCCCGGCAGGGGTTCCCCTTCGAGGCGGAGCGCCGCTGCGGACAGGGCCGGAAGGTCGCCGCCGAATTCGCGGACCAGGGGCCGCTCGAGGCCGTCCCGGGCGAAGGTGTCCCGGCCTTCCACCAGGCCGGTCATCCGCCCCAGGGGCAGAAACCGGCCCTCCGGCTCGCCGCGCCCGGGGCTCATGGCGTAATGGGCCACCAGGCTCAGGTGATTCACCCCGACCGGGCCGCCGTCCAGCGGCCGCACCCCTCGGCCGTCCACCAGATAGTCGCGGGCGAAAAAGCGCACCGCCACCTCGCCCCGGGACGTGACCCGCAGCCCCAGATGCGGGGCGTTGCCGGCCAGGTCGAAATCGGCCAGCCGACCGGCCAGGTCGAGATAGATCCCCTCATAACCGCTTCCCACTTTTTGAGCCACAGTCGCCTCCCGGCGGTCCCCGTTTCAATGGCGGATGGTTTACACATTGATTCCATTCTGATATTATTGAACAAATACGAAAGGGAAGGAGGAGGGAACCATGATGATATCAGGACTCCCGAAGGGCCATAGGCCGCGGCTTTTGGGTCTGGTGACTCTGGGAATCGCGCTCTTGTTCGCCGCCCCGGCCGGGGCCCAGGAATGCGCCCGGCTAGAGAGAACGGACCCCGGCAGCCCGCGCCAGGAAGTGCCGATGGCCTGCGAAGAGGTGAAAAAAAACACCCTGACCCTGGTTCGCCAGAATCCGGACGTCAAACGTCTGGCCGTGGCCACCATGGACGAGGCGGCCGAACTGCTGGGGCCGCCGTTTCACCAGTACACGTCCGACAACCGGACGATCTGCTTCTTCCGTGAGGAATCCTTCGTGGCCATCCATTACGACCAGGTCTCGGGGCGCCCCACCGATATTCTGTTCGACGTGGCCGGCGTGTCCGGGCCGGAGGCCATCCCCGAACTTCTGGGCCTGGGCCCGGCCCCGCCTCCCCGCCGGGGAGCGGTCGGTCCGGTCTGGAACGGCCTGGGCGGCTTCGCCCAGGTGGAGGTTCACGACCCGGAATATATCTATCACGGCGAATACGTCTATCCGGTGATTCTCCACATCACCACGGCCCCGGTGCCGGTGCTGGACTAGTGCCTCATTATAAAAATTATGCAAATAATTTTTATAATTAAAAAAACTATTTTGGAGGCGATGTTCGGCCGCGTTACCGCCATGACGGGTTGCGGCGGTCGGGATGACGGCTCCATCGCCTCCATCCGTCCTTCATCGAAACCGCCTCAGTGCTGGTGGTGGCCGCCGCAGGCGCCGCCGCCCGCCTGGTCGTGGCGGTGCCCCTCGCCCCCGATGTAATCGCGGATGTATTCCAGAGACCGGGCCCGGAGACCGTCCAAAGCCTCGTCGACGGTCAGGCCCACGGCCTTGAAGCGGGTGACGCAGCCCTCCTCGGCGATGACCAGGAAGGGTTCCCGATCGATGGGCCCGCACAGCACCCCTTCACAATCCCATTTCAGGACCTCCCGGGCCAGTCCCAGGTCGCCGGATTCCTCCCGGGCCGCCGCGTGCAGCAGTTCATCGGTGTCGGCGTTGAAGATCAGAAGCCAGGGGGTCTGGCTGAAAGTTTCCGGCACCCGGCCCGACCGGTCGGGCTGGTTGGAGGCCACCGCTATTTTCATAAAAATACTCCCAACCCCGCATGGGGCGATAAATAATTTTTTCCAGGATACAACCCGTTCGGGGCTCAACGGCAGGCGTCGTCGATTTCGAACTGGATGCCGGTCAGATACCAGCAGTCGCCCTGCCAGGTATACTCCAGACGCTCGAAAATCCAGGAACCGTCCTTGACCAGGGTGACGTGACCTTTGGAGCCGCGAACCTCGGTGCGCAGGGTGTAGTTGTTTTCCCGCTGCTCCTTGGCGCTGGGAATCAGGGTGCCCAGACGGCGGGCCTTGCCCTGATCCATTTTGCGGCTTTTGTGACAGCCCTGGCCCGTTTGATCATAATATTCGGTCAGGGGGAACTTGGCCTGAGCCAGTTGGCGGCCGGCCCCGGCCTCGGCCAGTTCGGTGATGAAGCTGTCGAAGCCGTCCTGACGGCAGTTGGCCGACTGACTGAAGGCCGGGCCGGCCAAACCCAGCCAGGCCAGGGCGACCGCGATGCACAGTGCTTTTTTCATGGGTTCTCCTTGACAGGGAAGGTGGGGAAACGATCAGCCCGCTCAGGCCCCGAATGGGGCCATGCGCCGCGGCGGCTCCATCGTGACCGGATCGCGTCATCGCCCCGGCGGGCGACAACCAATAATCGCCCGTAGAGCGAAGATGCCGGGATGGATGGAGGCGATAGAACCTCCGTCTCGGCCGCGGTGACACGCGCAAAACGAAATCACGGCGGCGCTTGGCCCCATTCGGGGCATGGAGGCTCCATCGCCGCCATCCCCCTCAAGTCTGCGTGATAAACCGGTGAATCCTGGATAGTATACC
>JAVBLB010000024.1:0-3470 GCA_031553735.1 Candidatus Adiutrix sp.
GGCAGGGCCCGCGCAGGGCCCTCCCCTGGCGGGGTCCGGGGCAGCGCCCCGGGCGGGCGGGCTCGCCAGCCGCGATTCATCACCCCGCAGCGGTTGCCTTGCCGATGGCGTGCAGCCACCTTCACAAGGCGCTGTGAACCGAATTGCACGCAACATATTGCGCTTCATTGACAAGCATTTTCAAGGCCCGGGGCTTCTCGAAGCCCGGATTCCATAACCCGTTTTTCCGCATTCGAGTGCCCATGAAGCCAGGAGCTGTTATCTTAAATTCACAGCGCCGAAGAACTTATTTTTTAATTTATTGAAATAAATAATAAAAACCATATGGCACACCTGTTGCTTTAACAAAACCTCAAGAACACACTCAATCACGGCAAAGGAGATCGACCATGTCGAACAACGCCCACCAGACGACGGACATCAGCAGCCTGAACGCCCCGGAGCTCGCGGCCCTGACGGAACTGAATCTGAGCGGAGCCGCCGAAGGCGACGATCCCCCAATTTTTCTGACCGGCGACCCCTGCCTGGTGCGGAGCCGCGAAGATGATGGCTTGAACGTCCATTACCAGATGTGCCTGGCCCCTCCCCGGGGGCGGGAACTGCGGGTCGCCCTGCCCTGGCTGATCGAAGAATGCTGCCCGAACTGCCAGGGCCAGGGCGTGATGTATCGCTGGGCTCAGCACAACCTCAACTACACCGCCGTCCCCTGCGAAGAATGCGACGGCTCCGGGACGCTGAGCCACCTTGATCAGATTCCCCTGACCATCAGCCCCGAGCTGCGCGGCCAGCGGGTCATCCGCAAACGCCGGGCCGGGCATTTCGATGCCCGCCTGGGACGGCGGGGCGACCTGATCCTCAACCTCACCTGGCTGGAACGGATGCGCCCGACCATGAACGCGGATCCGGAAGCGGTCGAACCCCTCGCGGCTCTCAAGGGCCCGTCCAATTGACTTTCAACCGCCGGCGGCGCTCCAACGGGCTCCGGAACGTCGTCGGCCGCCTCGCCAGAAACCCAAAGAGAAAAATGTCCCGGCGGCCAGCCAAGGGCCGCGCACCCTGAAAGGAGGCGCCTATAAGCTGAAACGATCCCGACAATACACGGAAGAATGGTTCACCAAAGGCAAACGGGGAGATCACACGATCTCCCCGTTTGTTTAAGGCGGGGAGGCAACTGGCCCGACAAAACCAGTTTGCGGGGGCCTGCTCCCGGACGATCAGTTTCAGCCAGACCGCTTTTCGGCTGCTCGCCAATTTGTTGGTCGAGTACTCGTCAATTTATTGATCGAGGGCGCATCGCCCCATTCGGGGCCTGGCGCCGCCCGGGCTTTGACAGGGTGGACGTTTTGCGGTACGCTCACCCCATGGAAACTCTCAAGAAAAAACGGAATTGGCTTTATCCCGAAAAACCGGCCCACGGCCGATGGGGCCGCTGGATCCTGGCCCGGCTGGCGGTGCTCGTGATCACCTTCCTGGTGATCGCCGTCGGCGGGGGGCTGATGTTCACCGACCGCCTGATTTTCCACCCCTCGGCGAACGTCATCGACGCCCCGGAGCGGTACGGCCTGACAGTCGAAGATCCGCGGCTCACCCTGCCCGGCGGCCAACAGCTCCGGGCCTGGTTCATCCCGGCCGCCCCGGACGCCGCCGGAAAAAAAATAGCCCTGGTTCTTCAGGGCAACAGCGGCAACATCAGCATGATGAGCAGCCGGCTGTCCTTCTGGCATATCCTGGGGTTCGCCGCCCTGACGGTGGACTACCCCGGCTACGGCCCGAACGCGGGCTCGCCCAGCGAGGAAAACACCTACCAGTCGGCCGAGGCGGCCTGGCTGTGGGCCGCGGCCCACGGCTACCGCCCGGAGGACATCGTCATCCACGGGTATTCCCTGGGCGGCGGGGTGGCCTCCCAACTGGCCGAACGCCATCCGCCGGCCGCCCTGGTGCTGGATTCCACCTTCACCCGTCTGCGCGACGTGCCGTCCCGGAGCCTGCCCTGGCTGGCCCCCTACTTCCGCCTGATCCTGGGGGAGGCCTTCGACACCCAAGGCCGGCTGGCCCGCATCCGCTGTCCGCTGCTGATTCTCCACAGCCCCAAAGACGAGGTCGTGCCCTACCCTCTGGGGGAAGAGCTGTTCCGCAGCTATCAAAACAATTACAAGGATATGGCCACCGGCGTCGGCGGGCATACGGATTTTCTGCTCAATTCGCCGCTCTATATGGAACGGGCCCGAGCCCTGCTGAAGGCGGCCGGTCTCAGGTAATGGATTGGCGGTCCCGCCGCACCCCCCGCTTGGTCTTCCAGCGGCGGTGGCCCCACATCCACTGGTCGGGGTATCGCTTAATATGCTCGCTCAGCCAGTCGTTGAGCTGGCGGGCCTCCGCCAGGATCGCCGCTTCCGGGCCCAGATCGGTGCGGGGCTCGAGCACGGGCAAAATCTTCATATAATTATACGGCCCCTGCCGCCGAAACAGCACCAGGATGACTTTCGCCCCCGTGCGGCGGGCCAGGCGGATGGGCCCGAGGTTGGTGGTGGCCTCGCGCCCCAGAAAAGGGATGAGGGCCCCCGGGTGATTGCCGAGCACGGCCTGGTCGATCAGGGTGCCCAGAACGCCGCCGGACTTCAGGACGCCGATCATTTCCCGCGCCCCGCCGCGTTTGGAGATGTAGCGGTTTCCGATGCGGGTGCGGAGCCGTTCGATCAGGGCGTCGGCGAGAGGCTGGCCGGAATTGCGGCCGACGATGTTCAGCGTGACGCCGAAGGCCCGGGAGAGATACTGACACATCACCTCCCAGTTGCCCATATGGCCGGTGGTCAGAAGCAGCCCCCGCCCGGTGCGGCGGCACTCGGCCACGGCCTCCTCCAGGTGGCGCTCGCCCTCCTCCACCCGGCAGTATTCGGTGAACGGCTCAAGGCCGCGATGAAAAAAGCGAATCGCCTCCCAGCCGTTGCGCCCCATATTGGCGAACGCTTCCCGGGCCACGGCCCGGGAGTCGAGATCCGGAGGCAGCCCCCCGCCGGCCTTGATCATTTCCAGGTTGGCCAGGGCGATATCCCGCCGCTTGGTCCACAACCGAAAGGCCAGCCGCCCGCCGGCGGCCCCCAACGCCAGCCCCCAGGCCGGCGGCAGCCAGGCCAAAGGCCAGGTCGTAATCCTGGCCAGGGCCAAACCCATCCTGAGCCAAACCGATGGTCCCGGCGTTTCCTTGAATTCCCGCGTATCAGTCAAACCATATCCTCTCGCGCCCCCAAGCGGCGTTTTCACTCATATTACGGGATGCGCCCGGCGCCGGTCAAGCCTGTCGCCCGGAATATCGCGAAACAGGCGGGGCCATTCTTCATCAGACAAGTATTACCAGCTGTCGCACGGCGGGGGCCGGTACTCCTTCGGGGGATGGCCGCTGCCCAACCACGCCGCCAGTGAGGACCGAGGCGCTCGATAGGACGCGTCGGCGACGCGGTCGGGGCCCACGC
>JAVBLB010000173.1:0-24002 GCA_031553735.1 Candidatus Adiutrix sp.
ATCTTCTCTATAAGGCGGTGGCGGAATCAGCGGTTCAATCCATTGCCATTGTTCGTCGGTTAGTCTTTCGTATTTGCTCATGACTACAATTTAACATAATTATATCTCATGCGCATTATCTTATTTATGAAATGACCTCTAGTTTGTTTTCCACGTCCCACCTCAAAACCTTTTCTCCCGTCAGGCCTAGATTACCCAGTCGATCGCTATCACATCATATACCGGTGACCCACATGTAAAAAACACAGGGGCTTTTCCCTCTCAACCGGAGGCAGTAATAACATTTTCATCTGCTTCCATGCCTCTGCGTTTAAATGACGGCTTGCGTCAGTTATAATAGCATCAAAGAAGCACCGCTATCAAGGCAGATTAGGCGAGAAGATCAGCCTTGACATGCTCCATAAAGGTCTGTATAATTCCATAAAAGAGCCAAGGAGGTGCTATGGTTTTAACAGAAAGAGAAAAGGCCGCACGCCCCTTTACCGTTGAAGAAACGGCGGAATATCTTAAAATCCACCCCAAAACAATAACAAAATGGATTTTAAGTGGCCGCCTGAAAGCGGCCAAAGTCGGCCGGGAATGGAGGATACCGAGAAGCGAGATAGACAAGCTTTTGAAGGTCGACTAAAACAAAGCGGCCCCGGCAGGTGCTACCAACACCGTACCAGGGCCTGACTCACACCTTTTCAGTGCAAAGGATAGAGCTATGACCACTGTAATGCATTCGTGTGGGATGCGCAAGCCCGGCGTGTCCCCGGTCCCCGTTGTATCGTTAATCAACGATCAGCCCCGAACCCTCTCCACCGATGTCGCCGCGTTCTTCAGCAAACGCCACGATCACGTCCTGAGGCAAATCCGCGCCATTATTGATAGTTGCCCTGATGATTTCCGACGCCCCAATTTTGGGGAGTCGTCCTACCTCAACGATCAAGGCAAGCTGCAGCCCGCCTACAGCCTGACCAAAGACGGCTTCACCCTCCTGGCCATGGGCTTCACCGGCCCCAAGGCCCTGCAATTCAAGCTGGCCTACATCCAGGCCTTCAACCGCATGGAGGCCGAACTCTCCCGGCGAATGCCGGCCGAACGAATGCCCGCCGATTCACCCCCGTCCTTCCCGGGTGCCCCCGCCAGCCTGACCGACGTGGTCCACATGGGCAGCACCATCGATTATTCCCGCACCCTGCGCCAGATGGCCAGGATCAGGAACTATTCCCCGGCCCAGCGCCTGGCCTTCCTGGCCGAAGCCGCCAGCGTGTTGAGCGGCCGGCCGGCCCAGCAATTCCTGCCCGAACAGTTCGACCCGTCCGAACTCCCCTCCGCCGCCCTCATTACCAACCGAGACACCCAGATCCGGAAAGACGCCATGGCCCTGGCTGAGAGGATCATATATCGAGAGCGTGAACAACTGCCCCCTCTGCCCGTCACCAAGGCGGGGACGATCCTTTTTGGTTGGGGCTCGGGGCGCTCCGTCCGGGCCGCTGATTACGCCCTTGAAAACGCCCTGCTTCGTGCCACACCGTCCACAAATCGCAAGGGGCGGTGTTTTGCCTCCCCCAACAACGTCACCACCGGAGAGGAGGCTTGATCATGGAACAGCGGAATAAAAAGAACCGGAAACACATGCCTGTCGCGCCCGAAGCCACGTCCTCTCCCCAGGGCGCCCCGGCCCAGATCATCGCCCGCCTGGAGCAGGTCAATCAGAGGCTCCGGGCCAAGCTGAAAGAGCAGGCCGCCGCCATCAGGGAACTTGAGGAACAAGCCGCCCAGGCTTCAGACCGGTTGGCGACCCAGCATAAGGAGAACAGGAAATACCGCTCCGTCTGGTATGACCCCACGAGAGATCCCCTGAAGGAGCTGGGGTATGAAGGCGGCAAGGTCCCGGCGGCCGAGCTCGTCCACCCCTTCGCCACCATCAACAAAGAAACCAACCGCGCCGAATCGACCATCCTGGACCAGATCAGAACTCTGCCCCCCTTCGGCCCGATGATCATGGCCGCCATCGAAATCGAGGGTCTGGCCTCGCTCGCGCTGGAATTGGCCGTCCGCCCCAAATTGAACATTCTCTCCCTGGCCAACTGGCTGCACATCAATCTCCACAATTTGGCGTGCGAGGTTCTCGATACCGTCCCCCATGTATTCAATCCCGGCCGGGAACACGGGCCCCATATCCGCGGGGGCAACATCTCCCAGCGCATGAACCACATCAAGCCGGAGATCCTGGACCTCATCGATCAAGCGACGACGACGGTTGGTGTGCTTCTGGCCAAGGAGGTGGGGAAATGACCAGGAAGAATTCGACGGCCTCCGCCGCCCTCCGGCAGCCGCTCTACCTCGGGTGCGGCGACCGGGAAGGCTTCGATGATGGCCGTGCGCCGGTTTCCATCGAGGACCTTTACTTCGGCCTGAACGAGATCCATACCGCCATGGACGGCTGTCACGACATGATCGAGGACTTGGAAAAGATCAACCGGCACGATGAGTTCCAGGCCCCCCTGCTCATGATGCGGCTGACCTTGGAGCATGCCATGGGGCGGCTTTTTACGCTGATCCCCAGCGGCACGGCCGACCACCGCGACCTCTGCGTCCACCGTGACGACCAGGACCACCGGTCCCTTTGCGCAAGCGAAGAAGATGGGGAGGGCTGACCATGACCGCCACCGAAAAGAACCC
Source organism: Candidatus Adiutrix sp. (assembly GCA_031553735.1). GTDB lineage: Bacteria > Desulfobacterota > Desulfarculia > Adiutricales > Adiutricaceae > Adiutrix. The sequence continues at coordinate 2,671 of JAVBLB010000173.1, forward strand.
CGAACCCGGGGCCGTCTGCTTCAATGAAAGCGCCGACGCCTACCGGAACAGCAAGGGCCAGGCCGTGACCTTCGCCGAAGCCTCTTCTCTGTGCGCCGGCGCCGGCGACGCCCTGGAGGTCATCATTGATATGTTGTCGGGCTGCATCACGAAGGACGAACTGGAAGAACGCCGCCCGCTCATCCACACGGCCCTGAGGCAGATTCGCGCGGACCTGGCCCGGGTCAACCCTGATTTCCGGGGAGGCGTCTATGAACGACAACTCAAATGACCCGGTCCTGATCGTCGGCACCCGTCGCATCGCCGCCGCCCTGGGCCTGTCGGTCACCATGACCAAGCGCCGCCTCCTGGGCAAGCCCGGCTTTCCGGCCTGGAAAATGAAACCGCGCGGCCAGTGGATCACCACCCGGGCCAACCTGGAAGAGTGGGCCCGGAGTCGCCCCGATGTGTGGGCGGGTCACAGGCCTGGCGGCCCCAAGCGGCCGTGAGGCCGGCCGCGAGCGCGAGCTGCCATCAGCAACACAGGGCTGGGCCGGTTGGTCCGGCCCTTCCTTATCGTTGGCAGCCAGCCTACCCGTTGTGGCCACGGTCCACATCGGGGCGGGCGAGGGGAGCACCCCTTCGAACCCTCGAGAGCAAGACAGGGGAGGCCACAACGCGCGACATCCGGGCGACACCGGCCGGCACCAAATGACAACCGCCCTGGAGAGTCTTTATTCCCCCGGGGCGGACCATTCCAGGCCTCTTGGTCTGTTATGGCTTAACCCCTGTTTTTACAGCGGGCCGGCCGGATATTCGCCGGTCGAGCCATTCCACGAGGAGCCCCTCCGTGGTCATGGGCGATCCGGATAGGAAGGTAACGGGGAGGCCTTCCTCCCGCATCAACCGCCGGGCCGACTTCGGGCTCATGCCCTTGAGCGCCCGGCATATCTCTTTCCAGCCTCTCAATATCATGGAATCATGATAGAAATTCAGAACAGAATTGTCAACCAATCGTGGCCTGGCAGGGGGCAAGCCTGAGAATAGCGGGCCTTGCTTGCGGGCCGGTCTTGACCGTGGCCAACTGGTCCCACTGGGTGGTCAGATGGCCGGTCATTTTGTTTTGCTTCATGTGCCAGCCGGCGCCTTTCGGCCCCTGGGCCAGGAAGCGCATGGTGGCCCGGCCATATTTGTCGACGCGCGCCGTCTTCCGACTTCAGCAACATTGGCGGGCTCTATAATCGCCTCCCCAGACGGGTATAGTTCGTAGAGTGATCAGGCCGGGACAGTTGGTGGCCGATAAAAAGGTTACGGATTCAGCCCGCGGGGCGTAAACCGCGAACGACCCCTGGCTTCCCCGGAGGCGTTCGCGGTTTCGAAAGCCGGTCCCGGTCGGGATCAGAATTCGTATTTGAAAGTCAGATTGACGTTGTGACTGGTGCTCTTGGAGCCCAGGAGCGCATCATAATCCACCGCGAAGCTGGTGTTGTCCGACGGGGCCACCTTCAGGGTCAGGCCCAGGTTGGCCATGTTCTTGTCGTATTCGGCCCCGTAGACGTTGAAGGTCCGCACCGAGGCCGGCGCCTGGGCGGCTCCGGTCAGATAGGCCCGGCTCTTGGGTTGGTCGTCCCCGGCGTTGCCCACGTAATAGAGCCGGCCGATCACGCTGGCGTTCTCCACCGCCCAGCCGATGTCCGTCCCCACCCGGAACAGATGCAGGTCGAAGTTGGTTTCCTTGACCTTCTGGGCCAGATTGTTGGGGTCGCCGACCGCCAGGGTGCTGCGCTCGCGATAGGCGTCCAGCTCAGTCCCCAGGTAGGTATACCCGACGGTCGGTCGCAGGAACATATCGTAATCCAGCCCGATGGTCTTGCTCAGGGCGATGTCCGCGCTGAAGGTGTTGCCGTCGAAGCTCGATTTCAGCCGCTGGTTGGCCGCCGGGAGGTGGGACAGCACGATCCGCCGGTCGGCGTCGTAACTCTGCCAGCCGTAGGCCAGGGCCATGTTCAGGTTGAAGCCGTAATCCAGCTCGGCGTGGCCGTAGACGCCCAACTGCACATCGTCGGAATCGATGTCCTGATAGTCGCCGTCGAGCTTTCCATGGCCCAGGCCCACGAAGAGCCCCAACTGGAATCGGTCGGTCAGCCAGCGGTCATAGCCGATGGTCGCGCCGTAGTTTTTGACGTCGAAGCCGTCGTAGCCCTTCTTATAATTGTCGTCCACGGTCAGATAGTTGAAATAGGGGGTCAGCCACAGGCCGTTGAGATCGGCCTCGCCGGCCGACCGGGCCAGTTCCCGCTCGAAGCGCGGGTGGAGGTGCCCCAGATGGGTCTTGGCGGCGCTGAGCATCAGGGCCGCGCTCAGGGTGTTGCCCATGGCCTGGGTCAATTCCCGATAGGGGTCGGCCGTGGCCGGGTCGAACGGGTTCAGGGTGGAGCCGGCGCCGAAGAGGCCGTTGCCGAAGTAGTCGGCGATCTCCGGGTTGTAATACATTAAAGCGTTGATATAGGGCCGGCCCCAGCTTGGGCCGTTGACCAGGGCGCTGTCCACGTCGGCCGCGGAGAGGATGGTGAATCGGCCGTTGCCTTTGTTGTAATAAGCCGCCGCGCCGCCCCAGGCCGTGCCGTCGTAGACCGGGCCGTTGTGGTTGAGGTTTTGCCACATGGCCGCCACTTCGGCGGCCGTGCCCGGATTGGCCGTCGCGGCCGCGTCGGTCCAGCCGATGGTCTGGAAGCGCTGGGTGGTGGTGCTGTTGTCGATGTCCACCGAGAAATAGGTCCCGGCGGCGATGGCGCTGCCCTGGGAACCGGCATCCATGACGATGGCCGTGTTGTAGCCGCCGGCCGGGTGGTCGGCCGGGTAGTCGCCGGCGGCGGCGTTGGGCGCCAGGAAGCTTTTACCGAAGTTGATGGTCGGGGCGGAAGCCGGGGAGGCGCCGGCTTCCACGGTGAAAACGTCGGCCATGATCATCTGGGCCTGGATATCCAGAGCCTTGGCCCCGGCCAGAACATACAGGCCGCTCTGGCCGCTGGTGGGCACGGCGGAAGTCACCGTCAGCCGGCCGTGGCCGGGGGCGCCGGTGCCGAAGGCGGTCTGGCCGATCACGTTCAGGTCGCCGGTGACCAGATAGTCGTCGGTGTTGGCGAAGGACGCTGTGGTCGGGATCAGGGCTCCGGTCTTCGAATCGAACCGCGGATAGACCTGGCCTTCTTCGTCATAAACCGCGCCGGCGTTCACGGTCGGAATCGTGCCGAAGCCGGTGCCGTGGTTGAAGTCGAACTCCACGCCGCCGCTGAGATTGAAGGCGGTGTTGGTCAACAGGTTCAACTGGCCGTTGTATACGCCGAAGGCGCCGTCGACCAGGTTGACCGTCCCGATTTTCAAGTTGTTGTCGGTGCTGGCGTTGATCATGGCGTTGCCGATGAAGTCGATGGTGCCGAGGTTTGCGCCACCGGTGGTGTCGATATCGACGCCGCCGAGAAACGCGATGCCCTGATTGGCCGCGCGGCCGGTGGAGGCGTCGAAGATGACGTGGCCGGATTTGCCGCTGGCGAAGACGCTGTTGCCCAACGTCAGGGCGTCGCTGAAGACCACCGAGCTATACGTGGCCGCGTTAGACCCCTTGAAGATCACGTTGTCATCGCCCACGCCCGTGACCACCGGCGTGTTCATTGACGCGGAATAGTAAACCCCGGTGACGTCCACCAGGCTCCGGCCCTTGGTGGAATTCATTTCCAGTCTGTCGAGCTTGTCCAGGTTAAGTTTGGTGTGGTCGCCGGCGATCACCAGGTCGACGTCGTTCACGGCCAGTTCGCTCCCGGCCAGGAAACCGTCGCCCTGGTCATCCATATAGAAGAAGCCGCCGGCGCCGCTGAGGGTGTTGCCGGTGCCGTCCACGCCCCGGATGGTGACGGCCGATCCGGCGACTCCGGCTGCCTGGGCGTCATTCAAAGTGCCCAGAACCAGGTGCCCGGCGGCCGCGATCCGGTCGGCCAGGGCCGTCCCCTGCGGCGCGGCGTTAAAGAGGATGAGCTTGCCGCTGGCATCCTGGCCCGCGTCCTGAATGAAAGTACCGCCGGTCAGGGCCGAAACCAGGACTCCGTCGGCGTTGCCGTTCAGGTCGTTGTCGAGATAGGCGGTGATGGTCTTGGTCGGGTCGCCGCCGCCGACGAACAGCGTTGTCATCGGGGCCCCGGAGACGCCGGTGGCGCCGCCCTCCAGCGCGCCGCTGATATGGACCTCATTGTCGGTGTCATCGGCGCCCAGCACATAAGCCCCTTCACCCGCTTTCACGGTGGCCACCGTGGCCGCCCCGTTCACCGTGACCATGGAGCCCTCCCGCAGGGTGCCCAGCACGGCGTTGGTCTCGTCGTGCAGCGGGGCGGTGTTGATGATGCTCACTTGGCCGATGACCTCCCCGGTGGCGGCCTGGGTGAAGGTGCTGCCGTTGACCACCTCGATGGAGGTTTTTTGAGCGGCCGAAGTCCCGCCCACAATGTTGCCGCTGTCGGTCACCGTGACCCGGCCGGTCTGGCTGGCGCCGCTTTCCCCGATGATCAGGTTGGTGGCCCCGGTGGTTTCGCCGATCTGGCCGGTTATCGTCACTTCATCGCCCGGAGCGTTATTCTTCCCATAAATGTTGACCTGGCCGCCGCCGGATTTGACGTTGTCGATCGTGTTGCCGGCGCCGTCGATTTCCACGTCGCCAGCGGTCACGTTGCCCAGATCGGAGTCGGCCATCAGCAGGTGCCCGCCGCTCATGGTTTTCACTGTGGCGTTGGTGGCCGTCACGTCGCTGCCGGCCAGCATCTTGGTCAGCACCAGGCCGCTCGCGTCAAGCCCGCCGCCGGTCAGGGTGACCGTCGAGCCATTCTGGGCCACGCCCAGCGTGGCTGTGCCGGTGGCGTTGGTGATGACGTTGACCACGCCGCTGACCGCCTTGTTGGTGGATTGGTCAAAGACGGAGCCATTTTTCACGGTGATGGTGGCCCCGGCCGCGCCGCCATTGATGGCGCCGAGGCCGTTGACGCCGTTGGTTCCATCCACGGTGAGCGCGACGGCGGCGGTGCCGTTGCCGATCTTGGTCAGGTTGACCAGGCCGCTGGCATTGGTGATGCTGACCGTGCCCACGGTGGTGCCGGTCTGGCGGAATGTACTGTCGCCGATTATGGTCACGCTCGTGGCGCCGGTGCCGCCCAGTTGCCCGCTGGCATTCGTCTGGTAGGGGCCGTCAATGCTCAGGGTGGCCGCGCCGCCTTTCCCGATGTCGGTCAGGTTGTTGCTTCTGGAATTCAGGTTCACCACGCCCTGGATGTCGCCCTCGACGGTGAGGGTGCCCGTGTTGAGGGTGTTGGTGAGCGTCAGGCCGTTGCCTTCGTCGATGATATCACCATCGATGAAGGTTGTATTCCCGTTCATATCGAGGCGGCCGTTGGCCCCGGCACTGACCCGGATGCCAGTGACATAGCCCGGGCTGTCGTTCAGGGTCACCGTGCCGTTTTCGACGGTGTATACCAGCTTCCCGTCGAGAGCGCCAAATGCCCAGGTAACCGCTTGGTCGCCGCCGATAATGGCATTGCCGCCGCCCCGCCGGGCGGGCGATCGCATTTACATGACTATGTTATTTACCATACCGCTAATTGGGATTTATATCAATCAATATTTGGGGAGATCTTGACCCCGCCAGCCGGATAGGCGCGGGAAAAACCCCATATTAGGTGGGGTCATGGGGGGAATCAGGTGCCCGGCGGTAAACCATGCATATTATATGGGTGGGATCATGGGGGGATAAATCGGGTGCCCGGCGGTAAACCCGGCATATTGCGGGCGGTGATGGCCGGTCGTTATTCTCCCGAAGCGGGCCAGCGGGTGGCGATGAGTTGACCATCCCCGGCCTGGGCGCGGCAAAGCTGACCAGGCCGGTAGCCGTCGCCGGGACCGGCCCGGTGCGGTATTGGGCCCGGCCTGGGCCGTTTTCATCCGGGGCGGACCGCCGCCTTGACGGTCCATTTTTTCCCCAAGCGGGTACCAGGCGGGGTACCAGACTGAAAAGGGGCTACGGTTTGTCTACCGTAACCCCTTGAATTTTTTGGTGCGTCGCCGCGGAATCGAACCGCGAACCGACTGATTAAGAGTCATTTGCTCTGCCTACTTGAGCTAGCGACGCCCGAATTATTTTTCGAATTATAAACGCCGCCGCCGCCTTTGTCAACCCCATATTGCGTTTCGTCCAGGGCAATCGCTTGAGAGCGGGGTGATGCATCGCGGCGGTTTCGGCGTCCGCCGGGGTGCCGCCCCGGACCCCGCCAGGGGAGGGCCCTGCGCGGGCCCTGCCCTGGACCCACCCGCGCCGGGGGCTTTCACCCCCTGGACCCCCGAAAGGCAATACCGTTGGGTCAGATACCTGGTCGTAGCGCCGCCGGAACTCGCCTGTACGGCTCAAACACCCGGCGGCGCGGTGACGATTGGAGCTGATAACGCCACATTCTTCCCTTCGAAATCTTCGGCCGTCGCGGCCTAGCTAAAAATGTCGCCGCAGCGCCAGTTGTTTGAGCCGTACAGGCGAGTTCTGGCGCTGCTTACGGGGACTTGCTGACACAACGGAAATTTCTTCGGGGGTCCAGGGGGCGAAGCCCCCGGCGAGGGTGGGTCCAGGGTAGGGTGCGCGCAGCACCCTCCCCTGGCGGGGTCCGGGGCAGAGCCCCGGAATGCTTCGGCGGCTTTGGCGGCCGGGATTCACCTCGGCTTTTCAAGCGATTGCCCTGGCGTTTCGTCCGGGGCAAAATTGAAACGGCATCCGACGCGGAAGATGCGGGCGCTCGGGCGGGGGGCCGTCAGTGGTCCGGAGCGCCCACCGGGGATTCGTCCGGAGGGCGCTCATTGTTGAAGTCGCCTTACTGGCCAAGCAACATATTCGGCAGCCAGTTGACTATCCCGGGAAAGACGATCAGGACGGCGATCAGCACATAGATGGCCGCCAGATAGGGCAGGGCGCCCCAGACGATGGTGCTGACCGGGTATTTGGGCACCACCCCCTTCAGGACGAAAAGGCTCAGGCCGAAAGGCGGGGTGATGGCGCTCTGCTCCGCGGCCAGGACGTAGACGATGCCCCACCAGAAGGGATCGAAGCCCAGGCTGGTCATGATGGGAATGACGAACGGGAAGGTCAGGAACAGCATGGACCAGGAGTCGAAGAAGCAGCCCATGATCAGATACATCAACAGGATGCCGCCCAGGATCACGTAGCGGTTCACGTCCAGCCCCAGGACCGATTCCTTCACCAGGTAGACCACGCCGGTGGCGTTGAAGACGTGGCTCATCAGGCTGGCCATGGCCATGATGAACAGGGCGAACGAGGTGACCCGCAGCGTGTCCAGGAGGCTCTGCTGAAAAATCTTGAAGGTGAGCCGCCGATACAGGATGGTCAGGATGAGGCTCAGGGCGGCTCCCAGAGCCCCGGCTTCCGTCGGGGTCATGTAGCCGCCGAAGATGGCGATGACCACCGCGGCGATCAGGACGGCGAACGGGGCCACCATGAGCAGGGCCTGGAATTTTTCGGGCCAGGTGTAGCTGACCGGAGGCGGGGCCAGGGTCGGTTTGAGCTTGACCCGCAAAATGGCCACCACCATGAAAAGAGTGGTCAGCATCAGGGCCGGCACGATGCCGGAGGCCAGGAGCCGCACGATGGAAATGCCCTGCCATGAGCCGTAGATGATCAGAAGGATGCTCAAGGGAAACAGCGGCGCCAGGACGGAACTGGCGGCGATGGAGCCCAGGGCGTAGCTGGGGTTGTATTTCCGGCTTTCCATGGCCGGATACGCCACTTTGCCGAACGTGGCCACCGCGGCGATGGAGGACCCGCACATGGCCGCGAAGGCGGCGTTGCCCAGGATGACCGAGATGACCAGGCCGCCGGGCAGGCGGCCGGCCCAGCGGTCCACCGCGGTGAACAGGTATTCGTTGACCCCGGTGTTGCCGAGCAGGCACCCCATGAAGATGAACATGGGCATGGCCGTCATGGTGAAGGAGTTGGTGGAGGTCCAGATGGTCGAGGCCACCTGGTCGATGGGCTGCCCCAGATACAGAAGGCCGCAAAGCGACACCAGGCCCACCGACCAGGCTATTTCCAGGCCCATCAGAAGACAGAACAGCAAGCCGGCTACACTGACTATGGCAAAAATCGCTTCCGGGCTCATACGCCAGCCTCCACTGTGGTTTCCGTCGCGTTCGTTTCAGTCTTCCGGTCGCCGGCCGGCTTGCCCTTGCCGAAAAAGAAGCGGTCCAGCACTTCGGCGATCAGCTGCAGATCCAGAAGCACCAGGCCCACGATGATGCTGCATTGCGGATAGGCCACCACCGTGCGCATCCAGGTGTTGCTCCGCACCTTGAACATGAAGGCCATCTCAATGTGCTGCCAGGCGGCGTAGGTGATGACCAGCGTGAAAGCCAGCGCGACGAGGGTGGTGATGTTGGTCAGCATCCAGGACACTTTCGGCGGCAGGATGTTGAGGAAGAATTCCACTTTGACGTGGGCCCCCTGCTGCCAGGCGTAGCCCAGGCCGCCCATGGTGATGGCCACCAGGGCGTAGCCGCCGAATTCGTCACTCATGGCCAAAGGTTTGAGGGACGGCAGATATCGGGTCACGACATCGGCCAGGATCAGCAGCATCAGGGCAAAAACCATCCAGGAAAAGAGCACGGCGATTTTCTCGGTGAACCAGTTGATCCCCAGTACGATTTTTTTCAGGCCGGTCATATTTCTCCTCCATGCCCCGTCGGGGCCGGGCGCCGATCATAGAAAAACGCCCGGCCGCCACGGCGGTCGGGCGCCGGAAGGCTTATTTGCCAAAGGCCCGATATCGGGCGACCGCGGCCCGAACGGCGACCAGAAGATCCGCCCCGTCTTTTCCGGCCTGGTCGAGCCACTCTTTTTCCACCGCCTTGCTGGCTTCATCCAGTTTGGCCTGATCGGAAGCCGGGAATTCGGTCACCGTGACCCCGGCCAGCTTGAGAATGTCCGTGCTGAGCACGTATTCGGCGGTGGTCGAGAGGCTGACCATGCGCTGGACCATCTCACCGGCTTCCATCACCGCCTGCTGCAGGTCGGGCGGCAGGGAGTCGAACTTTTTCTTGTTGACCACCGTCACCGCGCTCCAGGTGGGCGACAGGGGGGTCAGGGTGAACTGCTTGGAAAGCTGGGCCAGGCCTATGGAATAGCCGAAGCCGAGGCTGGTCAAGACCCCGTCGATGGAGCCGGAAATCATGGCCGGGCCGAGTTCGGAGCCGGCGACGGTCACCGGGGCCCCGCCCAGGGCCTTGAGGCCCACCGTGGGGAAATAGCCGCCGGCGCGGATCTTCATGTTGCCCAGGTCCTTGAGCCCGCTGACGGGCGTCTTGCTCCAGATGCCGTTGGCCGGATCCCACTGGGTCACGAACCAGAATTTCAAGTTGAGGGGGGCCATGGTGCGGTCATATATTTCCCGGACTTTGGGGTCCCGGTAGACCGCTTCCTCTTCCGCCAGGCCGATCACGGGGTTCGCGCTGACGATCCCCGGAATCTCGCCCCAGTTCCACAGGGGGTAGGTGCTGGATTCCCAGGGCATGGCCACGTCGGCGATGTCGACCTTGCCGGTGGCCACCGCCTGCAGGAGCTGTTCGGTGGGGAACATCTTGGAAATGATTTTCAGCTTGACCCGGCCGTTGGTCTTTTCATAGACCAGCCGCTCCAGCTCCCCGCCCGGCCGGTAGACCTGGGAAGCCCGGAATTTCGGGCCCCAGATGTCGTTCCAGGCCATGGTCAATTCGTACACCTTGTCGTCCGCCCAGGCGGCCGCCGGGCCGAGCAGAAACAAACCCAAAAACAGCGCCATCAACTTCTTCATCATCCTGTCCTCCTTTGGTGGTGGAGAGAAGCCCTGACTTCCCCTTGACAATTTTTGTGAACCCGCCGGAAGGTCAAGATTTCCGGCGGCAATGAAGTTCAATTCAACCGGCTCGCTTTTGGTGGACGATTATCGAGGCCCGGCCGGCGCCCCGGGAGGTCTGCGCGCCGGTCGGCCGTTTAATCGTGGTCTGATCTGGACGGCGCCGGCTCGGCCGCGAAAAACAGCAACAGATGATTTGCGGTGGTCCGGGCCAACAGAAACACGGTTTTGCATGTCGGCGCCACACACGTAATAACTCGCGCAATGCGCGATGGTGGGCGCAACGCGTTGGAGCCGCGAGGGCGGTTTTTTTAACTTTTGAGCAGAATTTTAACATGAAGGAAAAATGGAGTCAACCGAAAAAATGGGTCGCTCTTTATTCTGTTTGTTTGTGATCAAGGTGAAATGCTGAAATGAGGCCGGGGGAAAAGACGAGCCGCCGGCTGTTTTTCAGTTGAAACCGGCCGGTTTGTTATCCTGGTCCTTTCTCAAAATGGGAAGTCGTCTTTCCAAACCGCGGAGAGACGATGCGTCGCCGCGACTCCGTCATGAATGGCGGTATTGCGGACCCACCGGACGATAGATTTCCATCGCCTGATGAGGCGGCAATATCGCTCGTAGAGCGGTCAGACCGGGACGGAGGTTCCATCGCCTCCATCCTTCATACTTCGGATGGCTTTGAAAAGACGCGCCCAGCCCCCATATCGAGCCGTGCCAAATACAAAATTATTTGATGGCGGGTCGATATGGGGCTGGGCGGGGAGGCGGAGCGGTCGGGGCGGGATCCGTCAGTTTCGGGCGGCGAGCAGGCGGGCGGCCGCCCCCCTGGGATCTTCGGCGGCCGCCAGGGCGGAAATGACGGCCAGGCCTTCGAATCCGAATTCCCAGGCCCGGGCGGCGTTGTCAACAGTCAGGCCGCCGATGCCCACGCAGGGCGCGCCCAAGGCCAGGACAGCCTGGATGTCGGCCGGGGAGGCGACCCGGGCGTCGTCCTTGCTGCCAGTGGGGAAGACGGCGCCGACGCCCAGGTAATCGGCCCCGGCGGCCAGGGCCGAGCGGGCCTGTTCCGCATTGGCCGCCGAGACGCCGAGGATTTTGCTTTTGGGCAGCCAGCGGGCGGCGACCTCGGCCGGAAGGTCGGTCTGGCCCAGGTGGAGCCCGTCGGCATCGACGGCCAGGGCCAGGTCCAGGCGGTCGTTGATGATGAAGAGCCTGTTTCGGGAGCGGCAGTAGTCGCGCAGTTCCAGGGCCTCCCGAAAAAGTTCCCGGTCGGGCAGGTGCTTTTCCCGCAGTTGCAGGGCGGTGGCCCCGCCGTCGAAGGCCAGGCCGGCCAGTTCGATCAGCCCGCGCGGGGCGGCCTCCCGGCGGCTGATGACCAGGGTCAATTGAAGGCGTTGCGCCAGACTCGGGCTCATGATTGGCTCACTCCCCGGAAGCCGGCCAGATCCTGGCCGGTTATCAGCGCCAGATGGTCGAACAGGTTGACCCGGAAAGTGCCCAGGGCGGGGGCGGCCAAACCGGCCGCGGCCCGTTCGCCGGCCAGGGCCAGGTGGACCAGGGCGGCCAGGGTGCTGAGGGCCGGCTGGTCCGGCCCGGCGCCGACGTAAGCGCCGACTAAGGCGCTCAACAGGCAGCCGGTCCCGGTGAGGCGGGCCAGCCAGGGGCTGCCACCGTCGACCAGCCAGACCGTCCGGCCGTCGCTCAGCACGTCGACGGCTCCGGTGACGGCCACCACCGCTTCCAGGCGGGCGGCCAGGTTCCGGGCCGTGTCGACCACGGCGCCGAGGTCGTCGGCCGCGCTGGAGTCCACGCCCTTTTGCGCCTCGCCGGCACCCGGCACCGCCGCCTCTTCGGCGGTCAGCCCGGCCAGGGCCTTGATTTCCGACCAGTTGCCCCGGATCACGGTGGGCCGCGCCTCCCGGAGAATCCGGGCGGCGGCCCGCCGCCGGGTCTCGGTGGCCCCGACCCCGACGGGGTCCAGCACCACCGGCCGGCCGGCCCGACGGGCGGCCCGGCCGGCGGCCAGCATGATGTCCAGCCGGCGGTCGTTGACGGTGCCGATGTTGAGCACTGTGGCGGCGGCCAGGCCGGCCAGGGTCTCGGCGTCGACCGGGTCGTCGCTCATCACCGGCGAGGCCCCGATGGCCAGAAGGCCGTTGGCGCATTCGTTGATCGTCACCTGATTGGTGATCGAGAGGGTCAGGGGGCCGGCGGCCTTGACCCGCTCCAGGCGGTCTTGCAGTTCATTCATGGTTCAGCTTTCAAAGTGGTAGTACTGGTGGAAGTGGTTCAAGGGGCCCGGGCCGCGGCCCAGGTTCACGCTCTGCCGCAGCCCATCCGTGACATAGCGTTTGGCCAGTTCGACCGCCTCCGCCAGGCTTCTCCCCCGGGCCAGGTTGGCGCAGATGGCCGAAGACAGGGTGCAGCCGGTGCCGTGCGTGTTGGGGGTTTCCACCCGGGGGCCCTTGAACCAGGTTTCGCCCTCGGGCCCCAGAAGGTAGTCGTCGGCCCCCGGCCCCCGGCCGTGCCCGCCTTTGATGAGAACGGAGCGGGGCCCGGCGGCCAGGATGGTCCGGGCCGCCTTCTTCAGCGCGGCGGGACCGTCGATGGCGTGCCCGGCCAGGACCTCCGCCTCGGGAAGGTTCGGCGTCACCACGGTGGCCAGGCGCATCAGCCGTTTGACGGCGTCAACGGCTTCGGCGGGCAGAAAGGTATGCCCGCTGGTGGAGACCATGACCGGGTCGAGCACCACCGGCAGGCCGGCGTATTGATCGGCCAGGAAGGCGTCCACCCGGTCGGTGTTGTCCACGCTGCCCAAAAGGCCGATCTTGATGGCCGCCACGGGGATGTCATCATAAAGGGCCTGGAGCTGGGCGGTAACCGTTTCCGGCGACAGGCATTCCAGGGCGGTGACGGCCCGGGTGTTCTGGGCCGTCACCGCGCTCAGGACGCTCAGGCCGTAAACGCCGTGGGCGGCGAAGGTTTTAAGGTCGGCCTGGATGCCGGCGCCGGCGCCGGAGTCGGAAGTGGCGATGGTCAGGGCGCATTTGAGGGGCCAGACGGGAAGGGGGGGCTGGATAGAGGACACGGGGGGACTCCTTTGCGGCGGCCGGATCGTCTCCGGGGCTGACGCCGTCGGAAGACAAGCCAGAACAAACTTGGGCGGGAGCCGGGCCTCGTGACACATGGCGGAGAAACCGACGCCGGGACGGCGCCGAGGACGGCTCCCTACGCCGGTATTACCCGGATCAGGTTCAGAAGGTCGCGCACTTTTTACCTGGGGCCCAAGTCGGGTGCGCCTCACAGCCGGCCAGATTCCGGCTCCCTTGCCATGGCGTACTATAAAATTTCCGATCCCCGCTGTCAAGCCGGCTCGGGCGGTTCCCCAGGGCTGGCCCCGGACCCGCCGGATGCAAATTACAATTCGATAGAATTGTAATATTTTTGAGATTGCCCGACAGGGCAAAGATCGCATCCTCCCCGAACGCGCTTCGCCAGTACCTTGTACCGCTTAAAATGTCGCTCAAAGCAGCGCCGCTTTAAGCTGCGGGCCGGAAAGTAATAATGCGATTTTTGCTTTCCTCTCGCCGACTGTCGCCGGCGGGAAGCCCGGGCGGGCTTCCTCTAGCCCCCGTAACTTCTTAAGTTACGGGGGGCTAGGTTGCCGAGGTCCTGGGCTCGTCATCAGGGAGGAGGCGGTCGGCCATGTCGGTCTTTTGGTGGAACTTTGGCGTGGGGTCCGGAGGCCAGTTTTTTATATAACCAAGAATTTTTCAATCCCGACGAGGCCTGGCCGCTTAAAACATCTATATGTTATGTATATCAACCGGGGCCCCGACCGATCATCTCAGGCGGTGAATCGATGAATTTTCTTCGTTGGCCGGGGGAATTTTTTCCAAATCGAGTCTTTTTTTGAGTCCGGCGGGCGTTTTTTGAGCCTCTAGAGGGCTAAAATTATTCAATATATTGTGCCGGGGAAAAGAGGCGGCCCCATATGAAGCACAAGTTATTAAAATTTATGTATAATTAGCATAAAATGCTTGACAATATCACTTCAAAATGGTGAAATGAGCCAAGCATGACAAGAAGTCAAGTCGACTTCCGGTCAACATCGAGCAAATTTCTACCTTGACGATCCCCTGGTCAAGGTGCGAACCCGCCGCCTTCGGCCGCTTGGAATGGTCGGTGGCGGAGGGCGGGTCTCCGAGCGAATCGGGCGTGGCGCAGGCGAGCCATCCGTATCGCGAGGAAGGCACCGATGGTTTGGCTTGTCTTTCGCGCAAGATCAGGGCGCGGGGCGAGCCGAGGGCATTTTCCCGCTCGTATTGGCACACGGGATCATAACCAAGGCGACGATGTCGGTTGGCTGCGGCGCCGGACGTTACGTGGCGCACTTTCCAAGGTCAGGCCGGGCCGAGAACGGCATGGCGGAAGGTGAGTGACGGCCGGGGTAAAAACCGATCAGGCGGTCTTGACAACAACGAGGTAATGAAATTGGCACGCAATTCTCTGAAGGTAATCAGGGAACAGCTTTTGATGAGCAAGGCGGAACTGGCCCGCAAAGCGGGTGTGTCGCCCTTGACGATCGACCGTATTGAAAACGGCAAAAGCTGTCGCATGGAAACCATGCGTAAAATCATTCTGGCCCTTGGCTACACATTGGAAGACAAGGATAAAATTTTCACTGACAATTCGTGATCTTGACGTTCGCGACGCGTTGGGGAGATGTGGAACGATGAACTGCGGCGTCCGATACAGGGCCCGAGAGGATGGAGTTACGTTCGATTTGTGCGTTGGGGCCGCCCGCGGCGGGCCGGCCGAGGCAGATGAGCCGTGTTCGCCGGCGGGGTTGAGTTATGGTGCCGGGTCACCGGGGTGTTGAGGACACTTCCGGTGGAACAAACCGGCCCCTTCCGGTGGGGCGGATGAATGACAATCAATTATTGGGCGTCCGTTTTGTCTGAGGCGATCCGGAGTTGTTGCACCGACAGCTGAACCTCTCCGACCCGTGATTTCCTCCAGGCCCGGGCGATGAGCGGAGTCATCACGAACGATGACTTCGCTTTACGGCCGGCCATTATAAATCAAAGACAATGGACGATAATGGCATTGTAAGGCAAGGGGTTCCATAGATGGCAATAAGTGTTTTGGGCATTGACATAGGCTCCTATGCGACTAAAGTAGTTACGCTGGGCGGTATCAAAGGAAACCGGGCCAGTCTTGTGGGCCTGGGGATGGCCCAGGTGCCGACCTCGCTGGTCCTCAACTGGGAAAGCGAGCCGGGGCCCGCGAGGACGGCTATCAGCCAGGCCATGAAAAACCTGGTCTCCCGGCTGAAGCTCACCGGCAAATACGTTTCCACCTCCGTCAGCGGCGACTCCATTGTGGTCAAAAAGATCACGCTGCCCATCATGACGCCGGCGGAGCTGAAAACCGCCATCGTCGGCGAGGCCGAGCAGTACATTCCTTTTTCCATCAACGAGGTCAACCTCTCCTATCATGTTTTGACCACCTCCCAGATCGACAGCCAGATGACCGTTCTTCTGGTGGCCGCCCGTAAGAGCGTGGTGCAAAACTACATGGACGCCATCGCCCTGGCCAAGCTGCGGCCGGCGGTGATCGATGTTGACGGCCTGGCGCTCTGTAACGCCTACGAATTCGTGCACCCCAACAACACCGATGACGCGGTCCTGGTGGACATCGGCGCCAACATGCTGAACATCATCGTGCTGAACCAGGGCGTGCCGCTGGTTATCAAGGATGAGCCGGGGGGCGGGCAGTTCCTGACCAACGAATTGGGGCACCTGTTCGACCTGGGCCAGGATGAGGCCGAAGCCGTCAAGCTGGGCACCGACCAGGCCCCCAACCCGGGCGAAGCCGCCGAGGCGGTGGACCGCATCGTGGCCAATTGGATCGCCGCGGTTGAACGGGTGACGGACGCGGCCAAAGCCGACAATCCCGCCTACCGGCCCGCGAAGATCCTCTTGTCCGGAGGGAGCAGCCTCCTGCCGGGCCTGACCGAGGAATTCAGCAAATACTTCAATCTGGCGACCGAGCGGTTCAACCCCCTCCTCAACACCACGTATAATTCGAAAAAATTCGACCCTGAATACCTGGGATATATCGGGCCCCAGATGGCCGTCAGTTTCGGTTTGGCCCTGAGAAAGGTGGAAGTCCAATGATTACCATCAATCTTCTGCCCATCGGGGCCTTTAAGGAAAAACTGAAGGGCCGGGTCTTTCTGGCCGCCTATGGTCTTTTTCTGGCCATGGCCCTGATCGCCCTGTTTTCGGTTAAGACCAACGTGCTGGACGGCAACCTGGAAAGAAAGGAAACCGAGAAAGCCGCACAGCAGAAGCGCCAGGACGACATTAACAAGAAGGTGGCCGAAGCCAACGACAAGACCACCCTGACCTACCGCCAGTGGCAGCAGTTGTCGGCCATTTTGGAACTGGAAGAGCGCCGCCGCGATCAGACTCGCCTTATGGTGGAGATCGAAAAGCTGCTGCCCAAAGATGACGCCTGGCTCCTCGGGCTGATACACGACAAGGGCGTTTTGACCATGGAGGGCATATCCAAGGACAAAGACGCCGTCAGTCACTTTCTCAGCCGGCTGGAAAACGCCACCTACCTGGAAAAGCAGAGCGTCACCCTGGTGGAAATCAGCCAGAACATGGTCATCAACAATATCAAGTTGACCAAATTCAAAGTGACGGCCAAGACCCGCTTCCCCAGCCCGACCATCCTGGACGAAGGGATGCCCGACTTTGAACTGCCCTCCCGGGCGATCGTGATGAAACTGGTGGAGGCCGCTGCGCCCGACTTGTTGAAAGCCGCGGCGCCGTCCAAAGGGAAAGGGCGCAAGTGACGCCCCGGGGGATAGTCGCTTCACACTCCGTGCGTCCCGGGGCCATGGGCCTGACCAGTGGACTGAAAAAATCTTCCGATAAATCGTCGGCGCGTCGATACGGGCGCGGGTTGAAATAAGGAGGCTTCAGGATGGCCAAAGCGCCGGTCAAAAAACAGGCTCAATCAAAATCCGGTCTGATAGATAAGGCGGCCAAACTGTCGCTGGTCGCCAAGATCATCATTTTCGTGGTCACGGCTGGAATTCTCGGCGGTATATTTTTCGGCCTGGCTTATCTGCCCTACAAGGAGGAGGCCGACGCCCTGGACCGGAGCATAGCCCAGATAAAAAACGATGTTTCGGCCCAGGAGGCCGCGCTTAAAAAGCATCAGGCGGTCAGCAAGCTGGCCGAACCCATCGCCGGGGCCTATCAGTACATCCAACAGTATTTGCCCCGGGAAAATGAAATGCCCCGCCTGGTGCAGATGGTTTCCGAAATCGGGGCCAAGGCCGGTCTCATTGACGGGGTGACCCTGTTCGCGCCCAAACTCCCGGCCGAGGTCCAGGAAAACTACGCTGAGATTCCCTTCACGCTGAATCTGGAGGGCGAGTTCCTGAAGGTCCTGGCTTTTCTGTACGATTTCAGCCGGATGAACCGGATCGTCAATATCACCCAGGTCAACATCGGTTCTCCCAAAATGGTGGACCCCCAAAGGGAGATCTTCCACATCAGCGTGAAGTGCGCCGGCAGCACCTACCGGGCCTTGACCGACGAGGAGATCGCGGCCAAGAATACGGCGGCGACCGCCAAAAAGAAATAAGTTTCTGTTTTCGGGCCGTGTGCGCGGCGACAAACTCGGCTGAAGCGGCTTGTGGGGATGGCGGGGCTTCAGTAAAACCTCTTTCGGGGCGGCTTGGGGTCCCCGTGGCGGGACAGGCCTTCGCCGACCTGGTGAATCAACAGTGAGATGGAGCTGGTAATGACATCAAGGCTACCTGTTTGTATTAAACGCATCGAGCCCCGCAAGGCCGGTCTGGCCGCCCTTTTGGCGCTGGGCCTGGGCCTGGCCGCCGGTCCCGAACTTTGGGCTCAGACTCAGGCCCCGCCCGCCGGGGCGGCCCCGAATTCCGAAATGAAATTTGAGGTTTTGGATGTGACCACCGGTTCCGGTTCCAAAACCCAGGGCCCCGAGAACTCGGAGTTGAAAATAGAAGTCATTGATGCCACTCAGGGTGGCTCCGGGTCCACTTCTGGAACCGCGTCTCCGGCCGGCAAGGGGCAGGTCGTCCCGCCTCCGGCCAAGCCCGTCGCGGCGAACGCCCCCCCGGAAGAGAAGCGCGCGGCCCTGATCGCCGCTTTGGAGCTCTGGCACTATCAGACCCTGGCCACATACAATTACAATGTGATGGCCCTGGCCGATCCGTTCCTGCCCATCAAGGAGGTGCGGGGGGTGCCGCCGGTGAAGCCTGAGCAAGACGACGATCCCCGTTTGCCGGCTATTTTGCGCATGGAGCTCAACCAAATAAAGCTGGTGGCCATAGTCACTGTGCAGAATGGCCCAGCGCGCGCCTCTTTCGAGGACGGGGCCGGAAACAGCTACATTCTTCGTCAGGGTGACCGTATCGCGCGGCGCGGCCGTATCATTAAAATTACTCCTTCCACAGTCACGGTGGAGGAGCAGGGGCGGAGAGCCGGCGACCCTTCGGAGATCACCGATATACGGCTCAATGTCACCAGCACTGACGGGGTGGTCATCAACGACATGTCCAATACGTCCGCCCAATAAGCTGTTGAGCCTTACCGGGGGACAGTCCCCGCGATGAGCAGAGTTTTTGGATTGTGTTACTGTTACGCGTTTAAATCGCATTATAATTTACTATAAAGTCTGCGATTTAAACCCAACCGGCTTCCTTTTGGCGAACGAAGCCGTATTACGACTCAGAGCCCGCCTTTCGTCAGGGCATTGATCTATTCGAAAGCGGATGGCGGGTTTCGATGACCGGCGAACCTTCGCGGCACGCCGGCAAACAAGGAGAGGATTATGATCAGGCATCTCAGACGGATTTCCATCCTGACGCTGGCCGTTTTGGCGATCGGCCTGTTGGTCTGGCCCGCGGCGGCCCGCGCCGGGCTGTCTTCAGTGGCGGGCCAGGGCAGTTTCGCCCCGGTGGCCGGGGCGGTTCAAACCCAGCCGCCGGTTTCGCTCCCACCCGCGGGCTCCGCGCCGCCCGCCTCTCAGCCGCCCCTGGGGGAGGTCAACCTCAACGAGGACACGTATCGGTCGGTCCATTACGACGCGCCGAAGCTCTATACCGGCGAGCGCATTTCCCTGGATTTTCAGAATGCCGAACTCCACAACATCATCCGGATCATCGGTGAGGTTTCCGGCCGGAACATCGTGGTCTCCGACGCGGTCACCGGCAAAGTGACCCTGAAACTGAAAGACGTCCCCTGGGATCAGGCCCTGGACATCGTTTTGGCCGCCCGCAACCTCGGGGTGGAGGAATCGGGCAACGTGCTCACCGTGTATGATTTGAACACCTTGCGGGCGATCAGGGCCGGCCGGGATCAGGCGGCGGCGGAAGCGCGGGCCAGAGACGCCCTGATGCCCCTGGCCAAAAAGGTTTTCACGCCCAAATACGCTCCGGTCGGCCAGGTGGCCATGGAACTGGACAAGATCAAGACCGTCCGGGGCAAGATCGTGACCATCGGCAACGACATCTATGCCGAGGATGAGCCCGGCGCCCTGGCCACGATGAGCCAGATTTTTCTGCGCGTCGACCGGGTGGCCCGGCAGATCCTGATCGAGGCCCGCATTATCGAGGCCACCGCCACTTTCGTCAACGCCCTGGGGATCAAGTGGAACGCCACCTACAAGGGCGGCGGCGGCCTCACCAGCGCCAGCACCAACCCCGGCGAAGCCTCCGGCTCCATCGACGTCAGCAAGGACGGGGCGGCCCTGGGTTTCGGCTTCCTCAACAGAGCCCAAAGCTTGCTGCTGAACGCCTCGGTCACCGCCTCGGAAACCTCCAGCGACGCCCGCACTATTTCCGCCCCGCGCATCATGGCCGCCAACGATCAGGAAGTGTCCATCAAACAGGGCAAGCAGATCCCTTACAAGAGCGGCTCCTCGGCCACCACGGCGGCCAACGTGCAGTTCAAGGAAGTGGTCATGGAACTGAAGGTCAAACCCCACATTGAGGAAAACGGGCAGATCATCACCCTGGAGATCGAACTGACCAACGACACCCCGGATGCCAGCGCCGGCGCCGGCGAAGAGCCGGCCATCAACACCCGGGAAGCCGAAACCAAGCTGATGGTCAAGGACGGCGAAACGGTGGTCATCGGCGGCATCATCGTCGACAACCAGACCGACGGCGTCAGCCGGGTGCCGGGCGTTCACCGCATCCCGATCCTGGGCTGGCTCTTCCAGCAGCGCACCATCCAGACCGACAAGTCGGAGATGCTTATCTTCATCACCGCCAACATCATTCCCATCAACTTGTAATCATCGACCAACGCGAAAAGCCCGGTCCGGGAATCGATTCCCGGACCGGGCTTTTTGTATGCCCTGGCCACGCTCCGGTTTTAGGGCGTTGGCCCGCCGCCGTAATTTTCTCAGGGAGTCGTGACGGCCCAGACCCGTCCGTTGCCGTCGACCGACAGTTTGACCGTGGCTTTGGCCGGGCCGCTCGGCTGCCAGGCATAGGCGATCAGGGTGCCCGGGAGAAGTGGGGCGTAATCGGCGGCCGGGTCGAAAACCCACACTCCGGCGCGGGGAATGAAGTCGTAGACGTAAACCCGGGCGTCGACGGCCCCGTAGGCGGCGAAAAGCAGGAAGCCGTCGGGGTTGCTCGGGTCGGAAGGCAGGGCCACGAAGCCCACCCGGGGGTCGGGGCGGAAGCCGAAAGCGCCCAGTTCCCGTATGCTGTCGCCGGCGGTGGCCCCTTCGACGGGCAGCATGGCGTTACGGTTCGGGTCGCTTTTCAGGGTCATTTCCGCCAGGGCCAGGTTTTGCAAGAGGCTTTGCACCGCGCTGTCGTGAGCCCGCTCCAGGTAGGCCTGGTAGCGATTGACGGCGATCATGGCCAGGATGGCGATGATCGCCACCACAATCATCACTTCAATGAGAGTGAAGCCGTTTCGGTGATTCATGGTTTTTTCGCGGCCGCCCGGGCGGGCGGCCCATCGGCATGCTGAATGGATCATTTTTAAGCGTCTCTCTCCCCGCCCCAAAGGGGCGATGAATGCGCCGCCGCAGCCGCGTCATGGGTCGGATCGCGGCGGCCGGGGCGAGGGCCTCATCGGTCGCCGCCCCTGATTGGAGTTGCGTTCGGCTTCCGACTCTATCAGTATACATGAAAGGCAAAAACGGGGCCAATGCGCCGTCGTCGCTACCGCGTTATGGGCGGGTCGCGGCAGCCGGTACGGAAGGTTCAGCCGCCTCCATCCGGACGTTGGGGGCATAAAAAAACCCCGGATGCCACGGGGTTTGGCATCCGGGGGTTGGCCGCCGCGCCTTGCGGTGCGGCGGCGAGTGGGGTGAGATTACTGGGTGATCCAGCGGGTGGAATCTTTGGGG
>JAVBLB010000018.1:0-20680 GCA_031553735.1 Candidatus Adiutrix sp.
TGATTTCCGCTCCACAACTCGCCTTCGGCTCAGACAAGTGGAGCGGAAATCACGGCTCGCTTAGGAAAAATTTCGCCGCCCCGGGCCTCGTGATACGCAACAGAGCCTCACTCATCGAATTCCTCTCGTCGGCCAGCTAGCCGGGCGACGCAGGATCGGTACTACGTCGGAGGGCAAGCGTGTGGCCCTGACGATGTCACCAGCGGCCGCCTAAAGGGCACTTCAGCGACTGCCCAGGCGCTTCAGCAGCCGCCCAAAGGGCGCTTCAGCGCCCGCCCTACCCTGTAAACGACCACGATGGTCCCGGCCACCCAAACGTTGCGGCCTCAGCCGTCCAGCGAAGCGGGTTCGGGCAGATGCGCCAGCATCTGTGGGTCCAGGGCTATGCCCTGGTTTACGCGGAGGGTGGGTTTGTGGTATCATGCATATTTATTGTATTTAATGCATGATTTCGGAGACGGCCATGACTGACGAGAAAAAAAATATCGAGAGCCCGGAGAGCGGCGGCAATTTCATTCACACGTTCATCGATGAGGATCTGGCCGCCGGCCGGTATCCGGGGGTGACCACCCGCTTTCCCCCGGAACCCAACGGCTACCTGCATATCGGCCACGCCAAAAGCATCTGCCTGAATTTCGGCACGGCGCTGGAGTATAAGGGAACCTGCAACCTGCGGTTCGACGACACCAACCCGGTCAAGGAAGACACGGAATACGTCGATTCGATACAGCAAGACGTGCGCTGGCTGGGCTTCACCTGGGCCGGCGAAACCCGATACGCCTCCGACTATTTCGAAAAGCTCTATGAGTGCGCCGAAACCCTCATCAAAAAAGGCCTGGCCTATGTGGACGACTTGACCGCCGAGGAAGTGCGCGAATATCGCGGCACCCTGACCGAGCCCGGCCGGGAGAGCCCCTGGCGCAACCGCTCCGTCGAAGAAAACCTGGATCTTTTCCGCCGCATGCGGGCCGGGGAATTCCCCGACGGGGCCAAATCCCTGCGGGCCAAGATCGACATGGCCGCCCCCAACATCAACATGCGCGACCCGGCCCTCTACCGCATCCGCCGGGCCTCCCATCACCGCACGGGCGACCAGTGGCTCATCTACCCCATGTATGACTACACCCACTGCATCTCCGACGCCATCGAGGGCATCAGCCACTCCCTGTGCACCCTGGAGTTCGAAGACCACCGGCCGCTTTACGACTGGGCCCTGGAGGCCGTGGACTGGCCGCTCCCCCGGCCCCGGCAGATCGAATTCGCCCGGCTGAACCTGGAATACACGGTCATGAGCAAGCGCAAGCTCCTGCAACTGGTCAAGGAGAACTACGTCGACGGCTGGGACGACCCGCGCCTTCCGACCCTCGCCGCCCTGAGGCGGCGGGGGGTGACCCCGGAAGCCATTCGCCTGTTCTGCGACCGCATCGGCGTGGCCAAGCGCGACAGTTGGATCGAATTCTACTGGCTGGAAAAGGCCATCCGCGACGAGCTCAACCCCCGGGTGCCCCGGGTCATGGCCGTCTTGCGGCCGCTGAAGGTGGTGGTGGAAAACTGGCCCGAAGATCAGGTCAGGGAATTTTCCGCCCCCTATTTCCCCGACGAGCCCGACCGGGAACTGCCGGGCCTGGCGGAAAAAACCCGGCCCCTGTTCTTCGAGCGGGAGATCTACATCGAAGAGGACGACTTCATGCTGGAGCCGCCCAAGAAATTCTTCCGCCTCGGGCCGGGCCGCGAGGTGCTGCTGCGCTGGGGCTTCTACATCAAATGCCACGAAGCGGTGCGGGACGAATCCGGCCGGGTGGTGGAACTGCGCTGCACCTGCAGCGAAGAGCCCCGGGGCGGCGGGGCCGGTTCCGGCGGGCAGCCGGCGGTCATCCACTGGGTTCCGGCCCGGCGGTCCATCGCGGCCCGGGTCCGGCTGTATGACCGGCTCTTCAAGGTGCCCCGGCCCAAGGGCGACCTGGAACGGGAACTGAACCCCGAATCCCTGGTGGAATGCCCCGGAGCCCGGCTGGAACCGGCCCTGGCCGGCCTGGAACCCGGCCGCCGCATCCAGTTCGAGCGCCTGGGCTATTTCATCGCCGACGAAAAACTGCACACGGCCGCAACGCCGACGTTCAACCGCATCGTCTCCCTGAGGGACAAGCGGTAAGGCCGCCGTCGGGACGCGGCGGGGCGGTATGGATCCGGTGACTTCGGGCTTTGCCGAAATCACCCTGAAGAAGTTGAGTCGGCGGGACAATAACCCCTCCGGGGCGTTGAGAGGGCGGGATTCGTGAAACATACGAAATACACCATCAACTACGTGCTGGACCTTCTGGTGGACAACGGCCTTCTGGGCGTCGGCCAGGCCGGTGAATTGTTGCGGAACTACCAGGCCGCCGCCCAGCCGGCCCGGCTGAAGAAAACCGGCCGCTCCGCCGAAGGCGCGCCCGCGCCGCCGAGGCCACAGGATCCCCTGGATTACGTCATCGGGCTCAAGCTGCCCCTGCCCGGCGACAACACCCTCGGCCGCACCATCGACGACGACATCCTGGCCCGGCTGATGGCCGCCGACGCGGGTCTGCCCTACCGCCGGGTCGAGCAGCGGGAACTGGACCTGGAACTGGTCACCAGCATCCTGCCCCAGACCTTCGCCGCCCGCCACCTGGTGCTGCCCCTGGGCCTGGAGGAAGGCCGGCTCCTGGTCGGGGTCCGCCACCCCTTCTATCACGCCGTTCTGGAGGACGTGCGCCGGGCGGCCGACTATCCCGGCGCCCCGGTCGTCGTCCCCGGCAACCAGTTGCGCCGGCTCATAGATGAGATCTACACCTTCCGGGGCTCGGTGGTCGGGGCCGAAGGGCAGTATTCGGGCGGCTCCCGCCTGGGCTTCGACATCGGCAACCTCGAACAGTACGTCAAGCTCAAGACCTCCGCGGAAATCGCCGACGACGACCAGCACGTCAAGAACCTGGTGGATTTCCTCCTGTCCGAGGCCCTCGAGGGCAAGGCCTCGGACATCCACATCGAGCCCAAGCGGCGGGATCTGTTGGTCCGCATGCGTTTCGACGGGGTCCTCCACGATGTCCATCATCTGCCCAAGGTGCTCCATCCGGCCCTGACCAGCCGCATCAAGACCATCTCCCGCCTGGACATCGCCGAAAAACGCCGGCCCCAGGACGGCCGCATCAAGATCGCCGGCAAAAAAGGCGAGGCCGAAGTGCGCGTCTCCACCGTGCCGGTGGCCTTCGGCGAAAAGACGGTCATGCGTATCCTGGACCCCGACGCCCTGTTCCTGGACCTGGCCCACATGTTCCAGAACCCCGACGACCTGGCCAAGTGGAACGCCTTCACGTCGCTGCCCCACGGCATCATCCTGGTCACCGGCCCCACCGGCAGCGGCAAGACCACCACGCTCTATTCCACCCTGCGCAAACTGGCCACGTCCCAGGTCAACGTCACCACCGTCGAGGACCCCATCGAAATGGTCCACGACGAATTCAACCAGATCGCCGTGCAGCCCAAGGTCGGCATCACCTTCGGCAGCATCATCCGCAACATCCTCCGCCAGGACCCGGACATCATCATGATCGGCGAGATGCGGGACACCGAGACGGCCGAAAACGCCATCCAGGCCGCCCTCACCGGCCACCTGGTGCTCTCGACCCTCCACACCAACGACGCCCCCAGCGCCATCACCCGGCTCATCGACCTGGGGATGCAGCCCTTCCTGGTCTCCTCGACCGTGGTGGGCATCATGGCCCAGCGGCTGGTGCGCCGGATATGCAAATACTGCGTCGAAGACTTCGTCCTGACCCGCCAGGCGGCCCTGGACCTGGGCTTCGTCACCAGCGGCGACCTGACCCTCAAGCGCGGGCGCGGCTGCGAAATGTGCCGCGACACCGGCTACCTGGGCCGCCTGGCCACCGTCGAGGTCATGGTCATGACCGAAAGCCTGAAGCAGCTGACCCTCAAAGAGGGCCTCGGCGCCCAGGAAATAAAGGCCCTGGCCCGCCAGGAAGGCATGACCACCCTGCGCGAAAACGCCCTGGATCTCATGCTGGCCGGGCTGACCACCATTGAGGAAGTGCTGCGGGTCACGGGTTCCGACGACTGACGCCGGAACCCGCCCCGACCAAATTTGGCGGCTCCCGGGCCGCCGTCAGAAACGCCGGCGCCGCCCCTGGCGGACCGATTCCCATCAACCCCGAATTTTCAGCGAGGTGGCGACATGACTTTCATTTTAGGCATCATCCTGATCCTCCTTTTGGCTCTGCTGGCGATAGCCGTGCTGGTGGCCCTCATCTACAACCAGTTGGTCATCCTGAAAAACCGCTTCAAAAACGCCTTTTCCCAGATCGATGTGCAGCTGCGGCGACGCTATGACCTGATTCCAGCCATCGTCAACGCGGCCAAGGCCTACCTCAGTCATGAATCCAAAACCCTGGAAGCGGTCATCGAGGCCCGGGCCAAGGCCACCAGCGCCCAGATCAGCCTGGCCGGCGATCCCACCCAACTGGCGGCCCTGGGCCAGCTGGTCTCGGCCGACGGGCAGCTCTCCGCGGCCATGGGGCGTCTTCTGGTCAGCATGGAAGCCTATCCCGACTTGAAAGCCGACCGGACCATATCCGAAGTGCGCGAGGAACTGGCCACCACCGAAAACCGCATCGCCTTCGCCCGCCAGGCCTACAACGACGCGGTCATGCATTACAACGAAGCCCGGGAAAAATTCCCGGCGGTCCTCTTCTCCGAGCTGTTCGGCTTCGGCCTGGCCGAGTTCTGGTTGATCGACGAGGCCAAGGCCGCTGCGCCCCCGCCGGTGGAGTTCTGACCATACCGGCCCGGCGGCAACGCCGCCGGGCCGTGACCTCTCGCGGCGTCATAGCCCGGCGGCGCGGCCGCCGGAGTTTTTTACCCCAGACGAATCTAATTATTTAGCTTAATAGACGCGATCATCGGCCAGGAGGCAAGACGCATGCTCACCCCCATCTCCCTAACCGGCACCTTCGACGAACCCCTGCCCCATTCCTATCTCCGCCGGGCCCTGGCGATGGCCGGCTTGGGCTTCTGGCAACTGCGCCCGAGCGCGGCCAACGGCGGCATCACCGTGCGGGTCAATGACGCATTCCTGGACATGATCGGCTGCGCCAGGGACGAATTTCCCTCGAACTTCGACGATTACCTGAAGCAATTTATCCATCCCGAAGAGCAAGTCATGGTGGCGGCGGCCGCCCGGGCCGGCGTGGCCGACCGGCCGCCAAGCTTCGAAACGGAACACCGTCTGTATAACCGGGTGACCGGCCAGTGGCGATGGGTGCGATCCGTCGGTGAAGCGGGCCGGCCCGGCGACGGCAATCCCGAAGTGATCTTCGGCTGCATCATCGATATCCACGAAGCCCGGACCGCCCGGGAATGCCTGGCGGCCAGCGAAGCCGCCCTGCGGCGGGAACACCAGCGACTGGACGCCATTATCGACGCCTCGGAGGCTACGGTCTGGGAGTGGGACCTGAAAAGCGACCAGGTCCGGCACGGATACCGGCTGCCGGGCTCCGGCGAGGACGCCGGCCGGGGCGCCGCCCTGGCCGACCCCGACCACCAGTGGAACACGCCCGCATCGCCTCGTGACCGGGAGCGGATCCTGGCCGCCCGCGACCGCCACCTCCGCGGGGAAAGCCCGCGCTATGAAGTGGAATATCAGTTCAACCGCCCGGACGGCGAAAACATCTGGGTGTTGGATCGGGGCCGGGTGGTGGACTGGGACGAAGAAGGCCGCCCCACCCGCATGATGGGCGTGACCCTGGACGTTTCCCAGCAGAAGGCCACCCGGCGGGCCCTGGCCGAAAGCCGGCGCCGGCTGGAACAGGTGGTGGAGGCCGCCAACGTCGGCATCTGGAACTGGGATGCGACCCGGGACCAGGTCACGGTCAACGATATCTTCCGTCGCCTTTCGGGCTACGAGCGCCAGGACCTGGAGGGTCCTCTGGCCACCTGGTTCGAACTGGTTCACCCCGACGACCGCCGGCCCCTGGAATTGAAGCTCAAAGCTCTCCTGGAAGGCCTGACCGACAGCATCACAATCGAATTCCGCCTGCGCCACCGGCGGGGGCACCATCTCTGGCTCTACGGCGTGTTCCGGGCCCTGGACCGGGACCGGGACTGCCGGGCCACCCGCCTGGTGGCGGTCCAACTCGACTTCACCGAAAAAAAGACCATGGAACAGGCCCGGGCCGAATCCCTGGCGGTCATTTCCAGCCACAAGGAGACCCTGGAGAAGCAGGTGGCCGAACGCACCCGGCTGTTGAACGACATCCAGCGCCGGGTGGAAGTCATGATGAACGCCCCCGAGGCCCGCCGCGACCCCACCCAACGGAGTCTGCGGGAGGAGATCACCCGCCTGGCCGAGGACCTGAAAGCCGACCCGGGCGTCGCCTATGAGCGCTTCAGCCGCTATATGAGCCGGACCTTCCAGTTCATCGCCAACGAACGGGTCTGGTACAAGGCCATCCTCGACAGCCTGCCCTTCCCCACTTCCGTCTTCGACCTCGGCCGTCACTGGACCTACCTCAACCGGCCGGCGGCGGCCCCCTTGGGCGTCAAGACGCCCGCGGAATGCATCGGCCGCCATTACCGCGAGGTCTGGAAGAACTTCCGCGATTCCGACGTGTTCTTCCAGAGGGCCGAGGTGGGCAAAAAAAACTTCACCCGCCACCTGACCGACAGCGACCGCTTCTTCGCCTGCCAGAGCTCCCCCCTCTTGGACGAGAACTCCCGGGTCATCGGCTTCATCGAAACCATGCAGGACATCACCGAGGCCCGCCTGGCCGAGGAACGCATGCGCCTGATGCTGGACGCCACCTCCCTGGCCTGCAGCTTCTTCGACCGCAACGGGGCGCCCATCGACTGCAACCGCGCGGCCGCGGTCATGTGCGGCTACGCCGACAAAGCCGAATACCGGCGACAATTTTACAAGCTGATGCCGGCCAGCCTCCCCGACGGCCGGCCGGCCGCCCGGGCGCTTCTGGAAAGCATCGAAAAGGCTTTCGACCAGGGTCAGGCCGACATGGAGGAGATGCGGCTGCGGCATATCGACGGAACGGAAATTCCCGGCGAAGTGCACCTGACTCGGGTGGAATGGCGGGGGCAATTCAGGGTGCTGGGCTACTTCCGCGATCTCCGGCCCCTTAAGGCCGCCCAGGCCCGGCTGGACGGCGAACGGCTGCTTCTGCGCAATATCCTGGAAGGTTGCCCGGTCTGTTTCACCATCATTGCCGAGGGGATCGTCAAGTATGTGGCCCCCTACGCCAAAAAAGTGCTGGGGCTGGAGGTGGACGGCGGCTACGAACAGATTTTCGATCCGGAAGAACTGGCCCGGCTCAAAGCGGAGTTTTACGCCCTACGATCTCTCGACTGGCGGCCGATCCGGGTCCGCCGGGCCGACGGCTCCTTCAGCGAAAACCTCCTCAACGCCTACGACACCGAGTTCGAAGGCCGGCCGGCCGTCATCTGCTGGCTCATGGACGTCACCGAGCTGCGCCTTAAGGAACGGGAGCTGGAAATAGCCCGCGACCTGGCCGAGGAGAGCACCCGGGCCAAGAGCGATTTCCTGGCCAACATCAGCCATGAAATCCGCACCCCCATGAACGCCGTCATCGGGCTGAACCACCTTCTGCTGCAAACCGAGCTGACCGGGCCGCAGCGGGAATACGCCGAGAAAACGGACCGGGCGGCCAAATCGCTCCTGCGGCTGATAAACGACCTGCTCGATTTTTCCAAGATCGAAGACGGGCAATTCCAAATGACGCCCCGGGAGTTCGACCTGACGGACCTCCTGCGCCAGGCGGCGGACCTGATTCTGCCCCAGGCCGGGGACAAGGGACTGGAATTCCTGCTGGCGGTGGACCCGGACACGCCCGTCGGCCTGGTGGGCGACGATTTCCGGCTGTTGCAGGTCATAAACAACCTCACGTCCAACGCCGTCAAATTCACCTCCCAAGGTGAAATCAGCCTGGCGGTGGAAGTGGCCGAGCAAAACGAAACGGAGGTCCGGCTGCGGTTTTTGATCCGCGACACCGGCATCGGCCTTGCGCCCGACCAGATCGGCAAGCTGTTTTCGGCCTTCACCCAGGTTGACACTTCCGCCACTCGACGCTATGGTGGAACCGGGCTGGGTCTGGCCATCTCCAAACGCCTGGTGGAGATGATGGACGGTGAAATCTGGTGCGAGAGCCGGCCGGGCCGGGGCAGCCTGTTCGGCTTCACCGCCCGCTTCGGCCGTCACGGCCGGGCGACCCGCTATCTGGAGGACCGGGGCGCCTTCTCCGGCCTGTCGGCCCTGGCTGTGGACGACAACGAAACGGCCCTGAAAGTTCTTCAGGAATATCTCACGGCCATGGGTTTCGAGGTCCGGACCGCCGCCTCCGGTCCCGAGGCCCTGGACATCATGGAGGAACTGCGGCGGGACGGCCGGAAGCCCGACCTTCTGATCGCCGACTGGAAAATGCCGGAAATGGACGGCCCCGAACTCGCCCGCCGCATCGGCGAGCTCCTGGCCCCGGACCGGGTTCCGGCCGTGATCATGGTCACCACCCGCCCCGAGGACGAGATCGCCGCCCTGAATCAGGAGGCGGGCCTCAAAGCCCCGGAGGGGCCAAGCGCCGCCGCAACAGCGTCATGGGCGTGTCGCAGCGGCCGAGACGAAGGCTCAACGGCCTCCAACCTTAGGGTGCTGCCCAAGCCCCTGTCGCCGGCCATTCTGCGGCTGGCCCTGGCCGAAGCTTTCGGCGACCGGGGGCGGCCCGGGCCCGCGCCGGCCCCGGCCGGGCCCAACCCGGCCGGACGGATCAAACACCTGGCCGGGGCCCGGATCCTTCTGGTGGAAGACAACGAGGTCAACCAGCTGGTGGCCGGCCGGATTCTCAAAAAAGCCGGCTTCACGGTCAGGCTGGCCAACAACGGCCGCCAGGCCGTGGATCTGGTCGAAACCGAGCCCTTCGACCTGGTGCTGATGGACATTCAGATGCCCGTCCTGGACGGGCTGAGCGCCACGGCTGAAATTCGTCAAAACCCCGCTTTCACCGATCTGCCCATCGTGGCCATGACCGCCCACGCCATGGCCCGGGACCGCGAAAAAAGCCTGGAGGCCGGCATGAACGATCACCTTGTCAAACCACTGGACATCAACGAACTGTTTGACTGCCTGGCCCGCTGGATCAAGCGGCCGGAAGGCGGTGCGGCATGACCATTTTGCTTCTGGGCGCCCAGGGCCAGTTGGGCTGGGAACTGGGGGCCAGCCTTTCCCCCCTGGGCCGGGTGCTGCACTTCGGCCGCCGCCAGGCCGACCTCTCCCGGCCGGACGAACTGGAGGCCCTGGTGCGCCGAACCAGCCCCCGGATCATCATCAACGCCGCGGCCCACACCCAGGTGGACCAGGCCGAGGCCGAGCCGGAACTGGCCCACCGGGTCAACGCCGAGGCCCCGGCCCTTTTGGCCCGCCTGGCCCGGGAGCTGTCGGCCTGGCTGGTGCACTACTCCACCGACTATGTCTTCGACGGGCGAAAGGAGGGCTTCTACACCGAAGAAGATCTCCCGGCGCCCTTGAACGTTTACGGCCGGAGCAAACTGGCCGGCGACCTGGCCGTCCTGGACAGCGGCTGCCGCCATCTCATTTTCCGCACCAGCTGGGTATTTTCCGAAAGCGGCCACAGCTTCCCCCGGACCATCCTGAACCTGGCCCGCCAGGAAGAGAACCTCTCCATCGTGGCCGACCAGTATGGCTGCCCCACCGGGGTGGAACTCATTTCCAGCGCCACCGCCCTGGCCCTGGCCCAGGCCCTGCGGGCCGAAGACGACCTCTCCGGGCTCTACAACCTGGTGGCCTCCGGCCAGGTCAACTGGCACGGCTACGCCGTCTATGCGGTGCGGAAGGCCCTGGATCTGGGCTGGAAGCTCCGGGCCCACCCGGACCGGGTCACCCCCCGCCCCGCCGCCGAGAGCGGCCGGGCGGCCCGCCGGCCGGCCAACTCCCGTCTGGCCACCGACAAATTCCAGAGAACCTTTCACCTGGCCCCGCCGCCCTGGCAGTATTACGTGGACCGGGTCATCTGGGCCTGGACCCGGGCCGGCGGCGCGGCGGCCGGCCCCTCGCCCCGGGTATTGGGTCTCAAATTCATCCCGCCCATGAACGCCTCGCTCAACCGGCCGAAGTAATTCCACTCCAAAGCCGAACCCCGCCGGGGATACCGGCGGCCGCTTTCATCAGGCGAAGCGGCCGCCTTTCCCGGTCGGCGTCGTCCGCCGGCCAACCCCACCTCTTCTCTCATCAAAAAAATATAGGCAATAACGTCAATACAATTCCATCTTGACTTGAAAATAATATCAATATTGGCTAAACTTATATTGCTATTGCCCGATATATATAGAAGCACTGACGAAGCTAATGCGGGTGTCCTCTAATTCCCCCGGACATCTCCCGACCGCCCTTCATCTTCTCCGCCGGTTTTTCCTGATCCTTCGGGGTCGGCTCCGCCGTCCCCTCTTGGCCGGATCAGGTCGGAACCGGCCGGGCTCCACCCAGAATGCGGGACTACTATGAAAAACATCCGCCCCCAGCCGCAAACCGCGGAAGACGCCTTCGGCGCGTATGTCAACAGCTGCCTGATGGCCATCGAACTCACCGTGGAAGGCATCATCATCAACGTCAACGAAAACTATCTGCGGGCCTCCGGCTATCAGGCCGAAGAGCTGATCGGCCAGCCCTATGACCTCTTGTGCCCAGCCGGGCACCGGGCCACCGCCGCCTATGAGACCATGCGCCAGGCCTGGGCCGGCGGCGAGCGCCACAGCGCCCTGTGCTGCCGACGCCGGAAGGACAGCCGGCTTTTCTGGCTGGAGACCACCTACAACCCCATCTTCGACGAAAACGGCTGGCCGGTGGGAACAGTGGCCGTGAGCCACGACGTCACCAGCCGGGCCGAGGCCGTGAACGAAGCGGACACCAGGCTCGAGGCTCTCCACCGGGTTCTCCTGATCGCCGAATACGGCCTCGACGGCCGGATTCTCACGGCCAACCCCACCTACCTCGACACGTTTCAGTACACGGAGGCGGAATTGGTGGGCCGGAACCGCAGCCTTCTCTACACCCAGTCCCAAGTCAAAGATCCGCGCTACCGGCAGATGTGGGATTACGTCCGGGCCGGGAACCTCTTCACCGACCAGATGGAATGTCGGGCCGCCGACGGCACCCCCATCTGGATCGAAGCCGTCTACGTGCCCATTTTCGATGCCGAATCCACCCTGGTCAAAATCATGTTCTTCGCCCTGAACGTGACCTGGCGCGAGCTCCAGAACCAGCGCGAGGCGGAGGCGACCCAGCGCCTGGCCCTGATCTGCGACCACACCGTCAACCCCATCCTGGTCATCGCTCCCGATCAGACGGCCCTTTACATCAACGACAGTTTCACCCGCACCTTCGGCTACACTCTCGACGAGCTGATCAGCGGCGGCGCCAGCCTGATCTTTGGCCCGGCCGAGCGAAACGTGGTGGCCCGGATCAAAATGATCATGAAAACGGCCCAGTCCCTCACCAGCGATGAAATCGCTTACTGCAAGAACGGCCAGCGCATCTGGGTGAGCTGCTCCCTGACCCGGGTCGCCGACCAGGGGGGCCGCCGCCTTTGCCTGGTGGCGGTCTTCACCGACATCACCGACGTCAAAATGACCGAACTGGTGCACAACAAGGCCCTGGAGGCCATGGCCATCGATCGGCCGATCCCGGAAATCCTCTCCATGATCTGCCGGGAGGTGGAGCACATCATTCCGGAAGCCGTCGTCTGCGTCATCGGGCTGGACAAGAAGCGCCGCCTGGCGCCCCTGGCCCACGTCAGCCTGCCGCTGTCCTGCAGCGCGGCCATCACGGGCCTTCCGGTCGGGCCGGAGGCCACCGCTTCCGGCCGGGCCATCGCCCTGGGCGAACCGGTCACCGTACCGGATTTCGCCGGCGACCGGGTCCTCAGCGGGGCCGTCCGCGAAGCCTTCGACTCGGCCGGGTTCGCGGCCTGCTGGGCCACGCCGATCCAATCGAGCGACAACGAGATATTCGGAACGGTCACCTTCTATTACCACCAGCCCGGGGAGCCGGACAGCTTCCAGAAACGGCTGGCCGGCGTCATGGTCCGCCTCTGCGCCATCGCCCTGGAGCGGGAAAAGATCCGCCAGTCCGTGCGCCGGCTGAGCTTTTACGACGGCCTGACGGGCCTTCCGAACCGCAACTTCTTCCTGACCAACGCCGAACGAATGCTGAAATCGGCCCAGAGCAATGACCGGAACCTGGTCGTCATCCTGATCGGCATCGACCGGCTGCAGTTCCTCAAGGAATCCCTGGGGCACAAAAACAGCGACCACATCATCCGCCGCATCGCCCACCAGCTCCAGGAGCGGTGGGCTCAACCCCCGCACCT
This sequence comes from Candidatus Adiutrix sp., assembly GCA_031553735.1. GTDB lineage: Bacteria > Desulfobacterota > Desulfarculia > Adiutricales > Adiutricaceae > Adiutrix. The sequence goes on from JAVBLB010000018.1 coordinate 12,435, forward strand.
TCTCGGCCGGATTTCCGAAGACGATCTGGTCCTGGTCATGGCCGAGGGCGACTCCCTGGCCGCCACCACCGCGGCCCAGGAAATTCAGGAGGTCGTCTCCCGGCCGCTCAAGATAGACGGGGTGACGGTCAGCCCGACGGCCAGCCTGGGCCTCTGCCTGTACCCGGCCAACGGGGCGGACATGGAGGCCCTGATCCACAGCGCCTTTCTGGCCATGAACGAGGCCCGGAGCGGCGGCGGCGGCCGCTTCAGCTTCTTCAACGTCGAACATGACCAGGAAGTCAAAAAGACTCTGGCCCTGGAATCCGGCCTGCGCCGGGCCATCGGCGGCCCGGAATTCCATCTCCGCTACCAACCGCAGATAAACCTGAAAACCGGCGCCCTCCACGGGGCCGAGGCCCTGATTCGCTGGAACAGCCCGGACTTCGGCGACGTGCCCCCCGAACGCTTCATCCCGGTGATCGAGCGGTCGGGCCTGATCGCCCGGCTCAGCCAGTGGGTGCTGGCCGAAGCCTGCCGGGACCTGCGGCACTGGCGGCAGAAGGGGCTCGAGGTGCCGACCCTGTCCATCAACCTGTCGGCCAGCAACTTCACCGCGCCCGATTTTCTGGACACCATCCTGGCGGTTCTGAAAAAAAACCGCCTGACCCCCCGGGACCTGATCCTGGAACTCACGGAAGGCATTTTCATGGATCCCGATTCCCGGACCCTGGCCACCATCAACCAGGCCTGCCGGGCCGGATTGCGGTTTTCGGTGGACGACTTCGGCACCGGCTACTCCTGCCTCAGCTATCTTCACCGGCTGCCCATCAGCGAGCTGAAGCTGGACCGCAGTTTCGTCATCAACTTCCACGAAAGCGACATCAGCCGCCGCATCAGCCAGGCCATCATGGGCATCGGCCAGAGCCTCGACCTGACCCTGGTGGCCGAGGGCGTGGAAACCGAGCGGCAGTTGGGGCTGCTCCGGGAGCAGGGCTGGCACGCCGCCCAGGGCTACCTGTTTTCCCGGCCCCTGCCCGGCGGGGAGTTCGAGGCCTGGGTCGCGAACCATCCCGGCGAAGCCGTCAGGTCCGCCTTCGCCGCTCTCTCCGGCCTCGGTCCCGCGCCCGCCGGCGGGCGGGGCCTGCCGGCCCCGGCTCCGCCCGGCCCCTGAGCGGGCCGTAAAAACCTGAGCGCCACCGGGGCCGCATCGCGGTCCCGGCGGCGCTCGGCTTACCGGCCTCCCATTCGGCGGCTTTTCAACCCGGTGCGACTTCCCGGAAGAAGAAAAAAGCCCGGCCTCCGGTGAAAACCGGGATCCGGGCTTTTAGGCGCGGCCGCGCCAATATAATTCACGGGGCCTTTGTCGGCAATCCGGGCGCCGCCAGGCGGCCGGCCGGGTTCAGGAGCGCCGGCCGTCGTCCAGGAGGCCGTATTTCTTCATCTTGCTGTGCAGAAGCTGCCGGCTCATGCCCAACAGGGCCGCCGCCGCGCTCTTGTGACCCCCGGTTCGGGCCAGGGTCCTCAAAATGGCTTCCCTTTCGTCCGGATTTTCGGCGGTCACATATTTGATGGAATATTTCTTCAGCTTGCTGTGCAAAAGCTGCGGGCTCAACCCCAGAATGGCCGCGGCGGCGGCCTTGTGGCCCCCGGTTTTTTCCAGAATCCCGCAGATCATTTCTTTTTCCAGCTCCTCCCGCCTTTCTTTCGTCTGCTGGCGGCGCAACAGGTCCTCCCAGTCGGGCACGGTCTCGATTTCGGCCCCGGTTTCCGTCTCCGCCGGAAGAGCGGAGAAAAAAAACGGAATGGTCTCATCCGGAGACAAGGCGGAGGCGGCCGGCCCCGCGTCCCGGCGGTCATCCCCCGGCCAAGGCGCGGCCGTGGCTTGGCCCGGCCCGGGCGGAGCCGGGGGGCCGGCGACGGCCACCGGCGGGGCCGCTTCCGCAAAGCGACCCAGGGTGCTGAAATTTTCGATTTTCAAATAACTCTCCCCTTTGGCGAAAACCATGGCCGAAGCCACGGCGTATTCCAGCTCCCGCACGGTGCCCGGCCAGGCTTGGCGCTTCAGCCAGGCCAGGGCCTCCGGGGTCAGCCCCTTGGTGCGGCTTTCCAAAACGGCCTGGTGCTTTTTGACGAAATGCCCGGCCAGAAGTCCGAGATCGCCCTCCCGCTCCCGCAGCGGCGGAATGTGAATGAGGACGGCCCCCAGGCGATAGAAAAGATCCGGCCGGAGCCGCCGGGCCGATATCTCGGCATAGGGGTTGTGGCTGGTGGCGCTGACGATCCGGCAGTCGACCTCGACTTCCCGGGTCGAGCCGACCCGGGAAACCTTCTTTTCCTGCAGCACCCTGAGGAGCTTACTTTGCAGATCCAGCGACATGCTGTTGATCTCGTCGAGGAAAACCGTCCCGCCTCGGGCCGCCTCAAAAAGGCCGGCTTTGTCGACGGCCCCGGTGAAGGCGCCCCTGGTGGTGCCGAAAAGCAGGGATTCCAGCAAATTTTCCGGAATGGCCGGACAGTTGACGGCCATAAACCGGCGGCTTCGGCCCGGTTTATGGTTGTGAATGGCCTGGGCGAAAAGCTCCTTGCCGGTGCCGGTCTCCCCCACCAGCATGATGGGCAGATGGTGCCGGGCGGCCTCCCGGGCTTTTTCCGCCGCTTTCACGAAGGCCGCCGATTGCCCCACCAGGTGGCTGAAAGTGTAGGGAGCATCCGGCGGAGGCGGCCCCGGCGAGGCGGAATCGTCCCCCGCGAGCCGGCCGGTCCGGACCAATTCTTCGAGATACAGGCTGGCCAGGTTGAAATCCAGGGTGAAGCAAAGAGCCCCGGCCAGGCGGCCTTCTTCGAAAATCGGATAGGTGTTGCAGAAGGCGTTGACGATGGTGCCGGCCTTCGTGCGGTAATACAGGCCTTTTTTCGCCGGCCGACCGGTGGCCAGGCAGGCCAGGGAGACCGAATCCTGTTCGGTCAGGTTATAGATGTCGGTAAAGGCGCGGCCCAGAACTTCCTCCCGGGCGTAACCATCCATCCGGCTTATGCGTTCGTTGTAGTAAACAAACCGGGCCTCCCGGTCGAGAATGAACACGCCTTCGTGATAGTCGTCGAACACCCGGGATATCTGTCGGCGACCCAGGGTTTTGAAAGGCCATTCAGACATGGGGACAGCTCCATTCGCTCGACCCCGGGCGGCTCTCCGGGGGAAGCACTGGTTTTTTGTCTTTTCTGTTCAGGTTCAGGGCGCGTTAAAAATATATTCCAATATATCACTATTAAGCTATAAATCCAATCGCTATCTGTAAAAAACATAAAGTTTTTTTATCTATTTTACAAATTATCCGCCATTTTTTAGCGTTTTTACCGCCAACCAGACCGCTTTTTTGAAACCGCGGCGAGTGGCCTTCCAGACTCATCCTTGGGAAACTCTGCTCAGACAAGCTCCAGCCGCATCACTCCGCCGGTTGAGGCGCTCCTGTTCCGCCGCTGGTCCGGCTTTTGCTAAATCAGGGGACATAAACAACGCTTCAGCCCCCGCCCGCCCAAGCGGAGTTGAGGGCCCATCGCCGGGCGGCCGCGACCACTTACGGCCGCTTGGATGACTTTGATCTTGATCCCAGGAGGAACCGCATGAATGACGGAAAAATGAACGTGGGTCTGGTCGTCACCTTCTCCGGGGCGACTTTGGCCTTCCTGATCGGCTCGGGCTTCGCCTCCGGCCAGGAAATCCTGCAGTATTTCGCCGCCTACCAGTACGAAAGCGTGCTGGTGGCCCTGACCGCGATCGCCATCATGGTCTTCGCCAATTACGGGTTCATCCTGGCCGGCGGCCGGGAAAAATTCACCAAGGGCAGCGAGGTCTTTCAATTTTACTGCGGCCCGGTCATCGGCCTGGCCTTCGATTATTTCGCCGCGATTTTCTGCTACATGTCTTTCGTGGTCATGCTGGGCGGCATCGGGGCCACCGTGGCCCAGCAGTTCGGCTGGCCCGAAGCCCTGGGGGCCGTCGGCATGGCCGTCCTGGCCGGGGGCACCGTGGTGCTGGGTCTCAACGCCATGGTCAACATCATCAGTAAAATCGGCCCGCTGATCGTCGGCCTGTCGCTTTTGATCGGCGTGACTTCGCTGATCGGCGCCTGGGACCGGGTGCCGGAAGGGACCGAACTGCTGAAGACCGGCCAGATCCAGGTCATGAAGGCCTCCACCAACTGGTTTCTGGCCGGCTGCTCCTACGGCGGCTTCTGCATCATGTGGCTGGCCGGCTTCATGGCCAAGCTGGGCTCGGAAAACCGGGGGCTGGAACTGCAGATCGGCCAGACCATCGGGGTGGTCGGCCTGCTTCTGGCCTGCGTGGTGGTGGGCTTCGCCCAGGTGGGCAACATCGGGGCCGTGGCCGGCACCCAGGTGCCCAACCTCATTCTGGCCCGACAGCTTTCGCCCACCCTGGCCCACGGCTTCGCCCTGCTGATCGTCCTGGCCATCTATACCACGGCCTGTCCGCTGCTCTGGACCGTCTCGGCCCGATTCGCCGCCGAGGGCCATAAAAACTTCCGGATCCTGCCCCTCGTCCTGGCCGGGACCGCCTGCCTGGTGGCCCTGAAAGTGCCCTTCAACACCATGGTGAATTACATTTACGTCATCAACGGCTATGGCGGGGCCCTGTTGATATTCTTCATGGCGGTCAAGCTCATCCGGCTGAAATCGGCCCGGGCGGGATACCCGCGAAAGGCGGCCGATGCCGCGTGAGGCCATTGCTTCATCAAGATGACGGTATCGGCGGTCGTACGGCGGCCGGGGCCGGCAATGCTTCTCCGGCCGGCCGCTCTCCCAACCGCGCCGCCGGTGAGGGTCGAGGCGCTCGATAAGGCGCATCGGCGACGCGGCCGGGGCCCACGCGTCCGTCCTCCGAAGCATTACCGGCCCCGGCCGCCTGCCCTTCTTCCGCTCGCCGGATAAGAACAACCATAGTGGAGAAACGGCAACAAACCGGCTCTCCACCAAAGCGGCCATACCATCAAGCCGCCCGGAGAATGCATACCGGCCGGCCACGAATCCAAAAGCCGCTCCCGCGCCCGATACTCATCGGGCGCGGGAGCGGCTTTTGAAATATAACCGGCCGGGAGCGGGCGGCTTCACCGGATCGGATCGGCAGCCTCCGCCGAGTACGGATGGAGGCGATAGAACCTCCGTCTCGGCCGCGGCGACATGCGCATAACGAAATCACGGCGGCGCTTGGCCCCATTAGGGGCCGGGAATGCCGGCCGCGCCGGCTCCGGAACTCTCTTCGTACGTCCGCCGCAGTTCCTCCAGCGTCCGGGGGGAGGAAAAACGCCAGCCGCCCCGCTCCAGAATACGATCGTAGATATCTTTGTTCTTCAGCCCCTCGCTCATCAGCAGGCGGGCGAAGACTATTTTACCCAATTGGTAGTAAACGACCGAAGCCCCGATGCCCAGAAGAAAAGCCCACCAGCGCCACGTGAAGGAGAACACCACGGCCACCCCCAGGATGACGAATCCCAACAATCCCGACCGGGCCTTGAATCGGCCCAAACCGGAACGGTCGTCGGGGCCGATGTCGTCGGCCACAAAATCCATGGCCACCGACCGGTCGAGGCCCAGCTTCAGGAGCTTGCGTTCACCGGCATACACCGCGGCCTCATACGGCAGCTCACCCTCTCTCCAGGACCATTGCGCGTCGGACATACCGCCTCCTTACCGTGAGATTGCGTATGCCGGTATTATAGGGGCCGCCATGAAAAAAATCCAGCGGCGGGCGAACAAAAATTACATGGTTCGCCCGCCGCTGTTTTTTTCCGCAGATACTTACCTTCTTCGGCCCTTGAACGGTTCGGGCGGCAGGTCCTGATAGGCCCGGTCGGGCATGGTCATGGTCCGGCCGGCGCTGAGGTTGACCACCTCCACCCGGCGGTTGCGGCCGTCCTCGGGGTTGATGTTCGGCAGCGGCCGGCTCTCGCCGTAGCCGGCCGGAATGAGCTGTCGGCTGGAGATGCCGAAATTCTGCACCAGATACTGCTGGACCCGGTTGGCCCGCCGGCGGGAGAGGTCCATGTTGTAATCATAGGTGCCTATCGCGTCGGTGTGGCCCTCCAGACGGAAGGTGGAGCCGGCCAGTTCCTTGGAGGTCATGGCCTTCCCCAGGATGTTCAAGGTGGTGCGGGCCCGGGCGGTCAGGGTGTCGCGGTCGAATTCGAAGAGGATGTTCAAGGCCACCCGGGGGCCGTCGTCGGGCCCGTAGATGGGGGAATACTCCTCGGGCAGGCATTCGTCGGGCGGCATGACCCCGCCCCGGGCGATGGCCAGGGCGGCCCGCTGCTCGGGGGTGTATTTCTTTTTGCAGGGCTTCATTTCGGGCCCGAGGAGCGAATGGATCAGGTCCTTGACGCTGGGGTCGGCGGTGGTGTAGTCGGCCGTCCGCAGGGTCAGGAAGGGATGGTTGATGAAAGTCCAGCGGGGCAGCGGAAAATCGGAGAAAGCCGGCTCCTTCATCTCAAAGGCGCCGCTGCCGTCGTAATCCACGACCTGATAGGTCCAGGGGTCGTAGAGGTCCACATCCACCACGTAACAGAAGACGCGGCCGTTATGGCTCAGCCGGAGGGCCCGGCCGGCGTCGTTGGCCAGGATGAATTCCTCCCGCCGGGTCTCCTCGCCTTCGACGGCCGGGTCGAAGTCGATCATGATGTCGCTGACTTTCCGGGCCCCGTACAGATCGGGCTTCAGCCAGCCGTGTGGGTAATAGTCGCCGTGGTTGCTGAGGGCCTGAAGGCCCGCCGGGACGAGCCAGGCCGCCCCCAGCAAGCTCAGCAATATCAGTACCGCGAACAGACCGAAGGCCGGGCGGGCGCCCGCCCTCGAAGCGGTCTCCATACGCGATGGAGCTCTGGATGGAATACTGTTGGACATGATCGCCTTAAATACCCTTTCAGCGCCGGCGGCCAGATTCGTGACGGGGGACCGGCGCTCCGTCTTTCTTATCGGCCGTCCGGGTCCAAAAGATAAAAGGCGGGGAGGCGATTGAGCCTGTTCCCGGACGATCAATTTCAGCCGGACCGCTTTTCGGCGGCGCAGTGCCCCATTCGGGGCAAAGCGGGAGCCCGGCGGCCGATGCGGTGTGAAATTTGGTGCGCACATATCGGGCCGGCGGTTCACAGCTCAAATAACATACTGTTATAATTGATATATGCATCAACAAATCCGCCGATAACCGCCCGAAGCGGGTGGCCGGAGTGCCCGGTGTTACGCCGACTGCACACCGGCCGGTGAAGCTTTTAATCGCAACATACTGTAAATAATCATAAAAAAATATGGCCCGGCTATTGCTTAAATGATGGTCACTCGATACACACTGACCCAGGAGGCCATCATGTCGCTCAGCAGCTACCAGGAACTCAATTTGCCCGAAGGCGCCTCGCTCGGCGAAATCAAGGCCGCGTTCCGTCAGATGGCCAAGGCCTACCACCCCGACGCCGCCGGCCGGACCTCGGACGATGTGGAAAAGTTCATCAAAGCCCAGAGCGCCTATCAGAAGCTGATGAAAAAAGCCGTGGCCCACAATCGGGCCCGGCGGGCCGAAGAAGCCCGGACGGCTGAAGCCGGCGAAAAACCCCAGCCCCCGGCCGCCAACTGGCGTTTCGAAAGCCGCCGCGAAGTGGGCCTCGACGTGCATTACCGCCTTTTCATTCTGCGCCCCGGGGCCGAGGGCGGCCGGGTGGTCCTGCCCTGGCAGGCCCGGGAAGCCTGCCCCCGCTGCCTGGGCCAGGGCCGGACCCTCTCCCGGGTCGGCCAGAACGCCCTCTACCGCCCGGCCACCTGCGGCAAGTGCGGGGGCCACGGCACCATCACCCGCGACAGCCAGCTGGAAGTGACCATCACCCCCGACATGGTCGGCCGCGACAAGATCCGGCTGCGCAAGGCCGGCCTCTACAACGCCCAGACCGCCCAGCGCGGCGACCTGATCCTGGACATCACCTGGGTCGACCGCCTGCCCCGCCATAATTGAGAAATCACCGCCCCCCTGAAACCTTAAAAAGCCCGGTTCGAAATCGAACCGGGCTTTTCCATAACCTCGAATTCAGGCCGGGCCTGTTATACCAATTCTCCTTCAAGACGGCATTATCGGCGTTCGCGCGGCGGGGGGGGGGGGGGGGGGGGGGGGGGCGGGGGGGGGGGGCACGCGGCGGCCCCCGGGGCGCGCGAGAAGAAGCCAGAGGCAGCCGCCGCGCGGGGGGGGGGCCGCGGGGCGGGCGCGCCGCGGG
>JAVBLB010000064.1:0-10350 GCA_031553735.1 Candidatus Adiutrix sp.
GGCATATCGGAAATAGTGGCCGCCCTGCGTCTCGTGGTGTTCGGCCAGGTGGCAGACCACCTGACCGAACTCGCCGTAAAAATCGCCCCCCCAGTCCCGATCCCGCCGGGCGGTTTCGAAGAACCCCACCGCCTGGGCCAGAAGGTCCGGGCTCGGCTCCGTCCCGATCAAGGCCAGTTTGGCCAGGGTCCGGCCCCGGCCCCGCCAGGCGGCCGCCAGTTCCGGATCCAGATCGACGGCTTCGGCGTAATTCTTCAGGGCCTGCTCCAGAAAACAGCCGGGCGCGCCTTCAGTCGCGGCCAGCACTTCAGCCTGATCCTCCAGAATCCGGGCCCAGTCGGCCAGGATGTGGCCCTGGTCCGGGGCCAGCCGGGCGGCCTGGTGATGCATTTCCGAGCCGGCGTTCCACAGCCGGCTTTCCGGCGCCTCGCCGCCCAGATCTTCGGCCAGTTCCTTGCCGGTGATGCGGCTCAACAGCGCCAAACACCAGCAACAGTAAGCCGGCGGACCGGGGTCTTCGGGATGTCGGCGGATCAGCCGCTTGAGGCCGGAGACGGCCTTTTCCAGGCTGGGGCGCAGGGCCCGGCCGTCCTGCGGGCCCCGGTTGACCAACCCCTTGAGCAGACGGGAGGTGGCCTCGTCGAAGCCGCCCGACAGGCGTTCCCAATTCAGATGGCACAGGGTGTCGACCATGAAATGCAGGGAGCCGGCCGCCTGCCGGCTGGCCAGGCGGGCCTGGCGCCGCTGCCGGCGGACGTACCAGGCCAGGTTGGCCACCAACAGAAGCGCCAGCACCCAAAACGTGAGGTGCGCCCAGGGGTGCCCCTCCGCGGGCACGGCCAACAGGGCCCCCAGGGCCGCCAAAAGCAGCAGCGTTATTCGGTGGGATAGTTTTCCTGACATCACTCGTTTTCAAGGGGCGGCCAGGACGGAGGACCGACCGCGGCCGACCGGCCCGGAGCCGGCCAGGGTGGCAGTTGATCGGCGTTGTCCAGGGCCCAGCGCAACTGGCGGCAGATGCCGCGCCAGAGGTTGCATTCCCCGCTGGTCAAAAGGCTGCGGTTGAAAATCTTTTTGATGTTCATCAGCCAGTGCTCGGGATTGTCGGCCGGCAGGAAGCCGATATGCACCAGGGCCCGGCTCAGGTCGTCATACATCCCGGACAGCTCGGCCTGATCGGCGGGCCTGACGGCCGGGGCCTCCGGTTCGCCGCCAGCGGCGATCAGGAGTTCATAGCCAATCAGGAGCACGGCCTGAGCCAGGTTCAGGGAGCTGCTTTCCGGGTCCTCGGTGGGGATGCGGATCACTTTCTGGCAGAGGCGCAGGTCCTCCGTGGCCAACCCCATGCGTTCCGCGCCGAACACGACGGCCGTGGGCCGGGCCGCCTCTTCCCCGGCCCCCACCAGGCCGGGCGCCAGTTGGCGGGGAGTATAGAACGGCCCCCGCCGATTGCCGACCCGGGCCGTGGTGCCCACCACCAGGGCGTAAGGGGCCAGAGCCTCGGGCAGTTCCTGGTGAACAACCATCTCGTCCAGCACCCGCACGGCGTGGCTGGTGGCCGTGGCTTCCATCAGCTCCCGATGGAGGCTCCGGGGCCGCACCAGCACCAGCCGGCCCAGCCCCATGTTGGCCATGGCACGGGCCGTGGCCCCGATGTTGTCGCTCTTCTGTGGCTCCACCAGCACCACGTCGATGTGGCGCCGGCTGAGCATTTTCGGCCGGCGGTCCAGCCGGTTCATGGGTTGTCGCATAGGTCGTCCGCCGCCGGCGCCGGGCGCCGATTGATCCGGTTTTGGGCTTTGGTCAGCCCCTCGACCACCCAGTCCACCGCCGCCTCGGCGGCGTCATCCAGGGCTCGGTCCACCGCCGGCCACTCCAAGTCCAGGAAGCGGCCCAGAACATAATCGACATTGCCGTCGACAAAAATTTCCCGGGGCGGGCGGCCGATGCCGATCTTCAAGCGGCAGAAATCCTGGCGTAGGCGGGCCAGAATGGAACTGAGGCCCTTGTGGCCGGCCGTGCCCCCGCCGAAATTCAATTTCAACCGGCCGGGGGCCAGATCCATTTCATCATGGAGAACCAGGATTTCCCGGCCGGAAATCTTGTAAAAAGCGGCCAGCTCCCCCACCGCCTCGCCCGACAGGTTCATATAGGTCTGGGGCCAGGCCAGCACCACCGGGCACCCCCCGATCCGGCCTTTGGCCACCAGGCTGCTTTCAAAGCGGACCGGCTGGCCGAACCCGGCCCGGGCGGCCAGGCGGTCCAGGGCCATGAAGCCGGCGTTGTGGCGGGTATGCAGATATTTCTGACCGGGATTACCCAGCCCGACGACAATATGCACGAGTATATCCCGAAACCAGAAATACTATAGTATACCAAGAAAAAAAGGCCCGTTCAACCACCAGGGTAAAACGGGCCCGACCGGGGCCGGCCGCAACCGGGGAAGGAAGAAGCCGGATGTTACTTTTTGCCTTTTTTGGCGGGGGCCTCGGCTTCGCCTTCGGCGGCTTCGCTTTCAGCCTTCATGCCCTTGGGAATAACCACCGTGGCCACCGGCAGGTCGGTCGAATAGGCCAGCTTCATGCCCTCGGGGACCGCCACCTGAGACAGGTGGAGCGACTGCCCCAGGGCCAGGGCGCTGACATCCACCACCAATTCGGAGGGCGCCTGAGCCGGGAGGACCGTGATGTTGACGTCCCGGACGCCGGGCTGGAGCTGGCCGCCCTTTTCCACGCCCACAGGCTTGCCGCTCAGCACCACCGGCACCTTGATGGTGACGGGCTTGTCGGGGTCGACCCGGTAGAAGTCGGCGTGAATGACCTTGCGGCTCAGCGGATCGACCTGATAGTCTTTCAAAAGGGCCGCCTGGGCCCCCCGGCCTTCGATTTCCAGGGTGTAGAGGGTGCGGTTGCCCTCACTGGTCATGAAGGCGGTCTTGAATTCGTTGTAGTCGAGACAGAGGCTCTGGGCCGCATCAAGACCGGGGCCATAAAAGACGGCCGGCAAAAAACCCTCGGCCCGCAGACGCCCGGCGTAATTGCTGGTTTTGACCTCACGGGCTTTGGCTTTCAAAACAGTTGAGAGACCCACGATAACCTCCTGGGGAGCGCTCGGCCGCCCCGTCTATTCTCAAAAAATGGCTTCCCGTTGTTTCAGGCGGGCGGCGAAAAATATCAGCCCGCCCGAACTGTGTATCATAGCAGACCGGGCCGGGCGTGTAAAGATTTTTATTTGGCGTCAGACGAACAGCGAACTGACCGAATCCTTCTGGTGAATGCGGCGGATGGCCTCGCCCAGGAGGGGGGCCACGCTCATCACCCTGATTTTAGAAGAATTGTGGGCCCGTTCGGTCAGGGGAATCGTGTTGGTGACGATGACCGAAGACAGGACCGAACCCTCGATGCGGTCCAGGGCCGGGCCGGAAAAAACCGCGTGGGTGGCGCAGGCCAGCACCTCCACCGCCCCCAGGTCTTGAATGACCTGGGCGGCCTGGGTCAGAGTGCCGGCGGTATCCACCATGTCGTCGATGATGACCGCCACCTTGCCCCGGACCTCGCCGACGATGTTCATGGCCTTGGCCACGTTGGGGGCCTCGCGGCGCTTATCGACGATGGCGATGGGCACATCCAGGTGGCGGGCGAAATAGCGGGTCCGCTCCACCCCGCCGGCGTCGGGGGAGACCAGCACCAGGTCCTCCCGTTTCCGTTCCCGCAGGTATTCCAGGAGCACCGGGGCCGCATACAGATGGTCCACCGGAATGTTGAAAAAGCCCTGGATCTGGCCGGCGTGGAGATCCATGCCCAGAACCCGGCTGGCCCCGGCCGCGGTGATCAGGTCGGCCACCAGCTTGGCGGAGATGGGCACCCGGGGGGCGGCCTTGCGATCCTGCCGGGCGTAGCCGTAATAGGGGATGACCGCGTTGATGCAGCTGGCCGAGGCCCGCTTCAAGGCGTCGATGATCAAAAGCAGCTCCATCAGGTTGTCGTTGACCGGAGCGCAGGTGGACTGGACGACGTAAATGTCGCGCCCCCGCATGTTTTCGCCCAGTTCCACCAGGATCTCGCCGTCGGAGAACCGGCGCACCTGGGTCAGGCTGAGGGGCAGGCCCAGATGTTCGGCGATTTCCTTGGCCAGGATGGGATTGGATTTGCCGCTGATCAGCATCATGTCATTGCGCATACAAACACCTGTACCCCGACGCGCTGGAAAGGGATTTCGGCGAACCCATCCGCGGCGCCCGGCTTCGAAGACATTGCGATACCATTTGGTGACGATTAAGCTGCTATATGTATATCAAACTGAATTATTTATAAAAATGGCTGGGGCGGAAGGATTCGAACCTTCGAATACGGGCTCCAAAAACCCGGGTCTTAACCGCTTGACGACGCCCCAGCAACGCCCCGAAGGGCCAAACGCCGCCGCGCCCCGACCGGGTCGGGCCGAATCGCGGAGGCTGATGTCTACAGGTACAATTCAGATTTCGTCCCGGGCGGCGGCCACCGCCGTCTCCCGCACCCACCAGTCCGGGTGATCCCGGGCCAGGACAGCCGCCGGAACTTCCGGCCGGCACAGCCAAAAGGTCGGCCCGCTGCCGGACAAACCCCAGAAAGCCGGCCGCATGTTCCGAACGCTCTCGGCCACTTTCATCAATTCCGGCGCCAGGAGGGCCGCCGGCTCGAAGAGGTCGTTCTCTCCGGGCCGCGCCTCTCCGCGCGCGCATTCGAACTTCGGCCCAAGAGTATTATCTGGCGGCGGATTTGTCAACCCAAAATTTTTGAAGACCCGGGCCGTTGAAAGCTGAAACCCCGGATTGACCAGCGTCAGCCGCTCTCCGGCCCAGCGGCGGAACGATTCCGGCGGCGGGCCCAGCCGCTCCCCCACCCCTCCGGCCCGGGCCAGGGGCTCCGGGTACAGGCAGAAGGGGACGTCGGCTCCCAGGGCCAGGCCCAGCCCGGCCAATTCGGACGCGGGCAAAGGCGCGGGAGCGGCCCGGTTCAGGGCCAGGAGCACGGCCGCGCCATCGGCCGAGCCGCCGCCCAGGCCGGCCCCCAGAGGGATGTTTTTCTCCAGTTCAATGAAAACGCCGACCTCCGGCCAGCCGGTCCGCCGCCGATAGATCCGCGCCGCCTTCAGGGCCAGATTGTCGGGACCGCCGAAATCGGGCGGCAGACCCCCGGTCAGGGCGGCGGTCGCCGCCAGGCGGTCCGGGCCCGGCCGGTCTTCCAGCGTCAACCGGACCCGGTCGGCCAGCTCCAGCCGGGCCATGACCGAATCCAGTTCGTGATAGCCGTCGGGGCGGCGCCCCAACACCTTGAGGTATAAGTTGATCTTAGCCGGCGCCAGCCGCCAGAGGCCGGAGCCGGAGGCGAAATCGCCGCCGGCCGGGTCGGACCCGGCGGCGGCGCATCGCTTCGATGGGTTTTGGTCGAATTTCACCAACCGGCCTTATTTGGCGACGGTGACGGTGAAGTAGAGGTTGTTGCCGCCCCGCTTGACCAGGAAGCGCAGGATGTCGCCTTCCTTCCGACCGGACACGGCCTGGTTGTAATCGGCCTGGGTCTTGATGGGCTTGCTGTTGATTTCCATCACCACGTCGCCGACGGCCAGGCCCGATTCGGCGGCCGGGGAATCGGCGGCGATGCCGGCGATGTAGAGGCCTTCCCGCTCAGTAAGGTTCTGGCGGGCGGCCACCTCGGGGGTGATGGCCCGCAGGGTCAGGCCCAACTGGCCAGCCGCGGAGGCGGCCACCGGTCCGGTCTCGCTCGGATCCTCCTTCATTTCGGCCACGGTCAGATTCACGGTCATTTCCTTGCCGTCCCGGAAGATCCCCACCTTGACGTCCTTGCCGATGGGCGTATTGGCCACGATCAGCGACAGGTTGGTGTAGTCCTTCACCGGCTGGCCGTCGAAGGTCAGGACGATGTCGCCGTGGCGCAGCTTGGCCGCCGCGGCTGGTCCATCGGGGTCGACCTGGGAGATGAGCGCCCCGCGCGGTTCGCCCAGTTCAAAGCTCTTGGCCAGATCCGGGGTGACCTTGGTGATGTGCACACCCATCCAGCCGCGCACCACCCGGCCCTTGTCCTTGAGCTGGGCCACCACGCCCTTGGCCAGGTTGCTGGGGATGGCCAGACCGATGCCGACGCTTCCGCCGCCGCCGCCGGCCACGATGGCCGAGTTGATGCCGACGACTTCACCGGACAGGTTCAACAGCGGCCCGCCGGAGTTGCCCATGTTGATGGAGGCATCGGTCTGCAGATAGTCGTCATAGGGGCCGAAGCCGATGGAACGGCTGCGAGCCGAGAGAATGCCGGCCGTGACGGTGTGGTCCAGGCCGAAGGGGTTGCCGATGGCCACCACCCAGTCGCCGACCTTGAGCTTGTCGGAATCGCCCAGGGCCAGGTAGGGATAGGTGCCGGCCTTCTTCAGTTTGATCAAAGCCAGGTCGGTTTTGGGATCCTGGCCGACGATTTCGGCCGGGATCTCTTCGCCGGTGTCCAGCTTGACCTTGATTTCGGAACTGTCCTCAACCACATGGTTGTTGGTGACGATGTAGCCGGCCGGATCGATGATGAAGCCGGAGCCCTGGGAGGGCACCTTGCGCTCGCCCTGAGGCATCTGCTGGTTAAACCACTGATCGAAGAAATCGCCCTCCGGCCCGCCGAAGGGACCCCGCTCAAAACGGAAGCCCTGGCGGCCCTTAACCACCTTGACCACCGAGACGTAGACCACCGCCGGCCCGGCTTTTTCCACCACCGGGGCCAGGGAGGGGAGCGCCGTCAGGGGGGCGGCGTCTTCCGGGGCGGCCCAGGCCGCGGCCGGGCCGACCGCGAAAACCGCCGCCATCAGCAGGGCCATCATAAGTCTTTTAATATTCATAGTTCGTATCCTTTTAATAATGCGGGCGCTCATTTTTCCGAGCTGGCCCGCACGTATTTCAAGCGCAAGTCATACAGGAGGGTGTTGAGGAGGGCTTCTTCCTCCACCTCCAAGTTGCCCTTGGTTTTGGCCTGCAAAACGGCCAAGAGGTCAATGGAGTGTTTGGCCGCCGGCAGGTCCGGCGCGGCGGGCTCGGCGCCCTCCTCCAGCCTTTCGCCCAGATGGATAAAGGCCGAGGTGGCCAACCCCACCAGGAGGCTGGCCAGGTTGGCCGGCGGCAGCGGACCCAGGGCGGTCTCCCGGTCCCGGGCCGCGGGCTCGTCCTTCGGGGCGGCCGTGGGCGCGTCATCGGTCCGGGCTTCGGGATTCACCCGCCCGTCCTGGCTGAACAGTCTTTTATCGTTCACCACAAAGTCGTCCGACATAGGTATCTCGCTCCACACGAAAAATTCGGCCGGGCCGGGCAGGCTCTCCCGGGCCATGGGTCATGAAGGGGCTTCGGGGCCGTCAATCAGACCGATCCTCGATAATAGTAATACAGCGGGCCCCTCAAATCAAGCGGCGGCCCCGGGTTTCGCCATGATGAGCCGCCGCGTTCGGGACAAAAAGCTCACTCGCCTCCATCCCGCGGATTACGGATTGTTCATCATGACGAATTCGGCCAGGACATAGACCGGGACAATGTTGAAAAGCAGGGCGTCGAGACGGTCCCAGAAACCGCCGTGGCCCAACAGGAAGCCCGAGGAATCCTTGATGTCGACCGCCCGCTTGATGGCCGACTCGAACAGGTCGCCCAGGGCGCCCCAAAAGCCCAGAAAAAGCCCCAGCCCGGTCAGGGCCGGCAGGCCCACCCCGGCCGGGAGGAACGCGGCGAAAATCGCCGAAACCACCATGGCCGCCAGGGCCCCGCCCAACAGGCCCGACACGGTCTTGTTGGGGCTGACCTTGGGCGCCAGCTTGGGCCCCTTGTAGCGGGTGCCGACATAATAGGCGCCGGTGTCGGCGGCGACGGTCACCACCAGGGCATACAGCAGCCACAGGCCGCCGGAATCGGTTTTTTTCAGGAGCAGGAAAAAGGACATCAAAAAACTGAGATACAGGTGCCCCAGGGCGAAGCGCCCCAGGAGATTCAAAAGCACCGGCCCGCTCTCGCGCTCCAGGGCCCACATGCTGTAGCCGGCCCCCAGGGCCAGCCCCAGCACCAGGCCGATGGACTGGCCGGAGGGGCCGTAAAAATAGGCCCCCGACGCCACAGCCACCCAGCCGGCCAGGGCCAGGGCCAAAAGGCCCGTCCGCTCGGCGCCCAAAAGGTTGCGGCTGAACTCCCACCAGGTGAGCCCGCCGATCAGCAGCATGACCAGGAAAAAATAGATGTATTCGTCGACCAGCATGCTGGCGACCACCGGCGGCAACAGGACGACGGCCACCACCCAGCGGCTCCGGTGGCCGCCCAACCACTGCTTGATCGTTTCAAGATTCATATCGCCGCCCCTTTTCTAAGCCCCGAATGGGGCAATGCACCGCCGTAACCGCGTCATGGACGGGTTGCATCGGCCGAGACGGGGGCTCAATCGCCTCCATCCCAAAATGGGTCACCCGCTGTAGGTGAGCCGGGTGGACCAGGCCGAAACCTTGTCGTTCTTGAGAAACGCGAACCCCCGCCCCCGGTACTCCGTCGGTGACCAGCGCATGAGAATCTCCTGGCCCCAATAGGTCCCGCTGCGGGACTGCCAGGGAGACATGATGGTGTCGCCGACCAGGACGAAGAGGCCGAACACCGGCTCGGGTCCCCCGGTTTCCGATTTCCACTCGGTGAAGGAAGCCCCCGGAGCCAGGGGCTGGACCTCGTAGCGGCTGGAGACGGACTGGGTCTGCTCGGTGGTGATGACCAGTTGGCCGTCGATGGTCCAGAGGTCGGGCTCGTGGGTGATGACCAGTTGCCCCCGCTGGGGGAAGGCGTTGTCGTTGACGTCGTAATACAGGCCGGTCAATTCCCACAGTCCGGGCTGGAGAAGATAGGTATGCGGGGGGTCAATGCTCATGCCTGGTCCTTGTCGCGGTCTCGCATCCGGCCGGCGGGCTGTATGCGGAGAATGAATAGTGTATGGCCCTGATGAGGCCCGTCAGCAGGCGGCCGAACCACCCTCGCCCTGTCCGCTCAGCGCGTCCAGCCACTGATCGCGAGTCGCCCGGTCGGGCTGGATCGCGGCCAGGCGCCGGGCCAGAGCTTCCGACCGGGCGTGGGCGTCGACCAGGCGGCTTTCCGCCAGTCGCCCCTGGCGCAGGGCCGCGCCCAGGGCCTGGCGGCATTCGTCGATATAAACCCGGCGCCGGCAGATCAGGGCCAGGTCGTGCCCGGCCCGGACGGCCTCCACCGCGGCCTCGCCCAGGGGATAGTTCTTGATCACCGCTCCCATCTCCAGGTCGTCGGTCAGGACCGCCCCGGTGAAGCCCAGGCTGTTCTTCAAAAGATCGACGATTTCCTCGGAAAAGGTGGCCGGCCGCTCCCGGTCCAGGGCTGGATACAGGGCGTGGGTAGTCATCACCGCCTGCAGCCCGGCCGCGACCAGCCCCTGGAAGGGCACCAGGTCGACCTCCCGCAGGCGGCGGAGGTCGCCGGTCAGGGTGGGCAATTCATGATGGGGATCGATGACCGCCGCGCCCAAACCCGGGAAATGCTTGCCCGCCCCCAGGATGCCGGCCCGGTGGTAGGCCTCCAGAGAGGCCCGGCCGCAGGCCAGGACCCACTCCGGATCGTCGCCGAAGCTGCGGAGCCCCATGAAACTGTCCACCGGCGGGGCCACGTCCAGAACCGGGGCCAGGTTGAAATTGAAGCCGGTGGCCGCCAGTTCCCGGGCGCCCCGCTCGGCCAGGGCGCCCACCTCGGCCGGTGCCAGGCCGCGCAGAGCGGCTTCTCCGGCCGGGGGCAACTGGGTATACGGAGCCGGCAGCCGCTGCACCTGCCCGCCCTCGTGGTCGATGGCCATGAACAGGCGGCGCCCCAGGTGGCCTTCGGCCAGGGCCTGGGCCGAATCGATCAACTCCCGCAGCCGCCGGGGACCGTCGGTCTCCGGATAGTTGCGTCTGAAAAAAATCAGCCCGGCCGGCCGGACCCGGGTCACCAGGCCCTCCACTTCAGCCACTTCGCTGCCTTCAAAGCCGACGATGAGCAGCCGGCCGACGGCTTCGGCCAGTTCCCGGCTGTCTTCCGGATATCGATCGTGGTTCGAGTTCATTGGAAACCCTGCGGGAAACGATGCCCAATGGTCGGGGGCCGCGACGCTCGCGGCCCGGCCTCAGGTCCATTTACTATTATATACCAATCCGGCCCGGCGCACAAATGACGGGATGGTGGCGACAGGGGCGGCGCATAAATAAAAATACCGGAATTGGGGACCGGCCTTGGGGCGGCCCGAAATTTAAACGCACACTACTTATTAAAAAAACCACACCCGCGCCGCACAACAAAAAGTG
>JAVBLB010000106.1:0-5160 GCA_031553735.1 Candidatus Adiutrix sp.
GTTCCATCCCCGCCAAGAGGCAATTTCCATCCCTGGACCCCCACCGATACCGCCCGCTTTGGGGCGGTTTCGGTGGGGGTCCAGGGATGGAAATTGCCTCTTGGCGGGGTTTGGGGCGGAGCCCCATTTCTTCTACTTTGAGAATTGCTGAGCGGCGGCGACGGCGCGAAACGAAAAAAGTTCGGCTCGCCCCTTTGGGGGCGCCGCCCCATCCTTGGCATCGCCCGCCCCTTCGGGGCGCACGAAAAAAATCAATCGCTTCTCAGCCGCCGTCCGCCCGCTGGCCGGCCAACTGGCCGCAGGCGGCGGCGACCTTGCCGCCCTTGGACCAGCGGACGATGACGGTGTGGTGTTTGTCGGCCAGCACCTGGCGGAAACGTTCCACCGCTTCGGCCGAGGGGGCGGCGAAAGGCGCTCCGGGCCAGGGGTTGAAGGGTATGAGGTTGATTTTGACTTTCAGGCCGGTCAAAAAACGGCTGAGGGCCGCCGCCTGTTCCAGCCGGTCGTTGACGCCCCGGAGCAGCACATAGGCGATGGTCAGGCGCCGGCCGTGGGGCAGGGGCCAGGCGGCCAGGGCTTTTTTGAGTTCGGCCAGAGGGTACTTCCGGTTGATGGGCATGAGGTCGTTGCGCAATTCGTCGTCGGGCGCGGACAGGGAAATGGTCAGGCCGATTTCCGGGCCTTGGGCCAGAAGGGGCAGCTCCGGCACCACCCCCACGGTGGAAAGGGAAATGTGCCGCTTGCTCACGGCCATCAAGTCGGGATCGGTGATGACGGCCAGGCTCTTCATCACATTTTCGCGGTTCAGCAAAGGCTCGCCCATGCCCATGAAGACCAGGTTGGAAAGTTCCTCGCCGGGCCGCAGGAATTTGCGGGCCCCCAGGATCTGGCCCAGGATTTCGCCGGGGGTCAGGTTGCGCGTCCAGCCCAGGGTGCCGGTGCGGCAGAAACGGCAGCCCAGGGCGCAGCCCACCTGGGAGGACAGGCACAGCGTCAGATGGTCCCGCTCCCGGATGAGAACGCTCTCCACGGTGCGGCCATCGTCAAGTTCCCACAGGATTTTGCCGGCTTCCTCATCCTCGGCCACGTCCAGGGCGCGGGGAAGGGCGATGCGGGCCGCTTCGGCCAGTTTCAGGCGGGCGCTCTTGGCGATGTCGGTCATCTGCTCGAAATCGTCGGCCCCCCGGCGAAAAAGCCAGGCCGCCAATTGCCGGCCGCGATAGGGCTTTTCGCCGAGGCGCACGCACAATTCGACGAGTTCGTCCGGGCTGAGATCAAGGAGATTGGGGCGGGGATCGGCGTGGGTCATAGGCGTTCCGGAACGGTGGACTGGGTGAGCTGAAAAGTTCGCTCCAGTTCCCGCTGAAAGGCGTTGAGAATACGGCGGCGGGTCAGAATCAGCAGGGCGCCGGGCAGCGCCATGGCCGGGAGCAGCCAGAGCAGCCGGGCGTCGAAGGTTATGAGGCCGTAAAACCAGTGTATTCCAATCAGGCCGGCTATCAGCCCCCAGAAGGCGGCCAGAACCGGGGTCAAGGGAGTGTGTCCGTAAGCTTCCAAAGCGTCCGAGCGGGAATAGATGAGATATTCGCCGTCGTGGGCGGCGACCAGATACAGGCGGCGCGGGGTCCGGTTGGGGCTGATTTCGGCGGCTCGCATCACCCAGAGACCCGACTGGCCGATCCGGACGCGGGCGTTGTTGGCCAGCGCTTCGGCCACCAACAGGCGGGCGATGGTCCGCTCACCGAACTCAGGGGAACTGAGAGTGGTCTGTGGATATTCGATCCACTCGCCCGACTTGACCGGCGCGCCGCCCAGAGCGGTGATGCAAAACGGCCTGGTTTCGAAGCGGGGCCTGGCGAACACCGAAGCCAGCGACTTGGCGGAGACGAAAAAGAACCGGAGCAGGGAGTACAGATAAAAGACCCAGTTGAGGAAAGGAACGAACGAGGCCGCCCCCGCCAGCGACGAGGCGTTGGTGGCGGCCGGCGGCGGGAGCGGCCCGGCCGGCAGGGCCTGGGGAACGGCGGGTTCCGGCCGCGATGACCCCGCCTGGAGCCGTTCGATGTCCCGTAGTTGCCGATCCAGGGTGGCCTGCGCCTTGCGGCAGGCCAGCCGCTCCAAGAGGTACCAGCCGACCGGGCAGGTCAAAACCGTCGCCAGGCCGATCACCAGGGCCGTCATTCCGGATACGGCCGGCGAGTTGAACGGCCACCGTTGAAAGTGGGCCCAGGCCAGGACAAACAGCCCGGCGGCGACGATCAAAAATACCGCTCTGGTGTTTCCGTCCAGGTTTTCCAGGGCCGGGATGTCCTTCGGGGAGCGTTGGGTCTGGCGGCCGTCCGAATAGGCGTAGAGACGCATGGTTTTATAATGGTGCGGCTTGGAGCCGGGCCGGCCCCGGAAAAACCAGGTGCCCTGAGTTCCGACTCCGACCAGCCCGCCGTAGCGCAGCGTCGAGCCGAAACGGAGCGTGCCGACGGTCACGGTTTGGCCGGTCGAATCCAGAATGAACCGGGCGTTTTGAATTTCGTGCCGAGGCGGGGTGTCGAAAACGCGGCCTATGAAATCCAGGCGGCCGGTCAGGGTTTCGAAGGGGCGCCCCTTCAGCATGGCCGCGATGCGGGCCAGCCCTTCGCCTAAATAGATCAGGATGGCTAAAACGATGCAAATGAAAATCACCCCGACCGGGGACAGGTTGCGAATCAGGCTGATGATTTCTTGCATGGGCGTTCACACCCTTTCCGGGAAAAACCGCTCGGCTTTTTTGACTTCGGGCAGATCCTTGACTGCTTTGAGCATGTTTTCGAACTGGGCCTGGTTGCGCACGGCCAGACGGAAACTCATGGTGCCGCCGGTGGTCTCGTCGGCGGCGTGGGCCTCGATGATGTTCTCCACATTGGGGCTGATGGCGCTCAGAACCCGCATCAGGGTGCCGGGAGTGTTCTCGGTGCGGACCCGGAAGTGGATCTCATAGACGCTTTCCTCGTGGTCGCTCCAGGTGACGCTGACGAACCGGTCCGGGTCCAGGCCGGCCAGGGAAAAGCAGGTGGCCGAGTGGATGGAGACCCCGTGCCCCTGGGTGATGTAGCCGATGATGGGCTCGCCGGGAATGGGCGTGCAACACTTGGCCAGGTGGACGAAGACGTCGCTCACCCCCGACACCAGAACGCTTTTGGATATGTCGATCCCGTCGCTCGCGTCGCGGGGCGGGGCGGGGGCTTTCGGTTCCGGCGTGACGGGCGGGGTCTTGAACTTGTCCGGGGCCAGAATCTGCAGGATGCGCTTGAAGGGGAGCTTGCCGAAGGCCACGGCCGCGTTCAGTTCGTCCAGGGTGGCGAAGCCCAGGCTTTTCAACAGTTCGGGATTGGCCAGCCGGGCCTTGGGGATGCCGGCCCGCCGCATTTCCTTTTCCATGAGGTCGTGGCCGAAATCCACGGCCTTGGCCCGTTCCTCGGCCGCGAACCACTGGCGGATGCGGGCCTTGGCCCGGGGGCTGACGGTGTAGTTGAGCCAATCGCGGGAGGGCGTGCCGTGGCGGTTGGTCATGACTTCGACGGTGTCGCCGTTCTGGAGCTTATAACGCAAGGGGACGATGGCCCCGTTGACCTTGGCCCCGACGCAGTTGTGCCCGACCATGGTGTGGATGGAATAGGCGAAATCCACCGGGCAGGCCCCGGCCGGCAGCTCCTTGACGTCCCCGGCCGGGGTGAAGACGTAGATGGATTCATGGTCGGCCAGGCTTTCGCGGACGGAATTGAGGAAGGCGTCGGGGTTGTCGAGGTTTTCCTGCCAGCTGAGGATGGAGCGGAGGGCGGTGATGCGCTGGGTCTCCTCGGTGCTGATGGCCCCGCCGTCCTTGTAGCGCCAGTGGGCGGCCACCCCGTTTTCGGCGTAGTTGTGCATGTCCTGGGTGCGGATCTGGACCTCCATGCGGGTGTTGCGGGGGCCGATGACCGCGGTGTGCAGCGACTGGTAGCCGTTGGCCTTGGGGATGTTGATGTAGTCCTTGAAGCGGCCGGGGATGGCCTTGAAGATGGAGTGGATGACCCCCAGGGCCCCGTAGCAGTCCTGGATGCTGTCGACGATGATGCGGAAGGCGGTGAGGTCGAACAACTGGTCGAAGGACAGGCCCTGGTCGCGCATCTTTTTCCAGATGCTGTAGATGTGCTTGGGCCGGCCCTCGATCTGGGCCCTGATCTTGAATTCCTGGATGCGCCGGGTCAGGTAGTCGATGACCTCCTTGACATACTGCTGGCGGTCGTTGCGGCCGGCGGAGAGGTTGAGGCGGATGTCCGAATAGGCGGCCGGCTCCAGGTAATACAGGCAGAGATCCTCCAGTTCGGTCTGGATCTTGTGGATGCCCAGGCGGGAGGCCAGGGGGGCGAAGATCTGCAGGGTCTCCTGGGCGATCTGTTCCTGCTTGTGCTCGGGCATGTAGCCCAGGGTGCGCATGTTGTTGAGACGGTCGGCCAGCTTGACCAGAATGACCCGCAGGTCGGTGAGCATGGCCACGATCATCTTGCGCATGTTGGTGGCCTTGCGCTCGGTGGCCGAGTGGAAGTTCATCTGGCTGATCTTGGTGACCCCGTCGACGATGGCGGCCACCTCCTTGCCGAACTTCTGGTCGACCTCCTCCAGGGTGGTTTCGGTGTCCTCGATGGTGTCGTGGAGAAGCCCGGCGGCCACGGTGGCCACGTCCATCTTCATGTCGCAGAGGATGCCGGCCACAGCCAGGGGATGGTTGAGATAGGGCTCCCCCGAGCGTCGGGTCATGCCCTGGTGGGCGCTGGCGGCGAAGATGTAGGCCCGCTGCACCAGGGTGGTGTCGGCCTCGGGATGGTTTTTCTGCAGGGCCTCGAGGATGCCCTCGATGCGCACCGGCTGGTCGCCGTAAACGGGCGCGCCTTCCAGGGGAGTGTATTCGCTGACCATGGCTGCCTTCGCGTCTGGGCCCCGGAGGGGCGATGCGCCGCGCGGCCGGGATATGGCCTCGGTCGCGGCGGCCGGGGCGGGGGCGCGGTGGCCCCCGTCCTTTTAAGGTGAAGAGTCGAGTAGGCTAGCCTAACAAGTTGGGGGGTACCTGTTCCCGGGTGTCCAAAATGCGGTCGGACCGCTTTTCTGCGGCGCAGCGCCCCAGTGGGGCCGGGAACCATGCACAGG
>JAVBLB010000092.1:0-10490 GCA_031553735.1 Candidatus Adiutrix sp.
ATTTGAGAGGGCCTGACCCTAGTACGAGAGGACCGGGTTGGACGAACCACTGGTGCACCAGTTGTCTCGCCAGAGGCATGGCTGGGTAGCTAAGTTCGGAAGGGATAACCGCTGAAAGCATCTAAGCGGGAAGCCTGCCTCAAGATAAGATTTCCCCGGGAGCTAGTCTCCCCTGAAGGACCCCGGAAGACGACCGGGTTGATAGGTCGATGGTGTAAGCACAGCAATGTGTTGAGCCTATCGGCACTAATAGTCCGTGAGGCTTTTCCTTGTTTTACATTAAAACAAGTTCTATCATTAAGGACGCTTTGTCCAGGATGCATAGAGTTACCCAATATTCATTTTTCAGAGACCGGGGCTGAGCCCCGGGCCCCCCCGAATGCTGACGCATTCGGTCCGCCGTGGCGGGTTCCGACCGAGGATGGTCGGCCGAGCAGCGGCTTGGGGTGCTCTGGTGAATAGGGAAGTTGCTCGGACGACCGGGCGCGGCTGGAAGACAGCCCGCGCGGAGTCGGCCGACGCTCCCAGCGTCTCGGTGGCTATGTCGTGGGGGATCACCCGTTCCCATTCCGAACACGGAAGTTAAGACCCACAGAGCCGATGGTACTGCCCTTTAGGAGGGTGGGAGAGTAGGTCGCCGCCGATTAATTAAAAAAAGGCCCCTGAGCGAAGCTTAGGGGCCTTTTTTGTGGTATGCGGTCGCTGTGTGGCACTCTATATCTTTTTGCTGCTTTTTCAGAAGAGATTGGAACTGTTGGTTGATAGGCCCCATTAAGCGCTATCTGGTGAGAAGTCATTTCATAAATATCTTTTTGCTCCCTGGCGTCGTTGCTCAGTCTTTTTAATGCTCGAAATATGTCTCTATATTCCTGCGCTTAAAAAGCCTTCGCGCCTAGCCAGGAAACAAAAATCTTATTTATGAAATGACTTCGAGTAATAGAATCCTGAAAGGACTACTCAGCCGTGGCCTTAAACATCCTAATATTAAACGGCAGTCAGAGAACGAACGGAAACACTTTTATTTTGATCGACGCTTTTTTAGAAGGAGCTGTTAAATCCGGTAATGTGGTGTCCAGATTCGATTTGCACACAATGCGAATTGAGTTTTGCACTGGATGCCATAGCGCCGGGAAGACGAGAGATATCCCCTGCGCCAAACAAGACGATATGGTCGAAATATACAGGGCCTTCAACGTTGGAGCGCTTGTGGGAAATATTTTGCGGTGACAGCTCAGGTTCCGGCTGCATCTTGATCAGATAGCCCATGCTCGCCGCTTCCTCACCCTGGCTTGACCGGAGCCTCTTTTCGTGTTACATAATAATCCGTCCACCGCCAAACATCCCTGGCGATGCTTTCTTTTTACCTTGAGCTTCCCGAGATTTCGCCTTTGAACGGCGATTCTTTTTGCGGCGACCTCTCCTGATCCCCCGATGCAGCCCGAATGGGCCAAACGCCTTCGCAGCACTGCCATGGGCGATTTGCATCCATCCCCCGCCCGGGGATAGGCAGGTATCGCTCGTCAAGCGATGAGGCCGTGACCAAGGCTCAATCGCCTCCATCCTTCTCTGACCTGAAAGGCGAATTCTCAATGGCCGACCACGAACCCATCCTCGGTGCCGATGACTTCGCGGCGATGTCATTCGGCGACAAGCTCAGCCTGACCAAAGCCCTGACGTTGAGCTATGGCTTGAAGATTGCCGGCCTGCTCCTGTTGGGAGGGCTGGCGGTCTTTCTGTTGGTGATGCTGGGCGGCCTGGTCCTGGGTCTTTTCGTGGGGGCCATCGGCTCATTTTTGGGAGCCGGCGCCGGACCCGCCGGTCAGGCCCTGGCCGTATTGGGGCTTATGCTCCTGGCCGGCCTTTTGATTCAAATGCTGGGCCTGGGCGTCAATACCCTTATCCTGGGGTATCTGAGCGGCCAGGAGCCGGACAGCCTCATTGCGGTTGTCCTGTCGCCCTGGGCCCGTTTCCGGCCCATATTCTATTGTCTGCTGGTCTGGCTGGGAGCGGCCATCGCCTGGAACCTGGCGCTGAGTCTGGTGGGGCTCATTCCCGTGCTGGGCCTCTTGGTCAATTTTGCGGGCACGATCCTGTATTATCTGGTCAATACCTGCGCCATGTTTTGCATGGCTGACCGCCTGGTCTATCAGGGCGGCGAACTTCGGCCGGCCAGGGCGGTCACCTGGCCGATTCAGCTGATATTCGACGGCCCGTTGGCCTGGTTGCTGTTCCTTGCCGCTGCGGTGATCGCTTATTTGCCGTTGGGGGCCGGTGTGGTGATATGGTTTTTCCGGAAGATTCCCCTGGCGGAGATCGACAAAAACCCCGATGCTTTGATGGACGCCATCTCGTCATTTCCGGGGTGGGGTATTCTGCTGATCCTGGTCTACTTGATGGTGGCCCATGTTGCTCTGCTGTTTCTCGCCGGGTTGACCTATCGGCAGGCCGAGGCCAGACAGGGGGCCGGGATGAGCCGTTTTTTCGATTGATACAAAAAACCTCGAAAATCGACCATTATCAGTCGCTTTTCGAGGTTTACCGAATGCCGGGTCACGGAATTCAGTGAGCCGGATCTCCCGTCACATCCGGCCCGGCCTGCTGTTTACAAAGGCCGGGCCGGATTATTGACGAATCTCAGGCTAGAGACGCGGGGCTGATCAATAATCGTTACGGCGCGGGCGGCGTTCACCGCGGTCGCGGTCGCCGCCGCGGTCTTCGCGGCCCCGGGCTTCGTTGATCCGGAGGCTGCGGCCGCCGACTTCAGTGCCGTTCAGAGCTTCGATAGCGGCCAGGGCCTGCTCATCATCCATCTCCACAAAGCCGAAACCCCGGGGACGGCCGGTTTCTCGGTCATTGATCAGGTTGACCGAATGAACGGAACCATAGGGGGAGAACATGTCGCCGACCTCAGTCGAGGTAGCGCTGAAAGGCAGATTGCCAACATAAATCGTTTTCACCATGAGATACATCTCCATCGCGCGATATTACCCCGCGCTTCGCGGGGGCTCTAGTTTCCGGTCAAAGGCCGAAATTATCTAGCAAACCTGAAGCCGGGGCGCCATTGAACCGCCCCGCGGGGTGGGTCGCGGCCCGAATTGACTCCGGCGCCGCCAGTCCCCACCGACTTTTACATTGAGAAAAGCGCCGGCGGTCGCCACTGTGGTGGCCGCCGAGACGCCTGTATGGCGGGAGCACAGCAAAGGCGCGCTCATCACCGTTTGTACGCAAGCAGAGCTTTCGTCCGTCCGTTTTGAATAAGCCTGGAAGGCCGGCCGGCGGTTCAAGCCGGAAAAAAGCGCCTCCAGCCGAAAACAAGGCAAGGCGAAAGATACTTTTAGTAAAAGTTGTCGGGGGAGACTTCGCAAGGAGGTCAAGGAAAGAAGTCGAAAACTGAACAAAAGTCATCTGCCTGTCAAGGATAAAAAAACAAAATGGCCGCATTACCGTGGCTGAAACCAACTAACATGAAAACCTAGCTATGGCTTAGGTAGTCTTGCTAGTGTGTACAATATCAGGTTTCGGCCAAAATGGCAAGTGAAAAAACACTTCATTTGGCGGGAAAAATAGTTATAATAATATTTTAATCTTATTGATAAAAAAGTTGATATGTTGTCAGGGGACTTCCGGGCAAAGAATTTTTTCTGGCTTTGTCGAGGAAATCCTCAGTCAAACAATACAAAGGATAGAGCCGCCCGAACTTTCATTCCGCCGGACCGCCCCGCAAGCGATACCGTCTATCGCCGGTATGGCGATGACGAGACCACTTCATGGCGGCGGCCGCGTCCAGGGCAGGGCGGGGCGGCCGTGCTTCAAGGGACGATTTCATTATATAAGTCCACCAATTCACCCAGTTCCCGGCCGAAATGCTCAGGGGTGCCGACGGCTTCATCGGCTCCGGCTTCGCCCGGGTCTTTGTTCTGGCGGCGTTCGATCAACTGGTTGGCCGCGGCCAGGGTCTCCCAGGCCTGCCGGCTGAATCGCTCCAGATCTTCGGCTTTCAGGCCTTCCTGGGCCGGATTTTCCGTTTCGTTTTCCAAAAGGTCAAAATCGGCGATGCTCAAGGCGAAGGCGTCGTTGAGAGGGCGAAAGTCGTCCAGATTCAGGCTGGCCAGGGTGGCCGAGGTGATGTTGCGGCCGCTCAACAGGTCCTGGAGGGCCTGGCCGCTGTCCAGGAGCCTCAGCATGGCCGGGCGGAGCGCCAGACCCTGGTCGGCCATGTTTTGGATGTCGCGCTTGCGCCGTTCGGCGTCTTCTTTGCTCAGCACGTCCCAGAAACGGACCCGCGTGGCTTCCAGGCCCTGATAGGCCTGGAAGATGCTCGCGTGGGTCTCCCGCATCGCGGCATAGTCTTCGGGGGCCGCCCCGCCGCCGGCGTAATAATCGCGGGCTTTGACCAGGCCGGCCCAAAGCTGCTTGAGGTGGAGGCTCATCTCATAGGTGGCCTGATCCAGGTCATTGTCCGAGCCGGCGGCCTTGGCCAGGGCCTGGTCGATCTCCCGGGCCAGTTCCTGGTTGGCCACCATGGCCGAAAGGATATCGGCCGCGAATTCGGGCCGGTCGGTGGGAATATATTCCGGGCTGTAGCCGAACAGGCGGAAATAATTTTGCAGGGCCGGGTTGAGCTCGGTTTCCAGGTTGTTGCTCAGGTCGACATAGGTGTTCCACTTTTCGATTTCCTCCTGCCGGCTGGTGCCGGCGGAGGAACCGCCCTCCGGGGGGTCGGCGGGACAGCCGGTCAGGAGGAACACGACGAACAATATGATGAATAGGCGAATCAGCATCCAGAGCCTCAATTTAAATCAGAAAAATATAGTAAACACGGGACGCGGGCGGCGGAAAAAATCAACCGTTTCCGTTGTTCCGGCCGGCGGCCCGCAGTTTCAGGAGGCCCGGCTTGATCCGTAGCAGATCCTGCCAAGAGCCCGCCTTGATCTTGGGGGAGGCCAGGATGTCCTCCAGGCCGTAAGTGACCCGCAGCCAGAGGCCTTCCAGGCCGGCCACGGTGTGGGTTCGGGGCCGCAGGAGGCCCAGTGGTTCCCCGGCCAGGCCGCTGAGCTCCTGCCCCGGTTTCTTGCCCAGGGCCAGAACGATTTTGGGGGCCAGGAGCTCCAGCTCCCGCCGAAGCACCGGTCGGCAGGCCGCGTCGGCACCCGGGGGCGGGGTTTCGTCGTCCGGCGGACGGCACTTGACCAGGGTGGTAAGGTAGTAGTCGTCCGGCGACAGTTCCAGCCCTTTTTCCAGCATGGCCGTCAGCAGAACGCCGGCCTCGCCTTCATACATGGTCGGAGTGGGGCCGACCACCGCCAAAAGGGGCGCCGCGCTCCCCCGGCCGAATGAGGGCGGGACCGGGCGGCTGCCGGCCAGGGGGCAGCCTTGACAGCGGTCGACCCGTTCGGCCAGTTCCTCCAGGGTGGCGGCCGGGCCGGCCCAGTGGGCCGGGGTTTCGCTGGCGGCCGGTTCAACCTGGCGGGTGCCTCCGGGGCGCCGGGCCGGCCGGGCCGAAGGATCCGGGAGACGGAGCGGCGCGGGCGAAGCCGCTTTCCGGGGGGCCGGGGCGGGATCGGGTTCTTCCAGCGGACCCGGGAGGCCGGTCAGGCCGAGGGCTTCGAAATACTCCAGGTGGGCCGCCAGGGTCCAGGCCAGGTTTTCCAGCTCGGCCCGGAACGCGTCCGGCGGACTCCCCCTTTGTTGGTTAGGGCTGGAGGCTATTGAACCTTCGTCCCGGCCGCCGCGACCCGTATACGGCGGTGTTGCGGCGGCGTTTTGCCCCTCTGGGGTATGAAGTGCGCGGGTATCCATCGGCCGGGCTCCGGCGGTCAGCCGCCATCCTTGGGGGCGGCCCGGTCATAGGGCTTGGTGAAGCCCAGGCCGTTCCAGGTCAAGGGCAGGAGACCGAAGGGGGGCAAAAAATTGTCGCAGGCGGCGGCATAGATCGTGGTGGCGGTGACGATGTCGAGCCCCAGCATGTCGTGGGCGCTGGCGTTGCAGGTCAGGCACTGGCCGTAGCCCGGGGCCCGGGCGGCGATGTCCTTGACCGCCCGGGGGTCGGCCAGGGTGTCGACGGTGATGAAATCGAGAATGGAAATGGGGGGCAGGTATTCCCGCAGTTCCACCCGGGTCAGCCCGGCCCAGTCCAAGCGGAACAGGCAGAGGTTGAAGAGACAGTCGGTGTCGATGGGGGAAGTGCGCTGCCGGCCTCGGCAGATGGCCAGCAGCTGGAAGCCATAACCGTCGAAGACCTTGTAGGTGATGTCACCGTAGCCGGGCCGGTGGAGCACCAGAAGGCGGGTCGACAGGATCTGGGCCCAGGGTTTTTCCGGATCGGGCGAGGGGCTCCGGCCGGAGGCCTCGGGGGCCACGAAGGCGAAATCCAGCATCTGCTGTCGTTCCGCCTGGGTGTAGCCCCCGCATTCGGTGTTGGGCAGCATCAGGAAAATATCGGCCGCATTGGCCGCCAGAGCCGGGGAGGGTCCCGACAGAAGCGCGGCCAGCAAGAACAGCGATCCCAGAATAACGGCTCCGGGGGACGCCTTGGCCGGGCGAAGCCGCTTCATGGGGCCACCCGCTGGGGCGCCAGGTCCCAGCCCAGGGCCAGGGCCCGTTCCAGGACTTTTTCCGCCAGCCAGAAATCAAATTCGTCGTCGATGTCCACGTTTTCTTCGCGGCGGGTGATCATGGTGCCGGCCCGCCGCCCGAAAAGGCTGCCGGCCAGCACCGTCTCCCGGGTGCTGACGATGACGCTGCCGTCGTTGACGAAAACGGTCCTGATGTCCTGGCGGCGGTGTTCCACCCCGTGGGGAGGGTAGAGGAGCTGTTCGAAGCCGGTGGCCATGGAATCCCAGGCGTCGCTGCGAAAACTGGTGATCACCCGGTCGACCAGGCCGGGGGAGCGCACCGGGGAGGTGGGCTGCATGAGCACGGAGTGGGTGGCCCCGGTGGCGGTCAGGGCGTGGGCGATGACGTCCCGGCTCAGGGCGGTGTCGACGGCCAGTTCCGCCGGCCGCTCCAGAACCTCCGCGCCGTAGGCCCGGCTGACGGATGCGATTTCCTCGTCCTCGGTGGAGACCAGCACCCGGTCCAGGAGCCGGGAATCCAGGGCCGCCCGGATGGTCCAGGCGATGAGGGGGTGGCCGCAGATCGGCCGGATATTTTTGCGGGGCACGCCCTTGGAGCCGCCCCGGGCCGGGATGAGACCCAGGAATTTCATGATGTCACCTTTTTTAATCTTTTCGCTCGGCCCAGGCCAGAAGGCGGCTGCCCCACAGGTTCCGATGGATGAGTTCCGGGGTCAGGGCCTCCCAGAACGGCTCGGCCCGGCCGGTGTAGGGATGTTCGAAGGCCAGGTGGTTATTGATGGTGCCCAGTTCGGTGATGACCGTCTCCAGCTCCGCCAGCCGCAGCCCCGCGCCGGCCAGGAGCCGGGTCAGGGAGGCGGGGTCGAAATGGTTGAGGTGGGAGTGGCCGCCGAACGTGTTGCTCTTTTCATGCAAAAGTCGGGTGACCAGCGAGCCGGCGTTGGGCACCAGGATCAGCGCCAGGCCGCCGGGGGCCAACAGGCGCCGGGCCTCGATCAGGGCCGTCCGGGGCTCGGGCAGATGCTCCAGCACTTCCCAGAAAGAGATCAGGTCGAAGCCGCCGGCCGGGAGGTCCGACAGTTCCAGGTGCTTGACGATGACCTGGAAGCCGGCGGCGGCCAGCATCTCCGAACTGGCCTGGTTCAATTCCAGGGCCGTGGCCTGCCAGCCGGCCTCGCCCGCCAGGCGCACGAAGCCGCCCGGGCCGCTGCCGACGTCCAGCACCCGCCGACCGGCGAGGCGGGCGGCGGCCAGGTCGAGGCCATACTGGTATTTCAGGCGGTCCAGTTCCATCTGCGGGCCGGAGTTCAGGACCTCCGTCCAGGCCAGTTCCTCCCGCCAGTATTTTTCCAGCACGTCCTCCCGCAGGATCAGGCTGACGTAGATCAGGCCGCAATCCGGACACCGCACGTGCCGGAAGCCGTCCTTGACGAACAGGCCGCGCTCCGGGGGAGCCTCGCAGACCGGGCAGGGGCGGGCCCGGACCAGATCGGCGCGGATCAGGCCGGTCTCTCCGTCGATGGCCCACAAAAAGGGCCGGGAGGGGGCCGTGATCCGCCCCGTCTCCTGGTTGAAACGGGCGGTGCCCATCACCAGGGAGGCGTCGAAGGCGTTTTTCCGCGCCAGGCGGGCCGCCGGATCATCTATCCAGGACGCGGTCTGTTCAGGTCGGCTCATGTTCCTCCCGCCGGGCGGTCACCAGGCCGGTCAACCGGGCCTGGGCCGCTTCCAGGGTTTTCAAATCGCGGTAGTATTCGATAAAAACCGGCGTCCCCCGGGGCAGCCGGGGGTTTCGCAGCAGCTTGGCCAGCCAGGCCCACTCCCGCTCCTGTGGCGCCAGGTGCCGGTCCACCGCCCACAGGGCCGGGGTGCCGGGCAGTTCGGGCCGCGAAAGGTGCGCCTCCGCCACCCGCTCCAGGGGCAGGGCTTCGAAATACTCCTCCCGGTCCAGGCGCAGGTTGTGGGCCGTCACCGCGCCGTGGGCCAGGTCCAGCACCAGGCCGAGATCGAATTCCTCCAGATACCGGCGGATGAAATCCGGCTCGGTGACCCGGCGATACAGGCCGGTGGGGTAGAAGTTGTAGTTCTCCACGGCCAGGGGACCCCGGTAAAAGCGACGGATGAATTTCAGGGCCGCTTCGGTGTGCCGCCGGATGGCGGCCGGTCCCAGGGACGGGGACGCCGGCCAGGGGCCCCAGTGCCGCCGGGCGCTCGGGCCCAGGTCGAAACTGAACAGCTCCACCGGATTTTCGGCCAGATACCGCTCCAGCCCCTGGCGCCGGAGGGCCGGCTGGAAATCGGCCAGCGCCGGCCCCAGGCCCCAGTGGAAAATCCGCCGCCGGGGCCGCCCGGCCAGCCAGTCCGGTTCCGGGACCGTTCTGAGGGACCAGATTTCGGCCGCTTCGGCCAGGCGGACCGCCTCCGGCGAGGGCCGGTCGAAAAGGTGGGAGATGACCAGCCCCGCTTCGGCGTCCCGGAGCGGCGCCCCGTCGGCTCGATGCCGCGGCGGCTGAACCGGGGCGGAGGGCCGGTTTTTACCTTCCGTCATCGGCCAGATCCGCCCGGGTCACCGGCGTGCCCTCGGCCAGCCCGGTCTTCAGAACCCGGCCCAGCAGCCCGGGCCGGTCCCGGGGACCCAGCAGGCCGGACGCGTTCGGCGGGCGCCGTAAAACCAGGTCGTCTTCCGTCAGCCGCCGCCCGGCGGGCAGGTCCCGGGCGGCCACCAGGGCCCGGTGGATGATCGGCCGCATGGGCCGCTCCAGGGGATGGGGCCGTTTGACCGCCTCGCCGCGCATCTGAAAGCACAGCCCGGCCCACCGGGCCAGCTCTCGAAATTCTTCCGGGGTGGCCGACAAGGCATTGTCGCCGCCGGGCAGGGCCCGGTCCAGGGTGAAATGCTTTTCCAGCACCGCCGCCCCCAGGGCCAGGGCCATTTGGGCCGCCGCCGGCCCCAAAACGTGATCCGAATAGCCGGCCGTCAGCCCCCGGGCCAGCCAGCCGGCCATCACCGCCAGGTTGGCCGCCTCGATCGGGGCGGGATACAGGGCCGCGCACTGCAGAAGCGCCAGCCGGTCCCGGGCTGGGGCCAGGATCTCCAGGGCGGCTTCGACTTCCGCCGCCTCGGCCGCCCCGGTGGAGACGAACAGCGGGCGGGCCTCTTCGGCGGCCAGGGCTAGAAGATCCGGGTTGGTCAGGTCGCCGGAGGAAATTTTCAAAAAATCCGCCCCGCATTCCCGGGCCAGATCCAGCCCGGCCGGGTCGAAGACGGTCAGGCCGGCGGCCAGGCCCAGGTCATGGGCCCGGGCCACCAATTCGGCCAGGCGTTCGAAGGGGAGTTCCTCAGTGGCCAGTTCGGCGTAATAGGGGCTCAGGGCGCTGATGAATTCGGCCGTCCGGTAGGCCTGGAACTTCACCGCCCCGGCTCCGGCTTCCGCCGCCGCCTCCACCATCCGTCGGGCCAGGGCCGGGTCGCCGCCGTGGTTGCCCCCGATTTCGGCCACCAAAAGCGCCGGGCGCCCCGGACCGACGAGACGCCCTCCCACAGTCAGTTTTTCATTGTGGCCGCTGGTGGACATAGAGATTATTGTATCGCAGTCCCGCCCTATTGTAAACCAGGGCGGAGCCCTGGACCCCCAGATGCTGCCGCATCTGGCCCGGACCCGCTTCGCTGGGCGGCCGAGGCCGCAACGTTTGGGTGGCCGGGACCATCGGGGTCGTCCACAGGATGGGGGCGCTGAAGCGCCCTGTGCGGGAAGAAAATTAAGATTGGAAATGATGCGATAAAGGCTTTATTCATCTTTGGTGCGCCCGCTCTAACCCCCTCGTCAAGGGCTCCGCCTCCTCGAGCCGGTCCGAAACCGGCCGTCCCCGGCCGGTTTCGGTATCTTTCAAGCTTATCAGCTTGAATCCCAGTTT
>JAVBLB010000046.1:0-5876 GCA_031553735.1 Candidatus Adiutrix sp.
ACGTCTGGTCGGCCGAGACCATCGGGGTCGTCTACACGGTAAATGCAAAAGAGAGAGGGGAGCGACGCTCCCCTCTCTCTTTTGGCATGGCGGCCCGTCTATTTTACATGCCCGCCCAATCCTCCGGGAGGGAGCCTCGCGCCCTCCCCCCTGTGGACGACCAAGATGGTCTCGGCCCCCCAGACGTTGCGGCCTCAGCCGTCCAGCGAAGCGGGTGCGGAGAGGATGCGCCAGCATCCGGTGGGTCCAGGGCTCAGCCCTGGGGGCCGTAGGCTTGGTGGGTGTCCAGGAGGTAGAGGAGGCAGGCTTCGGGGAGGAGGGGCGGACTGTAGAAATAGCCCTGGATGTTGTAACAGCCCAGCTCGCGCAACTTCAGCAGGTGGTCTTCGTCCTCGACGAATTCGGCGATGAGCTGGATGTCGAGGCTGCGGCAGAGATCGGCGATGGTGTTGATGATCTCCCGGCTGGAGCGGCTGACCAGGACGTCGCGGCTGAGGATGCTGTCGAGCTTGAGGGAACTGACCTGGAACTCCTTGAGATAGCTCAGGGAGGTGTGCCCCATGCCGAAGTCGTCGATGGCCAGCTTGAAGCCCAGCTCGCTGAAGCGGCCCAGCACCCGGTGGCCGTCGTGGCCGCCGATGGCCACGGATTCGGTGACCTCGATCTTGAGGTTGTCCACCGGGACGTCGTATTGCCGGGCCAGGGCGTGGATCGTGTCGGGCAGTTTCGGGTCGTCCAACTGGCGGGCCGAGATGTTGATCGAGACGACGATGTCGGCGGCCCCGGGAGTGCGGCGCCATTCGGCGGTCTGGCGGATGGCCTCCTCGGCGATCCACAGGCCGAGCCGGCCGATGAAGCCGCTGTCCTCGGCCAGGCCGATGAAGACCGGCGGCGGAATCCGGCCGATCCGGGGATGGTTCCAGCGCACCAGGGCCTCGACGCCGTAGACCCGGCCGGTGCGGCTGTCCACCTGGGGCTGGTATTCGAGATAGAATTCGCGTTTCTCCAGGCCGTGCTCCAGGTCCTGGGCCAAAAAGCGGGCCAGGCTGCCCACCGTGTCCGGGCTGGAGATGAAACGGGGCCCCTGATCGATCATTTCCCCGGAACTGGTCACCTGGACCAGCTTTTGGAAGGTCCGGTCGAACTGCTCGGCTTTCAGCCAGTTGTCCAGGGCGACGAAGGGCAGATAGATGGCTGTGGACAGGCCCAGACAGACCAGTTGCAGGGCGGCCCCGGCCACCGACCCGGTGGCCAGATAGCCGCTGATGAAAACCGGCACGTTCCAGGCCGCGTCGTTGACGGTCATGGGGACCAGGCCGATGAGGGTGGCCAGGTAGGCCACCGCGGTCAGGACCAGGGGCACCAGCAGAAAAGGCACCAGGAAGACCGGGTTCAGGACCACCGGCAGGCCGAAAAGCAGAATTTCATTGATGTTGAACAGAGCCGGAACGATGGAGATACGGGCGATCTGGCGGGAGCCGCTGTCCCGGTGGCGCAGGAGGCAGGCGATCAGCAGCCCCAGGGTGGAGCCCGAGCCGCCGATGGAGGTGTAGCAGTCGAAAAAGGGCTTGGTGAAGATGTGGGTCGGAGCCTGCCCCAGGGCCAGGGCGGCCTGATTGGCGGCGATCCCGGGCAGGTAGAGCTCGGTCATGATCGGCTCCAGAACGTTGGAGCCGTGAACGCCGAAGAACCACAGCAGATGCCGCACCACCCCGTAGACCGTGGCCGTCTCCAAGAGGGTGCCGCCCATGCTGGCGAAAGGCCGGTAGATCAGGGCATAGATGGCCGCGTTGATGTCGTCGATGCCCATGGCGATGGTCAGGACCTTCAGGGCGGCGAAGACCAGGATGGTCAGAAGCCCCGGGATCATGGTGTCCATGGCCTGGCTCATGGTGGTGTCGCCGCTGGAGGAATGGAAGGCCACCCGGAGGCGCTTGAAGCGCAGGAACCAACGGAAGATAAACCCGGAAAACAGGGCGATAAGGGTGGCCCACAACAGCCCGTGCACCCCGAGCCAGATGGTCGGCAAAGCTCCGCCGCCACCTTCCCGGGCTCCGGGCTGGGAAAACAGGGTGCCCGGCTCCATGGTGCACAGGAGCGCGGCCACGGCCACCAGAGAAACGATGGAGGGCGAGAGGCGGTCGGTGGGGTGGGCGCTGTTGTATTGTTCGCAAAAACTGTTGGAGATGGAAATGGTCATGATGACCGAAAGAAAACCCAGGGTGCCGTTCCAGACGTAGCCGCCGAAAGCTTTCCAGGTCGGCCCGATGAGCTCGAGCATGAGCTGCTGATAGGCCGGCAGAGGGAAGGAGTTGATCAGCACGGCCAGGGTGCCGGCCACGATGACAGGCAGGGAGAAGGTCAGCCCTTCCCGGATGGCCATCAGCACCGGGTTGCTGAACAGCTTTTTAAAGTTGCCCAGCATATCGATGGTCCAGTCCCCCGGCATGCCGGGGGGGCGGCCTGTGTCCACGGTGAACTCCCTTTACCCCCTCCAGGGCGTGCGCGGTTGAGATGGAAAGCCGGGCCCCTGGTCGCCGCCGGCATTTCAGACGGGTGGAGGCGATCACGCCTCCGCCTTGGCCGCGGAAGCCCGATCAAGACAACGCCGCGGCGGCGCAGGCCCCCTTCGGGGCCCGAAACGGGAGGCCGCCCCTTTCAGGCTCCCGCAGCCGTGGGGCGGCTCAGTCGTCGCCGGCCCGCGAATCAGGGGCGGGGCTGGGGTCGGCCCTGAAGACGAAGCGGAGCCGCCCTGAAAGCGTCACCCGCCCGCCGTCGGCCATTTCGGCCCGCAGATGGGCGGCCCGGCCGCCCTGATGGCGGATCGCGAGGCGGGAGGCGGCCAGCCGTCCGGCCCAGAAGGGAGCCAGGCCGACGTGGAAGTCCAGCCGTTCCGGCAGCTCCGGCAGTTCCCCGGCCGGGCTGAAGCAGCGTACGGCATATCCCGTAGGTTCGGGGGCCTCCAAAGGGGCGCTGAGAGTCAAACGAGTC
The DNA here is from genome assembly GCA_031553735.1 of Candidatus Adiutrix sp. Lineage (GTDB taxonomy): Bacteria > Desulfobacterota > Desulfarculia > Adiutricales > Adiutricaceae > Adiutrix. Next base: position 2,992 of record JAVBLB010000046.1, read on the forward strand.
GGAGAGGCCAGCGCGGCGAGCGCCCCGGGACCGCCCTCGGCCCGCCGCAGGGCGGCCGGCGTTCGGCAGATAATCAGCAGATGGCCGGGCTCGGCCGCGAAACCGGCCAACACCTCTTCCGGGGACAACCCCAGGGCGGCGGCCATCCGGGCCTCGGTGAGGGCGGGGGGAGTGACCGGGCCGGAGGGCTCCAGGGGCAGTTCGAGCCGATCGAAGGCCAGCGGGGCTTTCGCCAGCCGGCGACGGCCGCCCCGCCCCAGGAGGGTCACCGGTTGATCGGGCGGGGTCAGGCCCAGGCCGAAAAGCACGTGGGCCGCGGCCAAGGCGCCCGGGTCGGCGGTTTCAATTTCCCCTTCGGGCGTGAAATACCGAACCAGGAAAGCCCCGTCGTGGGGCAGCACATAGGCCGTCACCGGCCAGCCCAGCTCAGCGGCCAAAGCCCGCAGGCGGGTTTCCTGCCCCAGGTGACGCAACAGCGCCACTCCGACCCTGGCGCCGGAGAAAGGCGTCTCATCCGAACCGACGTTGACCAGGAAAATTTTGACGATCATATGACGGTCATTCGACGATTACCGGGATGCTCCCGCATCCCCGAACAGGCACTTCACGGGATGATGCGCCGCCGGCGAAAACCCCGCACAAAGAGGACGGCGGGAATCCCGCCGCCCGTTCATCAGGAAAACAGGCCGGGGCCGCCTCTCAGTTGTGACCGGCGGCCGGGGCCGGAACCAGCCCGGAAGCCAGCACCTGGCGGCCCAGGGTCCGTTCCAGAGTGGCCCAGGCCAAGTTATAATTGTAGAGGGCCTGGTAATGGGAGTACTGGGCGTTGGAGAAGCGGGTCTGGGCGTCCAGCACTTCGGTGTTGGTGGCCACCTGCTCCAGGTAGCGCTCCTTGACCATGCGCAGGTCCTCGGCGGCCGCGACCACGGCCTTGGCCGAGACGTCGATGTTCTTGCCGGCCGACAAGAGGCTCTGGTAGTTGCTGGTCACCTCCAGCTTGGTGTTGTCCTCCAGGCTGGTGAGGCTGTTGACGGCCCGGTTGAGCTCCACCTTGCTCTTTTCCACGTCGGCCTTGGTCCGGCCCCATTCCCAGAAGTTGAAGGTGGCCACCGCGGCCACGTTCCAGCCGGCGTCGTTGGTGGACCAGCCGCCGTGGGCCCGGGCGGTGTTGCCCATGGAATTGTTGGTGTAGGTCAGCCCGACCTGGGGGTAGTAGCCGGCCCGGGCCACATCGATGTTTTTAGCCGAAACGTCCACCTGGTTGCGGCCCAACTGCATCTCCGGGTTCTGGGCCAGGCTGGTCTCCATGCACTGGTTCATGGTCAGCGGGAACGGCGTGTATTTCAGGATATCCACCACCGAGATGGGCTTATCCACCGGCTGGCGCAGCAGGATGTTCATCTGGGCCCAGGCCACGGTCAGGTCGCGGGTCAGCACCGTCTGCTCCTGAACGGCCTTGGCCAGCTCCACTTCGGCCTCCAGGACCTGATTCTTGGGCACCATGCCCACATCAAAAAAGTTCTGGGCCACCTCCAGGTGGCTTTGCAGGTTGACCACCGAAGTTTTGGCCACTTCCAGGGCTTTTTCCGTGGCCAGGATGCTGTAGTAGGCCTGCTTGACCATCAGGGCCAGATCCTCCTGGGCCTGGACCTGCTGGATTTCAGCCGCCGAAACCCCCAACTGGGACAACAGATAGTTGGCCCGGTTGCGGCCGCCGGTGAAAACCGGCTGGGTCACCTGAGCCTGCCAGACATACTGGGTCCGGCCGGTGAAGCCCATGGTATCCCGCCCGGTGCCGGTGGAAGCCATGTCGTCGTAACGAGTGGCGCTGTAGGCGGTGGAGCCCTGGGGCAGGAAGGCGGTGATGGCCTGCCAGCGACTCCACATGGCCCCGACCTGGCTCTGATCGGCGCTGTCCACGGTGGGGCTGACCCGCCTGGCCATAGCCAGACATTCCGCCAGGGTCAAGGCCCGGTCCGGGGTGGCCGGAATGGTCAGGGGTGCATTGGGGTCGCCCTGGGGGCTGAGAGTGGCCTCGCCGAAAATGGTTTGCGGGGTGGGGCTTTTGGCGGCCGGCGGCAGGGCCACTCTGGTCCGGCCGCTTTCGGCGCAGCCGGGCAGGAACAGCAGACAGAGACCCAGCAGGCTCAGCAACAACTTTGAGCTAGACATCAGCTAAAAATCCTTTCATTCAAAAAAGCCGCCCGCCAGTCTGAATGTCGCCGATCCGGACCTGCCTCCGCAGAGAGTGGCCCGCCGCCGAAAGCTTTTCCCGGCCGAATCTCGGCCGCCATGAAGACGCCCTCGGCAACGGCCGTCGACCATTGAAGCCGGCCGGCCCACCACAGGTTGGAGTGTTGATTCAGACTGTTCGCCTACTCGGGAAAGCGCCGCCCAAGACGCCCTGATGGCTTATGGGGTATAATACCCTTAAAGCGCGAAGATTTCAAGCGCTTTGGGCAGCAAAATTTATTTTAAAAGATAATTTATTAGTATTTTATTTTACTTTTAATATCTTTATTTATATTATTAATTATATATTCATGCTTAACAATATATTAAATTACTTAATTTATTAAAATAAAATTGCAAAAATATATATAATTCAGGTAGTTATATTTTTTAAAAAGCGGCAACTCCCGGTCGGAGCAGTCCACCGAGCCGGCCGGTTTTCGGAGGTCGGGATGTTCTTCATATTGTGGTTGAGCGACACATTGTTTTTGCGCAACAGGGCGCGGTTTCATCGAGAGTTTTACTTAAGTAACGATTTTATAAAAAATATGGTATAATCCTCATCATGGGAGGATAAGCCATGGAAACAATTTGTCTTAAGTGCGGTCATGATCAAGCGGTGAAAAGTGGCCACGCCAGAGGTAAGCAGCGTT
>JAVBLB010000025.1:0-24423 GCA_031553735.1 Candidatus Adiutrix sp.
GCGTCGGGGGGCCCCGCCCCCCCCCCCCCGCCCCCCCGCCGCGGGGGGGTGCCGCGGTGTGGGCCGCCCCCCCCCCCGCCCCCCCCCCCCCCCCCCCCCCCCCCCCCCCCCCACGGACGCTGAGACCGCCGCGATTCACAAACCCGTCTTTCAGATACAATGATGGCCTCCCCCCGCATACTGGTGTAATCTTGCCAGTAATCAATAACGCGGCGGAGCCGCTTTTCGTGGCGAAGGAGGCCATCATGAAAAGGATGGCGCAAAAACGGGAAAAAGTCGATCTGTCGGATAGCCGGTGTTTCGTCGGAGTGGATGTCCACAAAAGCGCCCACTGCGTGGCATTGCTCAGTAAGGAGGCGATTTGGCGGGGAAATGGCCTTTGCGGCGTATCCGACCCGGGGCGACCGGCTTCCAGGCCACAAAAAAACCCGCGGGGAGCGGGTTTTTTTGATGGAGGAGAGATGGTGAAAATCAGAGGCCCGCGGGGGTCAGGGCCTCATCGAGAGAAAGAGACAGACGGGGCAACAGACGCCGGGCTTCCTTGCGGACGGCCGGGCGCTTGGCTTCTTCGACGGCGGGAGCCGACGCTTCCAGAAGGCCGGGCTCGGCCAGGGCCTCGGTCAGGAAGCGGCGGTTCAATTCATGCCCCGGTTTGTGGAGAACGAACTGGCCGACGATCGGCGCCCCGGCCATGGCCAGGTCGCCGATGAAATCCAAAATTTTGTGACGGACGAATTCATCGTTGTAACGCAGGCCGTCGGGGTTGAGGATGCCGTCATCGCCCACCACCACGGCGTTGTCCAGGGAGCCGCCCAGGGCCAGCCCCTGTTTGTGCATCATCTCCACGTCCTTCAGCAGGCAGAAGGTCCGGGAACGGCTGATCTCGCTGGTGAAGGCCTGGTCGGATTCCACATAATAGAAGCAGTGGCGGCCGATGGCCCCGCCGAAATCGATATGGGCCTCCACCGAAAAACGGTTGGCCGGCCGCACCGAGATGGATTTGTCGCCCGCGGTGAACTTGAAGGGGCGGGTGACTTTGTAGACCCGGCGCGGAGCATTGAGGTCCGCCAGGCCCGCCGCGTTCAGAAGGCGCACCCACTCGGCGGCCGAGCCGTCGAAAACGGGCAGTTCCGGCCCGTCGGCTTCCACGATCAGATTGTCCACCCCCAGGGCCGACAGGGCGGCCATGAGGTGCTCGACCGTGCTGATCCGGTTTTCACCCCGGCCCAGAGTGGTGGCCAGAGTGGTGCTGGTGACGTTTTCCGCGGTGGCCGCCAGGGCCGGAGCCCCGGGGAGATCGACGCGCTGAAAGCTGACGCCGTGATCGGCCACGGCCGGTTTCAGCCACACATTGATATCGCGACCGCTGTGAAGGCCGAGGCCCAGAGCGGATATAGTCTGACGAATGGTCTTTTGCATCGTGATCGAGGTCATTTCAGTTGTCTCTCTGACCGGCCTCTGGTCATGCCCCACACAACCGCGGCCCGTTAGCGGCGTTTCCGCCTTTTCACGAGCTTGAGGTAGCAATGGCTATGCCAGTAAAGGTGGGGCGAGATAAAAAATTAAACGTCAAAAATTCAATATGATATGTGATTGGTGATGCGGCTTCAGCGTATTGAAAGGCCGGGTGTGGCCCCTTGGCCACTTGTCCCGGGCCGACCTGGCCCCCCACCCCCCCCTCAGGTCATCTCGGGGGCGGGATCGGCTTGAGATTGGGCCCGGGCGGGGGCCATGACTTTCATGGCTTCCCGCAACAAAAGTCCGCTCAGGACGATTAGAAGGGCCGAAAAAATGGTCACCACCAGGTTGGGTTCCGGGGAGCTGATCTGTTCCCAGGCCAAAAGACCCAAGGCGGCCAGGGTGGTGGCCATCATAAACCACATGGGGACCATGAGAAAAGCGTTGGAACGGCGGAAGGCCCGCTTGACCCAGACGGCCAGGGCCAGGAGGGCCAGGCCGGCCACCAGCTGGTTGGCCGCGCCGAAAACCGGCCAGATGAGGCTCCAGGTGGGGCGGCCGCCGCTTTCCACGAACAGGAACAGCGCGGCCCCGCCCACGGCCAGGAGGGTGGCCGGGTATTTGCCGATCCGCCCGCCGGACAGTTCCTGAATCTGATAGCGGGTCAGGCGGGTGGCCGTATCCACGGTGGTCAGGATAAAGGTGTTGATGGCCAGGGCGCCCATGGCCACCCCCAGTTCCCGGTCCAGGCCGATGAGGGCGCAGAAGCGGCCGAAGCCCTCGGCGAAGGTGATGACCGGCCCGCCCCGGGCCACGTCGCCGGCCATCATGACCGTCCCGATGGCGATGACCGCCACCAGCCCTTCCAGCAGCATGGAACCGTAACCGATGAGCAGGCTGTCCTTTTCCCGGCGCAGTTGCTTGGCGGTGGTGCCGCTGCCCACCAGGGAATGAAAGCCGCTGATGGCCCCGCAGGCCACGGTGACGAAGAGAATGGGCCAGATGAACTGCCCGTCGGCGGAGGTCAGGCCTTTGAAGGCCGGCAGGTGAATCTGAAAATCACCGCCGAAGACCATGCCGATGCCGCCGACGATCACCGCGAAATACAGAAAGAAGGACGACAGATAGTCGCGGGGCTGCAAAAGCAGCCACACCGGCAAAAGAGAGGCCGCCACCACGTAACCCATCAGGATCAGGCGCCAATCCCCGGCGGAGAATTGAAAGGGCAGCGTCAGGGCCGGGTAGCGGTAGGCCAGCCAGACCGAGCCGAAAACTCCCGGCAGCATCACCAGGGTGACCAGGGAGGCCCGCAGCCTGAACCGATAGACCAGAAGACCGAACAACAGGGCCAGGGCCAGATAGGTCACGGCGGCGAAGGCCACCGGGGCCGGCGTGTCGATCGAAGGGCCGGCGGCGCCGTTCACCAGGTTCAGGGTCACCCCCAGGCTGTTGGCCCCCAGTTGAATGAAGACGGCCACGACCAGAATCAGGGTCAGGACGGTGAAGGTCTGGAAAAGAAACCGGCCCCGGGCTCCGATCCAACATTTGACAACCTCGGCCACGGAAAGGCCTCGATGGCGGATGGAGGCGATGATGGAGCCCGCGTCGTGGGGACCGCCGACGAAGGCCGAACCCAGGAGGCACCACAGGTAGGCCGGCAGCCAGCCGAACCAGGCCGCGGCGGTGATGGGCCCGACGATGGGGCCGGCGCCGGCGATGGAGGAAAAGTGGTGCCCGATCAGAATGGCCGGGTGGGCCGGGCAATAGTCGACGCCGTCATACATTTCCACAGCCGGCGTTCGCCGGTCGTTGTTCAGATTGAAGACCCGGGTCAAAAAGCCGCCGTAAAAACGGTAGCACAACAGAAAATAAACCAGGGCGATCAGAAACAGGGCGGTGAGCATGGTAGGCCTCAAATGATTCAGAGTCGAAATTAACGAAAGGAAATAAGGATGTTTTAGAATTTACCCCGGGGCCGGGCCGGGGCGGTGGACTTTGGCCTCGGGACGGAAAATGGGCTCCGCTCCCTGCCTTCACCCCCCGCTTTCACCTGGGGCGGGATTCGGGTCGCGCCCCGGGCATTGGAGGGCCAACTCCACCAGGCCGGTCAGGTCGGGCGGCGCACCCCGGCCGGCCGGCCCGGGCGGCCAGTAGGCGTACAGTTCGGCATAGCCTCGGAAGCCCAGCCAGAAGGATTTGACGCGGCGTTCCGGGGCCGGGTCGGGCATGACGAACAAAAAGCGCTGGGTCATAATTTCGGGCCGGGGAGCCAGGGACCGAAACAGGGCTTCCCGGTCCTCCGCCCGGCCGGCCTCCCAGACGATGTAATCCCAGGCCCCGTATTCGGCGATGCGGCCCAGGAAACCGTCCTTGACCAAATGCTGCCGCCGGGCCACTCCGGCCAGGTTTTCCCGGCGCCAGGGCTGAAAGCCCCAGTGGGCCCAGAACGCGGAGACGGCGGCCAGGGCCTCGCGCACGCCCCCGCCCCCTACAGCCGCGTCGAGGCCGGCTTGCGGCGGCCGGGAGGCCGATTCGGTCACTTGGCCGCCTTTTCCGCGGAGATGACGGTCAGCACTTCGGCCCGGTCGATGGCGTCCAGAGTGGCCCGATCGACGGTGGCCAAAAAATTCCGAAGTATTTCCTCGACCGTGGCGTATTCGCAGGCCACGGAACGGCCGAAGACGGTGTAGCCGTCGCCGCCGGCGAACATGAAGTCGTTGATGGCGATGGTGTATTGGGCTTTTTCATCCAGGAGCCGGCCGCCTATCTTCACTTCCGCCGGCCGGTAGCTCAGGGTGATGGTCCCGTCGGGGGCGTATTTTTTCGTTTCGGCGGCGGTCACCGTCAGGCCGTAAAATTGGGGAAAGCCGCCTTCGGCCGGCTGGCCGAGCCCGACGGTCAGGGCCTCCAGCACCTCCGCGCCGGTCAGGCGTACGGTCAGGACGTAGTTGCCGTAGGGCAGCACGCTCAGCACCTGGCCCCGGGTGATGTCCCCGGCCGGGATGGAGGCCCGGATCGAGCCGCCGTTGAACAGGGCGGCGTCGGCCCCGGTGGCCGCCATCAGGGCCGCGCAGATGACGCGCCCGAGGTTGGTGCTGGCCTGGCGGACCCGCTCGCGGTCGCCGTTGAGGTCGATGGGCGTGTGGCCCATGACCTGGGCCAGTTCCTTTTCCAGCTCGGCCGACAATTCTTCCGTCAGGGCGGCCAACCGGGGGTCAGGGGCCACGGAGCCGAATTCCACGGCCGGGATCAGTCTGGGGGCCAGGATCAGCCGGCCCTCCGGGGTGCGGGTGACCGTGACCTGGCCCAGGTTTTCGAGATACGATCCGGTGCTGACGATGAGGGCGTCGCCCGCCCGCAGGCCGGCGAGCTTACTGTGGCTGTGGCCGTCGATCACCAGGTCCAGGCCGGGCGCTCCCCGGGCCACCGCCTGGGAGCCGGGGTTGTCCAGGGGATCGGCGCCCAGGTGGGTCACGGCCACCACCAGGTCCACGCCTTCCTTCGTTTTCAGGTGCTCGGTCGTTTCCCGGGCGATGCGGACGACCTCTTCGGGAGTGCTGAAGCTGACCGCTTTGACGTTGCCGGGGGCGGTCTTGATGGGTGTGTCGGGGGTGGACAGGCCGAAGACGCCCACCTTGAAATCGCCGAAATCCTTGATGATGTAAGGCGGCAGGAGCGGCTTTTCATCGTCTTTTTTCAGGATGTTGGCGGCGATGAAATTGAGCCCGTAACGATCCCGGAGTTCCAGCAATCGTTCCAGGCCGTAATCGAAATCGTGGTTGCCCACCGCCAGGGCATCGTATTGCAGAATCGCCAGGAGGCGGGCGATGAACTCACCGCGCCGGGCGGTGGCGAAGGGCTGGCCGTGAAGGACATCGCCGGCGTCGAGGAGCAGCTTGTTGTCCGCCTCCACGCCGTCGATATAAGCCTTCATCCGGTCATAGCCGAGGTGGGTCAGGTTCCCGGCCTGGTCCCGCACCGGCAGGGCGTAGCCATGGACGTCGTTGGTGTGGAAGATAACCAGGCTCGGCGGGGTCGACTCTTCAGCCCGGAGCGGCCCCGGGACCAGCGCGGTCAGAAACAAAAAGGCCGCCCCCAGCAAGAGAGAGGCGGCCGAATGGGTTTTCAGCGACGGCGGGTGATTCATGAGTCCCTCCTGGCGGTGCCGGGCCGGTGATGGTGTTTTTACAAGCGGCATGCCGGGACGGTCATCCCGCCCGGCGTCGGAGCGTGGTCCCGGGTTTTCTCAACAGGCCAGCAGTTTTTCCGAATCCAGGATCAGGACCACCCGCCCGTCGCCCAAAAGGGTCAGGCCGCTGAAATAGGGCAGCTTGCGGAAGGTCTCCAGTTCGAATTCCTTGATGACGATTTTCTGCTGGCCCAGAATTTCATCGGCCATGATGGACTGGCGCGAGGCGTTCTTGTCCTGCAGGATGATGAAGGCCCGGTTGGAGCCGGCCGAATCCGGCGGCCCGGGGTGGTCGGTGAAGCCCAGCCCCAAAATTTCTTTGATGTTGATGACGGAGATGACCATGTCCCGGTGGCGGAAGACGGCCTGGTCCTTGTGGTGGTGGATGGCCTCCGTGGGCACGGTGACGATTTCGCTGACGAATTCCAGCGGCAGGCAGAAGACGCTGTCGCCCACCCGCAGGAGAATGGCTTCCTTGGTCAACAGGGTGTTGGTGATCGGCAGGCGCAGGCCCACCGCCAGGCCCTGCCCGGGATTGTTGTTGATGATGACCTCGCCGTTCCATTTCTTGAGGTTGGTCATGACCACGTCCATGCCCACCCCCCGGCCGGAGAGGTCGGTGGCCTCGTCCTTGGTGGAGAGGCCCGAGCGGAAGATGAGCATCTCCGCTTCCTTGTCGCCCATGGTCGCCGCCTGTTCGGCGGTGATGACCCCCCGTTCCGCGGCTTTGGCCTTGACCCGGTCAAGGTTGAGGCCCCGGCCGTCGTCGGCCACTTCGATATAGATGGAGGCTTCCTCCTGGGTGACCCGGATGTTGATGGAGCCCCGGCGGTTCTTGCCGGCGGCCGTCCGTTCCTCGGGCGTCTCCAGGCCGTGGTCCACGGCGTTGCGGACGATGTGGACCATGGCCTGCTCCACGTCGTCGAGTAAGCTCTTGTCGATGGGCACCCGTTCGCCGAAGAGGTTCAGTTCCGCTTCCTTCCCGATCTTGTGGGAGATGTCGCGGACCAGGCGGGGGAATTTTTTCAGGATGTTGTTGATCTCCACCTGCCGCACTTCCATGATGGACCGCTGGAGGTTGACGATGTCATTGGAGATGGTGCGGGAGACGGTGGTGAAATCGCGCATCAGGGTGGTGCTGAGCCCGGCCTGGCGGAAGGAGAACTGGAGGTGGTTGAGGATCTCGCTCTTGGTGATGAGCTTGCCCACGGAATCGAGGAACTGGTCGATCTTGGCCTCGTCCACCCGGATGGTCTTGGTCTGGGGTTCCTTGAAGTTGTCGCCGCTTTTGGCGGTCTTCTGCCGCTGGGCGCCCGCCGCCGGGGCCACCACCTCGACCTGGAATTTTTCCTTGAGATCACCGAGGATGGCGGCGAAAAACTCCACCATCATCTGGTCGATCTCGAGCTCGCGCTCTTTGAACATGAACAGCCCGTCGCCGAGTTCGGCGATGAGGTTCTGGGCGTCTTCGGTGGCCACGTCGGCCAGGCTGTTGTAAAGTCTGCCGACCACGTCGATCAGGGCCTGGGCGTCCTCCGGGGCGCTTTTTTCGGCCTTGAATTTCTCCAGCAGTTCTTCCAGGGCGCGCACGTCGGCCGTCAGGTCCACCCCGTTGTAATGGAAGCGGATCTGGTTGACGCCCTCGTCCTCCAGGGTGGCCAGGGTCAGGCCGGCGGCCACGTCGGCCATGGCCCGCTTGAGGTTGTCGGCCTCGGTTTCCTCCAGGGCCGGCACCAGGCTCTCGAGGTCGTCGAGGAGCTTGCGGGCCGCGTCCACCAACTGGGAATCGCGGCGGTTGATCCTGTCGATCTGGGCCTGGATTTCGCCGATGAAGGCGGTGTGGTCCGGGGTGAGGTGGGTGTAGCTGATATCGTCTTCCAGGCGGGCGATGATGTCGCGGAAGATGTCGTTGCCCTTGAAGAGCAGATCCACTATCTTGGGATGCTTGGTGAGGATGGCGTTGTTCTTGTCGATCATCGACATCAGGTCTTCCAGACGATGGGCGATGTGGGCGATGTTGTCCACGTTGAACATCTTGGAAGAGCCCTTCAGGGAGTGCATATGCCTGAACAGCGAGAAAATGGTTTCGCTGGAGGTGGGATCCTGTTCGATGGCCACCAGTTCGTTGTCGAGGGTGCCGATGGTTTCACGGACCTCGTCTTTGTATTGCTCAAAAAGTTCGGCCAGGTTCTCGTCGGTTACGCTCATGTGCTCCCTCATTATCGGCGATACGGTCAACGGCCGCTTCGCCGCACCCCCCAAACCTGTTCAGAGTGCCGCCGCGTCGCCAGGGCCGGGCGCGGAGGCCGGGGCGAAGATTCTTCGCCGCCCTCGCTTTGAAGGACGCCGTTCGGACGTCCCCCGGCGTTACAGCTCCAGCGCCTTCCGCACCGCGCCCAGCACCTTGTCTTCGTCATAGGGTTTGGTGATGTATTGCTTGGCGCCCATTTTGAGGCAGTGCATGACCGTTCTGGCGTCGGAAACCGACGAGGCCATGATGATGCGGGCCCGCGGATATTTGGCCATCAGAAGTTCCAGGACCTCGATGCCGCGCATTTTGGGCATGACGATGTCCAGGGTGGTCAGATCCGGCTGGAGTTTTTCGAACAGGGTGACGGCTTCGGCGCCGTCGGCGGCTTCGCCGACCACGGCGAAGCCGCTGTTGGTGAATATCTTGACCAGCATCTGACGCATGATGGGCGAATCGTCGACTATCAGGACACGTTGACCGGAACCCAGGGGCATGAAAGACCCTCCGTTTTATTATTGGGATCTCTAGAAAAACGGGCCGAAAAACCCCGGCTGGGCCAGTATAGCATAACCGGCGCATCGGGGGAGGCGAAAAATTGGGGTATAGACTTTGGAGGACTGTGATACCGCTTCCGGCTGTTGAGTGGCCGCACGGGAGCGCGGGCCGGGAATGCTGCTCCGGTTGGCCGCTGCCCAACCGCGCCGCCGGCGACGGCCTCGGCACTCAAGATTGTACGTCGGCGGCGCGGTCGGGGCCCACGCGACCGCCCTCCGAAGTAATCCCGGCCCGCGCCCCCTGGCTGGGTCGGCTGGTGGCGGAGGGAGGCGGGGCCGCCACGAAATCTGGCCTTTATCAACCGGGCGCTTCCGCGCCCGCCCCCCTGTCGATGACCAAGTTGGTCCCGGCCACCCAGACGTTGCGGCCTCGGCCGCCCAGCGAAGCGGGCTCGGGGAGGATGCGCCGGCAGGCGCATTCGGTGGGTCCAGGGCTCAGCCCTGGTTAGTCCCAGACGCCGATTTTGGTGGTGAGGGTGATGGATTTTCTGGGGACCAGGAACCAGCCGGAGCCCACGGGGGAGTCGGAGTAGCCGTAAAAGGTGTAGTTGATTTTGAAGGCCGCGGCGTCGGCTTCGGTCTGGAGATAGCCGGCTTCGGCCGGAGACAGGAGGCAGGGTTCAACCTCCAGCAGGGCTTTTTTGATGAAGTTGTTGCCCTGGCCGGTAAAGAGGCCGGAAAGCGAGGAGACTTCCAGTTCGGACTCCACGATGGGCGAGCGGGGGTCGAAGCGGAGGGCGGCCCGGTTGAGCAGAAAGGGGTGGCCGGCGTGGGAGACCAGGCGGATCAGGGTGATGATGGAGCTGCCCTCCCGGACTTCCAGGGCGGCCGCGGCCCGGGGCTTGGCTTTGGCGATAGCGGCCTGGATGATTTTGATGGAGATGCAGTTCTTGTCGTGCAGAAGCTCCAGCAGACCTTCCAGCGTGAAGCTGGCCCGGGTCCAATCCGGCCCGCAGACATAGGTGCCGCTGCCGTGGACCCGCCGCAGAAGCCCCTGCTCCACCAGCAGCCCCACCGCCTGGCGCACCGTCATGGGCGACAGGCGGTAAGATCGGCTGATGATGGATTCCGAAGGGATTTTGGCGCCCGGCTGATAGGCGCCCTTGGCGATCATCTGTTTGAGAATGCCGGCCAGCCGGGCATAAGCCGGTTCCCTGGCGGATTCTCTGGACGCTTTGGGGGAGGGGGGCGTGGTTCTTGGTTTGGGTTTGGCTGGCATTTTCTTTATCATTCACAACCGGAGCGCATCATTCGATCGACACCCGGCATTACGGATACAATCCGAAGCCGGCGCCCGGGCCGTTGCGGTCGACCAGAATCGAGACTGTATTTGTCGGATTCCCGGTGATGATACCAGACAATGATTTTTTTCGCAAACGGCCGAACACCAGGGCGGAGCCCTGGCCCCACCAGGGCAGAGCCCTGGCCCCACCAGGGCAGAGCCCTGGACCCAACTCCGCACCCGCTTCGCTGGGCTTCTGCGGCTACAACATCTGAGTGGCCGGGACCATCATTATGGCCAATGGCGGTGTCGGCGATGCGGTCGGAGCCCACGCATCCGTTTGCCCAAGCATTGCCGCTCTGATCGTCCGGCTTTCTTCATCTGGGGTCGGCCAAATTCGAAACCGGAGCGCGGCCGGCTTTCGCCCGGGGATCAGGGCGGGTACATCCCCGGGTAATATTTGCCGGGATAGGGGTTGTCGGGGCGGCCCTGGTAGGGTTCCCGCTTCTTGATGAAGCGGCCCGGCCAGTCGAAATCCGGATGGCCCTGGTATTGTTCGCCGGGCTGGCGGCGGGGCAGGGTGGAGGCCTTGGAGGTGTCGCCGTAATAGGGGCGGCCGTAATCGTTGGGGTCCTGGGCCACGGGCACGTTGGCCCGGCCGGCCAGGTATACTTTTTCCCAGTAAATGGCCGCTTTGCGCAGAATCAGACGCTGGTCCGGATCGGTGGTCCTGGCGGTGAGAAAGCCGTCCTTGATGGCGCGGGCCGTATCCTGGTTGGGGGGGAAGTTGCGGTAGAAATCGTAACCGGCGTTCCAGATGGCGGCTTCGTTGCGAGGGTTGCGGGCCAGGCGGCGCTCCAGCTCTTCGCGAACCACGCGGCTGCTGAGATTCCGGCCGGCGGGGGTGTAGGCGTTGCGCGCGTTGGCGGCTTCCCCCTGAGCCCCGGCAAGTTCCGGAAACGCCGCCAGAAGCGGGAGAACCAGCGCCAGGGCTGCCAACGCCAGGCCCGGGCGATTTGGACGGGCGGCTTTGCGGGTCATGGCGGCCTCCTTCAGGGCTCCGGGAGGGGAATGCGCCGCCGGGGCCTCTCCACGGGAGAGGCCCCGGCGGCGAAGACAAACCTGCCGGCCGGTTTTTAATCCGGCACGACGGTGTTGCCGGGTATGGCCTGGACCATCGGCCGGGCTTTGATGGGCAGTTGGGGGCCGCGGCTTTCCGGCAGCCGGCTTTTGTCCAGGTCAAGTTCGCCCAGGCCGGCCACGTCGATGGGGCCGATGGCCAGTTCGTCGTCCAGCTCCACCTGGCTGAGATCCATCAGTTCATCCTCAGGCGGGGGGGTGGCCGTGTCGGCCGGGTTGAAGTGAGGTTCCGAGTCCTCATAGAGCATGACCATGACCGTGGCATCGGCCCGGGCCAGTTTTTCCGGCGCGGGGGCCGGCTGGGGAGGATTGGCCACGGCTTCTTCCAGGGCCGCCTGCTCTTCCTGCACTTCGGCCGAAAAGCGGGCCAGGGCTTCGAGGGCGGCCGCGCCGATGATTTCGGAATTTTCGGCCGCCGGGTTTTGGGCGTCCTCCTCGGGTTCCTCTTCGGTCACCCATTCGATCTCGTTGATCCCCGCCGGCTCCAGGGCGGCCGGTTTCACGGCCGGTCCGGCCAGGGCGGTGGCTTCTTCGTCCAGCATGACGGCCTGATCCAGGGCGGCCTGCCCGAGGTCGAAGGCTTCGTGCGCCGCCAGTCCGACCTCATCGTCTTCCGGGAGCGGGGCGGCGGCCGCGTCCGTCACGGGCGGAGCGGGGGATTCGATATGGTTGGAGGCGACAGGGCCTTCGTCCCGGTCGCCGTGGCTCTCCCATGAAGGTGTGGCGGCGGCGCTTTGCTCCTCCGGGGCGTCGAAATCGTCCTCGGCCATGGCCAACTGGGCTTCGGTGGTAACCGGCGCGGTTTCGGTGAAATTTTCGGCGTCGAGTTCCACATGGGCGAGCGTTTCAGGCTCCGCCGGCTCATCCCGCAGTTCGAGGGCGTCCTCCCCTCCGGGGGCCCCGGGCTCGTCTCCGGCCAGAAGTTTTTTAATTTCCTCGGGCAGCTCATAGCCGGTGGCGGCGTGAGGTTCCTCTTCGAATGGGGCGTTTTTTGACGGGAGCGGGCGAGCCGGCACTTCCGGCGGCCCCTTCGGCAGCCGGGCCTCGAAGGAACTCTGCGCCGCCGAAACCGCGTCATGGATGGGCTGCATTATCGCCTCACCGAGCGATAGACCGCTATCGTTCGGTGAGTGATTAGGCCAAGACGGAGGTTCAATGGCCTCCATCTTTTGCTTCGACATGGCCAGGGCGGTGAAATCGGCCCCCCCGGCGGCCGCGCCGTCATCGTCGTCCGGCGCCGGCCGGTACCAGTCCCCGCTTCCGCCGGGGCTGGTTTCGCTTGCCAGGCCGTCCCGGGGGGGCGGGCTGATGCGAACCTCGACCAGGCTGGAGCCGGGGCGGATGGAGACCTCGATCACTTCCGCGCCGGGACTGACCTTGATCTCGAAATTGCTTTCCGGGGGCGTGACCCGCACTTCGACCAGGCTGTCCGGTCGCGGCACTTTCACGGCCACCTTGGCGGCAGGCTGGTCGGATTTGGGGATGGATGACATGATTCTGGCCTCACCAAAGGTTTTGCGGGCCACCTCCATTCAAAGCGGGCTCAACGCTGGAGGTTCCCGGTAGACGGATGGAACGGAAGAACGGAGGCGGTCCCCGCCTTTGTCCCGGCCTGGTCGCTCTATGAGCGATAAATATATCGCCCGGTGAAGCGATGAAGTGGCCGGGTTCGGGCTGGTTGCGGCGGCGTTCGGCCCTTTCGGGGCGCGGCGCCGGTCGCGGCGCTTCTGTATTGCCTATCGGCCCCCGAACGCTGAAACTTGAAAGACCCGCCCGGGAGGCTAAACTGTTTGTGACGTTTTTTCAACCTGTTGCGGAGTGGTCAACGCCTCATGCTGGCTTCAGGGCCAGATCTCGGCTTCGGGATCCGGGAAGAACTTGTGGATCTTCCCCATTTCTTCGACCAGATCATACGGACCCACGCGGCGGCCGAATTTTTTGGCGGCCAGAGCCAGGGGAGTCTTTTTCCAAACCGGCTCCGCGGGGCCGCCGGGCGCCCTGGCGATGAGGACGGCGTTGCCGCAGCGACGGCCGTCCAGAGCCAAAAATTCACCGAAAGCGGCCAAAGTGGTCTTGAGCTGGCTCTGGAACATCTCCGGCCTACTCTGATGCAAATTTTGGACCAAAAGTCCGCCAGGAGTCAAGCGGCTGCGGCACAGCCGCAGAAACTCCAGGCCCGACAACTGGGGCGGCACGTAGTTTCCGGAAAAAGCGTCCAGCCAGATCTGATCCCAGGAGGCTTCTGCCTGCCGGTCAATGAAGGCCCGGCCGTCGTCGACCACCAGCCGGACGTTGCCCTCGGGGGAAAAGCCGAAATAAATCTGGGCCAGTTCGACCACCAGGTGATCCAGCTCCACCACCGTCAGTTCATATTGCGGCAGGTGCCGGCGAAACAGGCGGGGCAGAAAGCCGCCCCCCAGGCCGATCATGGCGATGCGCCGGGCGGCGGGATTGAGGGGCAGGGCGGCCAGCATCATGCCCGGGTATTCGAAAACCGCTTTTTCCGGCCGGGTCAGGTCGATGGAGGTCTCGGCCTCTTCGCCGTTCGGGCCGAAATAAAGAGTGCGCCGGCTCCCTTCCTCGCGGATGGTGATGTGGTGAAACAGGGAATCGCCTTCAAAAACAACGGTATCCCGCGTCGATTCGTCGGGTCGCAGGGTTTCCAGTATTTTTGAAAGCAGCCGGTTGGTCATGCGTTTTCCTGGTTCCGAGCCTCGAATGGGGCGGTTTGCCGCCGAAGAGCGGCCTGGTCGGCATTTGATCGTCCGGGAAAAGATCGTCAGATCAATGACGGTCTCGTTCGGCTGTCCGTCACCCGTTCGGCGCTCCGCCGGGGCGGGGTCGCCGGTCTTCTCAGCCGATGTCGCCCTCCACCACCCGGAAATCGGGGCAGGTGGACGCGCCCGGGTGGGCGGGGCAGGCCCAGACTTCCCGCCGGCCCCGCCAGACGCGCCGGTACGGGGTGGCGGGGTCAAGGCCGCAGGCGGGGGGCGTTGAAAACGGGTCGCGTTCGTCGAGGCGACGGGGAGCGCCCGAACCCCGGCAGCCGTTCAGGCAGGCCAGCCTCAGGGGCTGATCGTCGCGAAAGCCGTTAATTCGATCCTGGTTGATCAAAAGCAGCGGCCAGCCGCATCGGCGGCAGGTTTTCAGGCCCCGGCCCGGGCGGCTCATTTTTTCGCCGATCAGGCCCAGTTGCAGGATCTCGGTCAGCGCAGGGCCGCCCCGGGGAATCTCGACCGACATCAGGCCGCTCCAGGTGCGGGGGCCTTTGATCGCTTCAGAAATATGGCCCCAGGTGAAGTGATGGCCGTCGACCAGGGCCGTGAACCCGGGAAAGCCGGCGGCCAGGTGGACCGAACAGCCGTGGACGGTCAGGGCGCGGATGGCACTGGAGGCATATTCCCGGCCGGGCCCGGGGGGGGGGCGGCGCGGTCAAAATGGTCACCCGGACCCGGCGGCGGGCGGCGGCCAGGAAGTGTTCGACCAAAGGCGCCCACCAGGAGGGCTCGAAGGCCGGGAGCAGGGTCCAGACTTCCGTTCGGGCCCGGTCCAGGGCTTCCCAGAAGGGAATAACCGGGGTTTCCCCAACGGGGAGAGCCGGAACCGCCGACGCGAATCCCGGAGTCGAAGCCCCGGCCAGACGCCAGAGGGCGGCTAAAGGCGAACCGGCGGCCAGGCGGCTCATCCAGGACTCCCGCCCGGCCAGCCAGATGTGGTCCCGGGCCAGTTGCCAGGCCCATTTGAGCCGTTGGCGGCCGAGGGAGGGCCAGGCCCAGGGGTGGCCCCGGTGGGGCGCTTCGAAGGCCGGTTCCACAATGACCAGGGGCACCCGGGGCCAGTGGATGAAATCCTCCGGCTCGCCGCTGAAAATTTTTCCCTCCGGCGCGCCCAGGTCGGCCAGCATCAGCCGGATCAGCCGCCCCTGGGAAGGGGAGGCGGTGAGAATGACCACCGCCGGACCCGGCTCGGGGTTGATCTCCGCGAAACGCAGGGCCGCCCGGGCGGTCAAAAGGGCGCTGACCGGATTGACCGGCCCGACTTCGCCGAAGGCCCGCAGGCCCAGCCCCAGGGGGGGCGGCGTTTCGGCCCGGCCGTCCGCTTCCCGGGCGGACCAGGGAGCCGGGTCGAGGTTCAGCCGGGCCAGGACCGGGCCGCCGGCCGGCGGATCGGTCAGGGCGGAGGCGAAGGGGCCGTCCGCGGCCAGATACGCCTTCAGGGGGGCGGCTTCCTCTTCGACCGTCAGCCCGGCCCAGGCGGGGCAATGCGGCGCCTCCGGCAGCTTCGGGGCCCGGCCGCTCCAGACCGGCCAAAAAGTGAAATCCCCCAGAATCGCCAAATGCCGTTCGGCCTTCAGGGCCAGCGCGGCCAGAGCCTGGCGCCCGGCATGGTCGCGGGGCCGGGAAACCAGGACCAGGACCGCGGCGAAACGGCGCCCGGCCAGAGCCGCCTCCGGAGAAGAGAACTCAGCCGAATCTCCACAGAGGCCGGCCGCGCGGCCCGGCTGTGATGCGGCTTCATCGGGACCATCGAGCCCCGCCCGGTCCAGGTCACCGGCCAGGGCCAAAACCATTTCCGCCTGGCGGATGAATTCGTCGGGCCGGGGCTGGGGGCGGGTTTCCAGGGCCACAACCTGCTCGGCCAGCCGAGCTTCCTCTTCCCGGAAGCGGTCCAGCTCGGCGGTCAGTTCGTCGCGGGCCGGCCAGGTTTCGGATTCCCGACGCATCAGGCCGCGCCGTTCCCCCAGGCTCCGGGCCTCGGCCAGACTGTCCTCCTCCTCCCGCCGGGCCAGGGACACGTCCGCCTCGGCCCGGTCCAGAATTTCCCGGCTCCCGGCTTCCTTTTGCTCCAGGCGGGCTTTGGCCCCGCCGGGTCGCAGGCGGCCCAGAAGGCCCCAGGCGTTTTTTTCTTTGGCCGACTGGGCTTCGGCCCAGGCGGACCGGGCCGTTTCCAGGTCCAGCCGGGCCTGATCCCAGCGCCGGCGGTGGCCTTCGACTTCCCGGCCCAAGTCGGCGAAGCGTTGTTCGAGGTCGTCGAGATCCCGCCAGCGGGCCAGTTGGGCTTTGGTCTCGGCTTCGCGCCGTTTGAGGTCGGCCAGTTGGCGGCGCAGCCCGGCCAGTTCCGCCTCCCGGGTCAGGGCGGCCTCGGCGGTTCTGGTGTAGGCGCTGACCGGGTGCAGCGGGGTGCCCGGGGAGGCTTGACCGCAGAAGACGGCTCCGGGCAGCTCGGCCAGGGGTTCCAGGTCGGCCGGCGCGTCGCCGACCACCAGAACCGGCCCGGCCGTGCGGAAATGCTCCGCCAGGATGGCGGCCGAGGCCGCGTTCTCGTCCGGCGACTGGCGCCAGATGAAAGTCACCCCGGCCGGGGACAGGCGGGCCGGCAGTTCGGCCCGGGGCGCCCGGGGCCAGTGGTCCGGGTCGAAGGCGGGCGCCCGGGCGCCCGCCGTCTCGGCCGCGCTCAGGGCCCAGCCTTCCCGGGGGTCGAGAAACAGGGCGGCGCCGGGCGGCCCGGCCAGGCCACCCGGGAGAACTGGTGCCGCCGGGGGCGGAGCCGGCCGGAAACCGCCGCTCAGGCCCGGGCCCAGGGGCTTGTCGGCTGTCAGGCCGATGGTCAGCTCGGGGCCGCGCCGGTCAGCCAGGCGGGCGGGAAACGCAGCGGCCCCGGAAAAGAAAAGACCCCGGCGGCCGATTTCAGGAAGCGGGCCGCCGGGGGTCGGAAAGGTGTACAGATAGAGATCCGGGCCCGGGCGGGCCGTCAGCCGGCCGTGTTCCAGGATGATGGCCGGGCCATCGCTCTGGGCAAGGGACGGAGGCAAGTGAACCTTCATTGAAAGCCGCCGGGATCCGGGTTCAGCCCTGAGGTCATGGGCGGCGCATCGTCCCGGCGGGACTCAGGGCGGAAGGCCCGGATGGACGAAGTCCGGGGGACCAGGGGTCCCCCGGGAAAGCCGCCGGTCTCACTGCGGGATGGAGAACTTCAGGGCCGGCGCGGTCTGCCCGTTGGCCGACAGGGAGAGGTTCAGGGAATCGAGGATCTTGTTCTGGTCGCCGGCCGTGGCCATGACCGATTTGACCCCCAGCGGAGGCTCGGCGGCCAGGCGCAGTTCCAGGCTGCCGGGCTTGGTGAGGAAATCCACCAGCGGCTTGGAGACGGCTTCGGGATTGCGCAGGTACTGGCCGCCCTTGATCTGCATCATCATCTGGATGCCGGCCGTCGCCTGTTTGCGGAGGTCCTCGGCGGTGACCGGGGCGACCCCCTTTTCCGATTCCATCAGGGCGGTATATTTGAAAACGCGGTCGGTCAGGCCCTGGTCTTCCAGCTTCAGAGTCATAGAGTTCAGGGACATGTCACCCAGCGTGGCTTCCGGGGCCATCAGGGCCAGGGCGGCCATTTCAAGCGGAATCTCGCCCAGCTTGCTCAGCCGGTCCGGGGTCAGGCCGCCCAGTTCGAGGCTCCCGGTCATCTTGAAGAGGTCCTTGATTTCGAAGCGGGTGGTCCGGTTGTCCATCCGACCGGTGGCCGGGTCGTAGCTGCCCTCGCCCTCGGCGTTGATGACGAAGCGGGTCATGCCGAACTTCTGGCCGAATTCATACAGGTCCTTGCCGTCTTCCCCGGCCGCTTCGGCGCTTTCCGGCAGGATGATTTCCAGCCCGGTGATGGAGCTCTTCTGGCTGGCCGGAATCTCGCCGGTTTTATACGGGCCCGCCACCTTGGCCTCGGCCATCTTCAGGGTCATCATCTCGCCGAGATTGAATTCCAGACCGCTCATGGCCAGATCGTCGAGGGACATGGGCGCGACGAAAATGTCGGCCAGGGTGTACAGTTGAGAAAGAACCCGATCGGCGCTCTCCGGATCGAGGCTGGCGGCGGCGATGGCCGGCATCATCTTCTGGAAATAGCCGCTCATGTCAAAGCCGTGCATGCTCAGCTTGTCCAGGGTGATGGTCGCCGGCAGACCCGTGCCTTCCTTGGCGATATCCATCTTGAAGCCGCTCATATCCAGGGCGCCGATGGCGCCCATGGCCTTGATGTCCTTTTCCTCCGCCGAGGCCATGGACATCGAGAAATTCACCTTCTCGGCGCTGGAGCCGATTTTCATGGCGACATCTTTGATCGAGGCGCTCTTGGCCGACATGGCCCCCATGACCCCGGCCATGCCGGTGGGGTCGATCAGTTCCAGGCCCGGGAGGGGCTGGCCGTCGAAGGCGACGCCCGCGACCGTGGCCGAGGCGACCGTGACCAGGGCGTCTTCACCCTCGGTCTGGCTGGTCATCTTGAAATTCTTGTAGGCCAGACCGCCGAGGCGGAGAGCCTTCAAAAAGCCCGCCTGGCCGGCCGGCGCGTCGGCTCCGGCCGCGGCCAGGGCGGCCGCGTCGAGGGTCACTTCCTCGATGCCCAGATCATAGGCCTTGGGGTCGGCGGCCAGGTGATGGCGGAGCCCCTTGAGAACCAGCTTGTCGAACAGCTTGGTTTCTTTCTGGTTCTGCCAGTTGGCGGTGGCGATGAGGGCGTCCAGGGCCTTTTTATCCAGGGGCTTGTGGAGTTCGACGGTGGCGATTTCCAGGGCGTGGTCTTTGGAGACCGCGGCCTTCGGGGCCTCGGCGGTCTGGCCGTCTTCACCGGCTTCGGCCGGGGCCGTCTCGGGGGCTTTTTTCGCGGGCATCTTCACCGTCACCCCGGTGACCGTCAGAAGATCGTCCTTGCCGGCGGTGTGGCTGGCGGCGGTCCAGTTCCCCGCCCCGACCAGTTGGTCCATGGCCAGAGAGAAGGTGGGATAGTGGTCGACAGGGGGCTGCGAGCAGGCGGCGGCCAGGATGGCCAGCACCGCCAGGGCCGCGATGATTAAGGGGCTTTTAAATTTCATGGGTCCTCTGTTTCCTTCTATGATCCTTATGCTTGATATGCGGGCCGGGCGTGAAGCCCAAAAAAACCTTGCCACGAACTCTCGGAAGCGATCTTTCGAGCGTCGGGGGAGCTTCGCTCACAGGTCTTCTTCGGTGATGCCGTCGCCGTCAAAAAAATGTTCCATCGGCCGGGGGGCCGACGGCAGGCGCTCCTGAAAAACACCGGAAGCCACGGCCACGGAAACCGGGGCCCGGTCGTCGACCTCCAGGGTCAGACGCAATTTTTCGATTATATCATACCTGTCCAGATTGACAAGGGACTTCAGGGGCAGCGGCGGGGCCGGGGCCGCGGTGATCTGGAAATGGTTCGGCCGGTTCAGAAAAGCTTCCACCTCGCTGACCAGGGCCGGAAGGTTGGCCAGACCCTGTTCGTATTCCAGGGCCTCGGCCTCGGGGCGGACGACGTATTCCATGATGTTGGCCGCGCTCTGATGCATGGGAGCGCCCCGGAACACGGTGCGGTCCAGGTGGCGGTAGAAATTGGCCATCACTCCCTGGTCGTCGAAGGTCAGGCGCAGGCCGGCCAGG
This sequence comes from Candidatus Adiutrix sp., assembly GCA_031553735.1. Taxonomy (GTDB): domain Bacteria; phylum Desulfobacterota; class Desulfarculia; order Adiutricales; family Adiutricaceae; genus Adiutrix. The sequence goes on from JAVBLB010000025.1 coordinate 19,244, forward strand.
TTCCAGTCATAGGCGCTGCGCAATAACTGGTAGGGGCTGTGGCGGGCCTTGAGGGCGGTCACCCCGGTCAGCGAAGCGGTCAGATCCAGGCGGCCCAGGCCGGGCAGTTCCAAATGGCCCGTCTTCAGGGCCGCCCGGCTGGCGGAGGGCTGAAAATCCAGGGCCAGGTCCAGATCCACGGCGAAGCGGTCGCCGGTGATGTCCCTGAGGTCGCGCCAGAAGGGTTCGTCCGGTTCGAGGGCCAGATTGGTGAGATCGGCGGTGCCTTGCAGGCGGCGGGTGTAGGTGACCGTGCCGTCCCGGCCGTCGGCGCTGGAATCGAAAAGGGCCGAGGCGATGTTCAGCGCTTCCCGGTCGTCCCGGAAGAGGACCGCCTGGGCCAGATCCAGGCGGTCACAGCCGGACAGGAGCCACCAGAGCCCCTGGCCGGGATCGCCGCCGGCCAGGGCCTGTCGCAGGGCCTCGATGTGGACCCCCCCCAGGCTCAGGTCGCCGAGGTTCAGTTTCATGGTCCGGGCTTCCAGGGACGGGCGGCCGGAATCGATCTCCAGCCCCCGGACGGCGAAACCGCCCAGAATCTCCGGGCCCAGATGGCGGGCTTCCAGCCGGCTGATTTTCAGGCGGGCCGGCTCGAGGCCCGGTTCCGGGTTCGGGAGTCCAAAATCATAGCTCAGGGCCAGGTTCCGGGCCTCGAAGGCGTCGAAACGCAGCGGCAGCGTTCCGGCCGGAGGTCCCGGAGCCACCGACAGGCGGCGCACCCGGGCGCCTTCCAGACGGACCGGCCAGGCGGGGTCCGGACGCTCGATGTCTTCCATGGTCACGTCGTCGGCCAGAAACAGACCTTCGGCGGGCAGGGCGGCCGGCTCGCGGACCAGGCGGATCACGTTCCACAGGGAGACGCCTTCCAGGCGGACCCGTTTGATGGACACTATCGGGCGGTCCGGGTCATCGCCCGGGACGCCGATCCTCAAATCGGCCACCCGGGCCGAATGGAACAGGAAGCCGGCCCGGGCCCGGCTGTATTCCAGCCGAAGGCCCGTTTGCCCGGGAATGACGGAGGACAACAACAGATTCAGAAAAATCGTCGGCCCCGCCAGCGAAATCACCAGCAGCATGATGACGGTCGCCGGGAGCAGCCAGATCGGTTTGATCTTTTTCGTATATATCCGGTATTTGAGCAAGTGGACTCCCGGGGCTCCTCGCGGAGCGGGTCAAGCCGGCGAAATTAAACTTTGAGAGCGCCCCGGAGCTGGCCGAGGTCTTCCAGACCCTCTCCGAGCATCCATTCCCGGATGCCCTCGACGATTTTGAGCGGGATCCGGGGGTCCACCAGGGTGGCTGTGCCCACTTCGACGGCCGTGGCCCCGACCAGGATGAATTCCAGGGCGTCCCGGGCGCAGGCGATGCCGCCCAGGCCCACCACCGGGATCGAAAGGGCCCGGGCGCACTGCCAGACCTGCCGCAAGGCCACGGGCTTGACCGCCGGGCCGGACAGCCCGCCGACGATGTTGGCCAGCCTGGGCCGGCGCCGGTCCAGGTCCACGGCCAGGCCGGGGATGGTGTTGATGAGCGAGACCGCGTCGGCCCCGGCCGCTTCGGCCGCCAGGGCCACGGCCACCACGTCCGAGGTCTGGGGGGTCAGCTTGACCATGAAGGGCTTGCCGCCGCAGTTTTCCCGCACCGCCCGGGTCACTTCGGCCACCGCCGAGGGGTCGGCCCCGAAGGCCAGCCCGCCGCAGGAGACGTTGGGGCAACTGACGTTGACCTCGATAAGGTCGACCCCGGTTCCCGACAGGCGGGCGGCCAGGCGGCCGTATTCCTCGGGCGAGTGTCCCAGTATGTTGGCCGCCACCGTGGCCCCGGCGGCTTTCAACGGCGGCAGGGCCTCCCGGATGAAGGCCTCCACGCCCATGTTCTCCAGGCCGATGGCGTTGAGCATGCCCCCGGCGGTTTCGGCCAGGCGCGGGCTTTCGTTGCCCGCCCAGGGCGTGAGGCTGACCCCCTTGGTTATCACCGCCCCCAGGAGTTCCGGGGGGCAGAAGCGCCGCAGCTCCAGGCCGTAGCCGAAGGTGCCCGAGGCGGTCATCACCGGGTTTTTCAATTCCAGGCTTCCGAGCCGGACTTTGAGATTCGTCTGCGCCGTCATCCCCTCACCCTCCCCCAGTCGACCGTCAGGCCGTCCACCACCGGACCCTCCTGGCAGACCCGGAAACGGCCGCCGCCGGTCAGCGGCAGGCTGCAGGTCAGGCAGACCCCGAAGCCGCAGGCCATTCCGGCCTCCACCGAGGCCAGCACCGGGGCCCCGAAGCGCCAGCCCAGTTCGCTCACGGCGGCCAGCATGGGCGTCGGGCCGCAGGCGAAAATAGGGCGGACCTCCCGGGCCAAAGCCTCGGCCAGGGGAGCGGTCACCAGCCCGGGGCGGCCGTAGCCGGACCCGTCTTCCACCGTGGCTATGAAATCGCCGGCCCAGGATTTCAGCCAGGCTTCCTCGACCTGGGCCGGGCCGGTCCGTTCACCGTAGAACAGAACCGCCGGGCGCCCGGCGCCCAGCCAGTCCCGGGCCAGGGCCATCGGGGCCAGGCCGATGCCGCCGGCCGCCAGATAGAGCCCTTCGGCCGGGACGGAGCCCGCCAGGGCTTCGTCCAGCCCTCGCCCCAAGGGGCCGCTGACCCGGACCGAGCCGCCGGCCGGGACCCGGCGCAGCAGCCGGGTGGCCGGCCCGACCACCCGGTACAGAAGCGACAGGCGGTCGCCTTCGGCCCGGTGGATGGAAAAGGGGCGGTCCAGGAGGGGGCCGCCGCCTTCTTCCAGGGGCGCCCAGGCCCGTATTTTGACGAAACGCCCGGGCCGGGCCGCCCGGGCCGCCTCCGGGCAGTCGAGCACCATCAGGCCGGTGTCGGCGGCCAGGGGCCGGTTCTCCAGCACCCGGGCCTCGGCGATCACCGCGTCGTTTTCAGGGGAAAGTTTCATGTATCCATCGTCCTCGTCCCGCCCATCACCCCGGCCATGACGCCGAAGCGGGGCCACTTGTCGCCCCGGCGGTAGCTGAAAAATTCCGGGGAGCATTTGGTGCACCGGCCGGCCACGGTCACGTGATTCGGGTTCAGGCCGCTGTCGACCAGTTGCCGGTGGCTGATGGCCCAGAAATCGAAGTGGTTTTCCGAAACCATGAACTGGTGGAAATGTTCGGGCAACTCGGTGCGATAATTGACGAATTCGGCGCAGCAGGGCCCTAGGGAAGGGGCGACGGCCGCCCGCAGGTCGGCCGGGTCCACGCCGAATTCGGTCATCGTGGCCACGGTGGCCCCGATAATGTTTCGCACCGACCCCCGCCAGCCGCTGTGGACCAGGCCCAGCGCCCGGGTCCGGGGATCGTAGAGGATGACGGCCTGGCAGTCGGCCACCTTGATCAGAAGCGACACCCCGGCTTCGGGGGCCACCAGGGCGTCATAGTTCGGCCGGATCTCGTCGGGGTCCCGGGGGTGGTATTCGTCCCCGGGCCGCACCACGGTCACCCGGTCGCTGTGGGTCTGAAAAGCGAAGGCCGCCGGCGGGAGCCCCAAGGCTTCTTCCGCCCGCTCCAGGTTGGCCCGGACGTTGTCCGGCGGGTCCACATCGTTGAAAGCCAGGCTCAGATCCCGGCCGCCCGGCCCGCTGACGCCGCCGAACCGGGTCAGCACCCCGTGCCTGAGTTCCGGGTAGGAATCGAAAAGGGCGAAGGTATACCAGGTCAATCCGTTTTTTTGGTTTTTTCGCAGCATGTCCACCTGGCAGCCGGAACCCGTTCCCCCCGGGCCCGGGCCGCTTTTTTGGGATTTGTGGCGTTCGCTCTCTGTTCCTCCGCCACTCATTTCAGCCTCGACCAGTGTTCGAGCAGCAACTGCTCGGCCTCCCGTCCCGGGTTCAAGGGAACCTCGGCGGTCCGCCAGATTTCCTCCGGCGGATAGAGCACCGGATTGTCCCGTATGTCCGGAGACAGAAAAGGCAGCGCGGCCTGGTTTGGGGAAGTGGCCAAATTCCAGGCCGCGACTTCGGCGGCCACGTCCGGCCGCATCAGGAAATCAAGCCACTGATGCGCCTGCCGCGTTTTCGCGCTCTTTTCGCTGATCACATAGACCACGGACCAGATCACCCCGCCGCCCTCCGGGACGGTGAAAGCCAGACCGGGGTCGGCCGCCATGGCCACGGCGGCCAGGTTGTTATAGGTGACGGCGATGTAGATGAACCGCTCCCGCAAATAGCGCAGGGTGGTTTCGGGATCCAGGAAGCCCATAAAAGCCGGATCGGCCGAAAGACTCTGGAGCAGATCGGCCGCCTGGTTGATGGCCGCGGCCGACGTGGCGTTATAGGAATGCCCCAGGTAGATCAGGGCCGCCCCCAGGGCGTCGCGGTACTGGTTGGTGACGGCGCAGGGAACCGCCTGGGTGCTGGGGGCGAAGAGCTGGGCCCAGGTCGGTTTTTCCTTGCCCAGAAGGTCGCGGCGATAGACTATCCCCAACAGCCCTTTCAAATACGGCATGCCGTAGACGCCGCCGGGATCGAAGGGACGGTCCAGGTCCCGCGGGTCGATATTTTTGAGGTTGGGCAACAACTGACGCTCCAGCGGCCGCAGGTGGCCGCCGGCAATCAGGCGTTCCACGTAGTGATCGCGCACCACGGCCAGGTCGCCCCGGGGGTTGCCCTCCAGATAGGCGGTCAGAGCTTCGGGCGACTCGAAAAATTCAAAGCGCACCCGCAGCCCGAATTCCCGCTCGAAGCGTTCCACCACCGCCGGCGGAGGGGTGAGGCGGGTGCTGGTGCTGGACAAAATGCGCAGTTCTTCCATCCCCCAGGCCGAAGCGCTCGTCAGGGCCGTCAAAACCGCAATCAATAGGCCGATCACTTTCAATCAAGACACCTCAAAAATCCAAACCCCTCTTCCCTCATTTTCCATTGTGCCCCGATTCCCCCCAAAAATCAACCAGGGGCACAGCCCCTGGACCCCCGGATGCTGACGCAACCGGCCCGTACCCGCTGCGCGGGCCGGCCGCGGCCGCAACGTCTGGGGGGCCGGGACCATCGGGGTCGTGGGGCGGGGGGGGGGAGCGACGCTCCCCCTGATTCGGCGGCCACCCTTTGGGTGGCTTTATTATACGTATTGATGACTGATGATCCAACCAAAAAAATCTTAATCCGCCCCG
>JAVBLB010000061.1:0-13659 GCA_031553735.1 Candidatus Adiutrix sp.
AGTTGTGTTTGGTGATGGTGCGGGTGATGACGACGATGTCCACTTCATTCAAGGCGTCATTGCCGATCATCATGCGAGGCACATGTACGCAAAAGACGAGGACGGGGATGGAATCGAGATTGGCTTCGGCCAGGCCCGTGACCGTGTTGGTGGCTCCGGGCCCGCTGGTGACCAGGACCACCCCGGGGCGTCCGGTGACCCGGGCGTAGCCTTCGGCCGCGTGCACCGCGGCCTGTTCGTGGCGGGTCAGGATGAAACGCAGCCCGCTGTCCAGGAGATAATGGTGGATGTCGATGGTGGTGGCGCCCGGATAGCCGAAAACGACTTCCACCCCTTCCTTCTTCCAGCACTCGATCAGAATCTGAGCGCCGGTCAGCACTTCAGCCATTGAAAATACCTCTTTCCAGGCCCGGGGTTGCCGCTGGCCTGTCGCATGGTTCACGCCCGGAGGTTTGCCCCGGAAAGCGTGCCGCCGGCCGCGCGGTTCGCCCGCGGCCGGTCAAAGACGGGTTCGAGTCAAATCCCAATGTGATTCAACAAATTACATTCATAATCATCCGGACCGCGACCACCCCGCACCGGGCCGGTCGCGGTCCGCTTCGTCAGGCGGTGAAATCCGTCTCACCCCTGGTGGTCGTCCAAAATACGCTGGATCTTGTCTTTCAAGGCCAATTTAGCTTTTTGGATTTTTTTGCGTTCCAGATCTTCTTCGGGGGAAAGGTAGGGCCGGTGCTTCATTTCCTCCAGCCGGACCTTATGGGCTTGATGCTCCGAAACCAGGGCCGCCAGTTCCGGATGATTCGGGGCAAGTTTGTCGATGAGTGCTTTCTCCTGTGGTTCCATATAAGCCTCCCTGGGGCGGAAAAATCGGGCGGGGCCTGGAGAGGCCCGGCTTTTATAACGTAACGAATTCGAAAAATGTTGTCAACCGTTTTCGCGCGACGGCCGGATCCATCGGCCCCGGCCGGGCCGGACGACGCAAAACGGCCGCCGGCGCTCCGAAGACGAACGCATCGGTTCGTCTCCTCCTTTTCCGCGCTTCCGACGGCCGGCGGCGATTACTGATAGAAAAACTGGGGAGGCGAGGCCAGCCCGCTGCGGTCGTAATTGATGGAGCCAAGCCCCAGAAGATCGACGACCAGGCCGACCCGGCGGTCGTTCTCGGTGTCGGAATACAGCAGCCCGAGCCCGTAACACTGGGCGCGGTAGATGAGCCGGGCGTGGGTCTCCAGCGACCGGCCGGCCCGCAGGTCGTAACGGGTGGAAAAATCGGCGGACCATTCGGAATTGAAGAGCAGCGCCAGGTCGGCCCGCACTTCCTCATAATCCTGATAGCCGCCGGTCCCCAGGGCGGTGGAGGGTGAATCGTAGTCATAGGTCAGGGTCAGGCTGTCGCCCCGGGGATCCTGAGCCCGGAAGCTCAGGTCGTGGCTGGTGGCGTTGCCGGTGCGGCCGTCAAAGGCGGAGACCAGGCGGGCGGAGAAATAGGGATTGAGAAAGGTCTCGATCTCCAGCTCCACCGGGCCGTTGCCGCGGTCGTAATAATCGGTGGTGTAATAGCGGGCGTAGGGCTTGTCGGCCCATTCCAGGTTGTCCTCGAACTCGTAGCTGCTCCAGAGGCCCACCTTGAGGAACTGGAAGTAGTCGTAGCCGGCTGGCTGGCCGTTTTCATCGACCGTCGGCGTTTTGCTGACGAAGGTGTTCAACAGGCCGTAGCGCACGGCTTTCCGGGGCAGCCGGCGGTCCAGGGGATCCCAGTAGGGGAGCTTGCTCTGGTCGTCGGGGGCGCCGACATACGTGAAGGAGACGGTGGGGGTCATCTGGTGGCGGGTGGCCACGGCCCCCTTTAAGCCGCCGTCATACACCCGGCCCAGGGTCGTGGACAGGGAGGCGGTCATCGAGCCGGTCAGGCGGTCCTCCCGCCCGTCGTGGCGGGCGGACGCCCGGGCCGCGGGGGTGTTGTCCGAAGGGCGGTAGCCGTCGGCCGAATACATGGTCAGGCCCAGGTCGCCGTCCAACTGCAGGGTGGCCAGATCGGCCAGGGGGGTGCTCCAGGCCAGCGAGGGGTTGAGATACATCCGGTGGCCGGTTTCGTCGGTCGCGCTGAAATCGTCGGAAAGCCGCGAAAAATAATCGTAGCGCATCCCCAGGGAAACCCGGGGCAGATTGGTCAGATTCAGCCCCAGACTTTCGGGGAGGGGCCGGCTGACCAGGTTATATTGCAGTGACGGCAGCCGCTGGATGGTGTCGTGATTGTCGCGGCTGTAAAGATCCTGGGTATATTCCACGCCGCCGCGAAAGAAGGAATCGTAGCCGGTGCGCTGGGCATACAGGGTGTTGCTGCGCAGAGGGTCGAGGTATTCGTTGACCGTGTAGCCGAACTCCTGGGCGAAAAGGCGATAAGAGCTGCTGAAGCCGTCGATATCGTTCCGAAATTCAGCCAGGTACAGCGGGTCGGAGGCCAGGTCCAGGTTCAGGTTCACGTCCCATTCGCCGAAGCGCCAGCTGTTCTGGGCCCGCAGCCAGTAACGGTCTTTGGCCTCTTCCCGGTCGGGCACGCCGCTGGCGGTTTCGTTTTTATAATCGAAATACTGCGGTTTCCGGTCGTCGAGATAGGTGATCTGCCAAATGCCCCGGCCGGCCTGGAGGTGGTAGCGCCCTTCCAAAGTGTTGGAAAAGCCGCGATCGTTCCGCCAGACCGGGGTGTAGGTCAGGTCGTGGTTTTCGCCGGTGGCCCAGAAAATAGGGAGGCCGATGGTGAAACCGTCCCGGGAGGAATTGGCAACGGTGGGAAAGAGAAAACCGCTCTGACGCTCGTTTTTAACCGGGAACATGAAATAGGGGGTGGCGAAGATCGGGGCGTAGCGGGTGTTGAAGGAGACCCCGGAGGCCTTGGCGTAGCCGCCCTCGGTGACCGTGAGGCGGTCGGCGTGGATGGTCCAGGCCGGCGAGGGGCCGTCGCAGGTGGTGGCCGTGCCGTCTTCGATGTGAATGGTCTTCTCCCCCAAGCGCTCGATCAGGGCGCCGCTGAGGTAGTAGTTCCGGGCCGGGAAAAAGGCCCGGCCGTCGTAGATCTTGGCCATCTGAAGGTCGAGGTTGATCACCGCCCGCTCGGCCAGGACGGTGAAATCGGGGGTGACGATCCGGATGTTGCCCGAGACCTCGGCGGTGTTGGTGGCGTCGTTCCAGATGGCCTGGTCGGCGGTGACCGTCTCCTCGCCCCGGGTGATGGAAACCCGGCCGCGAAAATGATTCAGCTGAAGATTCCGGTCGGATTCGATTTCGTCGGCCCGGATGACGATCGGCGGGGTGCCGTCCACGGTCACCACCACCTGATCGGCGGAGAGATCGGGCCCCACCGCCGGCAGGGCCGGCAGCCCGCTCAGAAATTCTTCCGGCCCGTAGCCTTTCGGGGGTTCCTCGGCGGCCGGGGCCGGCATCGGAAACGCCAGCCAGACCAGAACCAGGAGCGAAAAAAGCCCGAACCGGAAACTCCGGGGCCACGCTTTTCCCACTCGACGGGCTATGGTCTGGATGGTATGGTTCAAATCGACCTCAATTGGATTCCACTTCGGGCAAGCCCCGCAAATAGGCCCGCCCCTCCCCCACCGTAAAAAGAGAACCGCTCAACAGCGCCAGGTCACCCTCCCCGGCTTCATCCGCGGCGGCCCGGAAGGCCTCGGGGATGGTCGGGTGGAGCGTCGTCGGCATCGCCGGCGCCCCGAAGGCGGCGGTGATCTTGTCCCGCAGCAGTTCTGGCGAGGCGGCCCGGCTGAAGGCCGGCCGGGTCAGGTATAGCCGGTCGGCCAGGGGCAGGATCGGCCCCAGCACCCCGGCGATGTCCTTGTCGGCCATGACCCCGACGATGAGGTGCAGCCGCCGGCGACCCAGCGTGGCCAGAAGGGCGGCCAGCGCCTCCGCCCCGGCCGGGTTGTGGGCGCCGTCCAGAAGCAGCGGCGCTTTGGCGGCCGGGCCCTCGGGCGGCCAGGCGCCGGCCGGGAAGGTCTCGGCCCGGCCGGGCCAGACGGCTCCGGCCAGCCCGGCCCGAATCCGGTCCTCACTCACCGGAAAGCCCCGCTCGGCCAAAATCGGCAAAAGGGCCAGGGCCACGGCGGCGTTGTCGGCCTGGTGCGGCCCGGCCAGGTTCAGCCGCAGGTCGGTCAGGCGCCGCCCGCCCATCCAAAAATCCAGCACCGGGCGGCCCTCCGGGCTCCGGCCCGTGATCGCCGCCGCGAAATCCCGGTCCAGAAGGAAGGCCGAGCTCCCCTTCTCTTCGGCGGTCCGAAGGACGACCTCCCGGGCTTCCGGCAGAAGCCGCCCGCCGATCACCGGGACCGAGGGCTTGATGATGCCGGCCTTCTCGAAGGCGATCTGGCTCACGGTGGAGCCCAGGTGCTCGGTGTGCTCCAGGGTCACGTTGGTGACGGCCGTGGCCAGGGGCTCGATGACGTTGGTGGAATCGAGCCGGCCGCCCAGGCCGGTTTCGATGATCGCCAGGTCCACGTCCTTTTCGGCGAAATACAGAAAGGCCATGGCGGTGACGAATTCAAAGAAGGTCGGCGGCGAATCCGGATCGGTGGCCGGCCAGACGCGCCGGCTGAGCTCCAGCACCTCGTCCTCGGAAATCATCTCCGTTCCGATGCGGATGCGCTCCCGGAAAGTGGCCAGGTGCGGGGAGGTATACAGGCCCACCCGATAGCCGGCCTCGGTCAGCATCGCCTGCAGCATGGTGGCCACCGAGCCCTTGCCGTTGGTGCCGGCCAGGTGGACGAACTTCCGCCCCCGATGGGGCCGGCCCAGGCCGGCCAGAATGCTCTCCATGCCCTCGAGTCCGAATTTCATTCCGAACTTCTGCAGGTCGAACATTTTGTTCAGTTCGCTCTTATACGACATTCGCCATCTCTGAAAAGGCCGGGGCCCAAAAACCCTTTCGGGCTATAACTATTTATAAAAACGGATAGTTATCAAACCATCCCCGGTGAATCGCTCCCCAAAGGCCTGTCATCGAGAGACGCCGCCCCGGTCACAGGGCCGTCAGCTTGGCATACTGCAGCACCACCCGCTTGGAGCCGAAATGGTCAAAATCGATCACCGCCTGCGGACCGAGTATTTCCCGGATCCGCCCGGAACCATAAACCGGGTGGCCCACCCGCTGCCCCACGGTCACTTCCAGGGGCGTGGCCGGTTCAAGGCGCCGGGCCGGCCGATTGAGGGACCGGGCCGGCTGGCCGACGGGAGGGGCGGCCGGCGACGAAGCATACGGCGCTGGGTAATTATACTCCGAATCGGCCCCGATATTCAACAGTTCATTGACGTCCAGCTCCTGATTATTTTGCCACAGGCTGGCCCCGGCCTCCTGCGGGAGGGCGGCCAGGAAACGGCTGGGGGCGGCGGCCATGCCGGTGCGGCGGTCGATGGTGCCCAGGGGCAGCATGATGAACAGCCGGTCCTCGGCCCGGGTGACGGCCACGTACATCAGCCGCCGTTCCTCCTCCACCTCGGCCGCCGAACGGACGGCGTAGGACGGGGGGAAACGGCCCTCCACCGCCGACAGGATGAACACCACTTTCCACTCCAGCCCCTTGGCCGAATGCACTGTGGAAAGGGTCAGGCCGTGGTGCTTGTCCTCCGGGTCGACCCGCTTCTGGTTGGGCGGATCCAGGGTCAGGTCGTCGAGAAAGCCCCGCAGGTCGCCGCGTTCCTCGGCCATACGCAGGATTTCCTTCAAATCGTTGTGGCGGTCGGGCCAGTCGTCGGGATACAGGTCCCGCATCAGGGGCCCATAGAACTCGCCCACCGCCCGGGCCCGGGGGGCCAGTTCCTCGCCGCTTTGGGCGATGTGGGCCATCAAAGCGGCCAACGGAGCCAAATTTTTCTTGGCCTGGCCCTTGGCCGGGGCCGACTGGAGATCCACCAGCCGCTCCCGCTGGCCGTCGACCCAGGCGACCAGGCCCTCGGCCCCCTTCAGGCCGATGCCTTCCACCAGGGTCAGCACCCGGCGCAGGCTCACCCCGTCGGCCGGGTTGGCCGCCACGCGCAGAAAGGCCAGAAAATCTTTGATATGGGCGGATTCCAGGAACTTGCGCCCTCCGTATTTCGTAAAGGGAATGCGGCGGCGCACCAACTCCACTTCCAGGTCGAAAGAATGGGATGAAGCCCGGAAGAGCACGGCCATCTGGCTGAGATCCAGCCCCTCGGCCAGGAATTCCTCGACCCGGGCGGCCACCCAGCCGGCCTCGTCGGCCGGGTCCTGCACGGCCACCATTTGGGGGGCCTGGCCGGCGCCGCGGACGGCCACCAGTTTTTTGTCGTATTTCTCCCGAGCCTGGGCGATGAGGTGGTTGGCCAGGGTGACGATGGGCGCCTGGCTGCGGTAGTTCTCCTCCAGCTTCAAAACCTTGGTTCCCGGAAAAATTTTCGGAAAATCCATGATGTTGCGGAAACTGGCCCCCCGGAAGGCGTAAATGGACTGGGCGTCGTCCCCCACGGCGGTGACCCGCAGGTGGTCGCGGCCCAGAAGGTGGGTCAGGCGGGCCTGGATGGGGTTGGTGTCCTGATATTCGTCCACCAGGATATAGTCGTAGCGGGCGGCCAGGCGGCGGCGCACATCCTCGTGGTCGCGCAGGATGGTTTCCAGGCCCACCAGGAGATCGTCGAAATCCATCAGGGCGTTTTTGATCTTGTGTTCGCGGTAGAGCTGGCCGATGCGGTCGATGACCGGCGCGAATTCGAGGAAATGAGGGAAGCCGTCGGACAGGGTTTCCAGGAGCGGGCGATCGCGGTTGATGGCCTGGCTGAGGATGTTGAGAATGGCCCCCTTCTGGGGAAAGCGCTTGTGGCGTTTTGCCTCGGGCAGTTCGGCGCGGATGCGGGCGATGAGGGTCTCGGCGTCGTCCTGATCCATGATGGAAAAGCCGGCCGGGTAGCCCAGGAGGTGGGCGTAAGGCCGGAGCAGGAGGTTGGCCAGCCCGTGGAAGGTGCCGCCGGCCACTTCGGAAGCCCGCCGCCCCACCAGGGCCGTGGCCCGGCCCAGCATCTCCTGGGCCGCCTTGCGGGTGAAAGTCAACAGCAGAATGGCCGGCGGCGGCACCCCCAGGGAGACCAGGTAGGCCACCCGGTGCACCAGGGTGCGGGTCTTGCCGCTGCCGGCCCCGGCCACGATCAAAAGCGGCCCGCCCTCGTAGGTGGCCGCGGCCAACTGCGAGGGGTTGAGGCGGGCGGCCAGATCCAGGTCGAACGCGGGCGCGGCCGGCGGAGCGGCGGCCTCCAGTTGGTCAAACAGGCTCATCGGGAATCCTCAAGGCTCCGCACGGCGGGGGCCGCCGTTTGGAGATGATCGGCCACGGCGCGCGCCAGGTGGGCGATATCGGAGCGATCGGCCTCGACCACCACCGGAAAGCCCAGCTCCCGGGCGGTGGCGGTGGTCACCGGGCCGATGGAGGCCGCCGGGTAATTCCCGCGTTCCTCCAACGGGATGATCTCCGCCAGGCCGGCGGCGGTGGAGGAACTGGTGAAGGTGACCAGGTCCGGCAAACCGGGCAGCGGCTCCGGCCAGACGGCCTTGACGGTCCGGTAGACGGTCAGGTCGGCGACCTCGGCCCCGGCTTCGACCAGGCCGGCCGGCAGGACATCGCGCCCTTCCCGGGCCCGGGCCAGAAGCACTTTGGCCCCGCCCACCCCGGCCGTGGTCAGGGCCTCCAGAAGACCCTCGGCCACATAATTCTTCTCCGGCACCAAATCGGGCTTGAGGCCGAATTTTTTCAACACCTCGGCCGTTCCCGGCCCGATGACCGCGATCTTGAGGCCGGCCAGGGCCCGGACGTCCCGGCCGTCGGCCAGAAGATTGTTGAGAAAAATCTCCGCCCCGTTGGGGCTGGTGAAGACCAGCCAGCGGTAGTCCGGCAGCCGCCGGAAAGCGGCGGCGAAGTACTGGGGGTCGTCCGTCGGCTCGATGGCGATGGTCGGGCGCTCCCAGACTTCGGCCCCCAGTTCGGCCAGCACCGCCGACAGCCGGCTGGCCTGCTCCCGGCTGCGGGTCACCAGGATGCGGCGGCCGAACAGGGGCCGCGTTTCGAACCAGTTGAGTTCCTCCCGCAGCGAAACGACCTCCCCGGCCACGAACAGAGCCGGCGGGCCGATGCCGGCGGCCTCGGCCCGCTCGGCCAGGTCGGCCAGGGTGCCGACGAGGGTGCGCTGGCGGGCGGTGGTGCCCCATTGGATCAAGGCCGCCGGGGTGACCGCCGGGCGGCCGGCCCCGATGAGCGCCCGAGTGACCCGATCGAGGTTCCGGACCCCCATGACCATGGAGATGGTGCCCATCCGGGCCAGGGCCGCCCAGTCGTGGGCCGATTCGGACTTTTCGGGCTTCTCGTGGCCGGTGATCAGGGCCACCTGGGAATTGCAGTCGCGGTGGGTCAGGGGGATGCCGGCATATGCCGCGGCGGCTATGGTGGAGCTGATGCCGGGCACTTCCTCGAAGGCCACCCCGGCCCGCCGCAGTTCCTGGGCCTCTTCCCCGCCCCGGCCGAAGATATAGGGGTCGCCGCCCTTCAGGCGCACCACCACCCGGCCGGCCCGGCCCTCATTGACCAGGAGCTGGTTGATCTCCTCCTGCGTCATGGCGTGGCGGCCGCTTTGCTTGCCGACATACACGCGGCGGCAGCCGGCCGGGGCCAGGCCCAGCATGGCCGGGGCGGCCAGGTAGTCATACACCAGCACCTCGGCCCGTTTCAATAGTTCCGCGCCCCGTAAGGTCAAAAGTCCCGGGTCGCCGGGACCGGCGCCCACCAGATAGACGATTCCGCTCATAATAAATCGAGTTCCTTCATTATTTCTTCGCCGCCGCGCCCCAGAAGCTCCGTGGCCAGAAGTTTTCCGAAGTTGGCCGCGGCCTCGGTGGAATCCAGCTCCACCGTCTTTTTGGCCCGCACGACCCGGCGGCCGTCGAGCGAGGCGATCAGGCCCTCGAGGACCATGGTCTGCTCCACCTGCTGGGCCAGCACGGCCACCGGCAATTGGCAGCCGCTCCCCAGTCGGTGCAGGAACCCGCGTTCGGCGGCCAGAGCCAGGGCGGTGGGCCGATGGCTCAGGGGCCGGGTCAGTTCGGCCGTCCTGAGATCGTCCAGGCGGATCTCCAGGGCCAGGGTGCCCTGCCCGGCCGCGGGCAGCATGATTTCAGGCGGCAGCCAGACGGCGTTGTCCGGCTCCAGCCCCAGGCGGGCCAGCCCGGCGGCGGCCAGGAGGGTGGCGTCGTATTCGTCCCGCACCTTTTTCAGCCGGGTATCCACGTTGCCCCGGATGGGCTCGATCACCAGGTCTGGGCGGGCGGCCAGCAGTTGGGACCGGCGGCGCAGGCCCGAGGTGCCCACCCGGGCACCCTTGGGCAGGCTGGTCAGCCCCCCCATCTCCCGGCCGACGAGCACATCACGGAAATCGGCCCGTTTGGGCACGGCCCCCAGGCCCAGGCCGTCCGGCAGTTCCGAGGGCAGATCCTTGGCGCTGTGCACGGCCAGGTCGATTTCGCCGGCCTGAAGGGCTTCCTCGATTTCCTTGACGAAAAGGCCCTTGCCGCCGAGCGCGCTCAAGCTGGCGTACAGCATTTTATCGCCGGTGGTTTTGATGGGCAGGATCTCGGTGCGCAGACCGGGGTTGGCCTCTTCCAGGGCCCGGGCCACCAGGCCGGTCTGGGCCAGGGACAGGGGGCTGCCCCGGGCGCCTATTTTCAAGACTTCGGTCGTCATCGTCATATCCTTGCCCCGAATGGGGCTATGCGCCGCCGAAAAGCGGCCTGGCTGAAATTGATCGTCCGGGAACAGGTGTAATAGCCTCCCCGCCTTAAGAGGTAACGGATCTCAATGGCCGCAGGTGGCGCAGCTCGTGGCCGCGCAGCCGGAGCAGCCCCCGCCGCCGGCGGAACCGGAAACGGTATCGCCGGACGCGTTTTTGGACCGGAAGCTGACGGCCGACAGGAGCTTTTCGCACTCCTGGCCGCCGCAGCCCGGGCACTGGACCTTTTCCCGCGAATTGAAGACCAGTTCCTCAAAATCGCGGCCGCATTGCGGGCAATGGAATTCATAGATGGGCATGGGGTCACCCTCCATCGGTCGGACCGGAACGGACCGGTCAGTCATAAGCATTCAGAATAAGCAAGGAAAAACCCGGCATTCCGCCGAGCCCCGAAAGCATATAAAGTAATACGCCGGTCGGGGACCGTCAATGCCGCATCCCGGCCGCCTTCGCAAGCGGGCATTGAAGGTGGCGAAGCGAAGGACCGCCCCGGGGCCTCGCGCTCACGAAGATTTGGCGAAGCTCCCCACGCTCCACTGTATAAAAGCGGCGTGACGGACCGACACCGGCCACTGAAAATGGTCGAGAGCGCTTCGATCTTTGGCGCGCCGGCACCAAAGCTCCCGACAAGGTCCATGGGCCCCTGAGAACCAACCCGAAACCGGCCGTCCCCGGCCGGTTTCGGCATCTTTCAAGCCTATCGGCTTGAATCTCAATTTATCGCAAAGTATTGCGATTTGGGGTCCAGGGGGGCCATCGGCCCCTTGGCGGGTGTTTGGGGGCGGAGCCCCCAAGATCGAAACGCCCGCGACCTTTTTAGTAGCCCAGGTCCTGGCCGATCAGGACCACGTTGATGCGGCCCGCGGGCCGGGAGCGGTCGATGATCGTGAAGTAGTTGCAGATGCTGCTTTCCAGTTGGCAGTCGTGGCAGCGGCCGGATTTGACGCAGGGGTTGGGCTGGTCCAGCCGTTTGTTGTTCATGGGTCCGGCCAGTTGGCGGGCCCGGCGCCAGGCGTCCCCGGGGTCGCCGGCGGCCTTGTTCATCCCCACGGCCAGGACGACCCGTTTGGGGCCGAAGATCATGGCCGCGACCCGGTTGCCGACCCCGTCGATATTGTAGAGGCGCCCGTCCTCGTCCACGGCGTTGGCGCTGGCCAGCATGGTATCGGCGGCGAAGACCCGGCGGCGGTAGTCATCGGCCGCCTCGGGGCTCAGGCCTTTGGTCTGGACGGCGTGATCCACCAGTTCCCGGCCGCTGTCGCGGAAATGGGCAAAGACGCCGAGTTGGTTCATGGTCTGGCTGCCCAGAAGGGCCACCACCCCCGTGGGCGGCACCAGGCTCAGCACGATCCGGCGGGCTTCTTCGGCCGTGGGGGCGTACGTGGCGTGAAAGCCGCGTTTTTCCATTTTTTTTATCAGGGCCCGGGCCTGGCATTCCCGCTGCCAGGCTTTGACTTCCATATCGTTCATGAAGAACCTCCTTGGGGCGGCCGCCCGGCTTAGCTCAGCCTTTGGCCTCATACACCTGGAGCGCCAGCGACATCAAAAGCGGAAACATGATCTCGTGATGGCCGATGAAATAAAAACCCCGGCCCCCCTCCTGGGTGGGACGGCCCACCACGTTGACCGAAGGCCGGTAGTGGCGGATGAAATCCATATTGACGGTGGTCAGGTTCTCCACCCGGCGACCGAGATTGCGGACCAGGGTCAGGGCCTTGAGGAAGACCTCCGGCATGATGACCGCCGAACCCAGGTTGAGGAAAACCCCGCCTTCCAGATCGGCCACCTGCCGGCAGAAAAGGCGGAAATCGGCCATGGTGGCCGCGCCCAGCGAAGCGCCGTCGGCTTCGGGGTGGATGTTGTAGACGTCGGTGCCGATGGCCGCGTGGATGGTCATCGGCACCTCCAGGCGGGCGGCGGCGGCCAGGAGGCTCACAGACAGATGGGAAGCCCCCGTCGCCAACAGATCCTGGCCCAGGGTCAGCCCCAGCCCCTGGCCGGCGGCCTGGGCCCGGCGGGCGGCCCGGTTGATGAGCCCGCCCGTCTGGCCGGTGACCCCGAACTGGCCGCTGCCCAGCGTGGCCCCCACGTCTTCCGAGGTGGCCCCCACCAGGGCGGCCTCGGCGTCGTGCACCATGACCGAGCCGTTGGCCGCCAGGCCGTCGATGAGGCCGCGTTCCATCAGGTCGATGATCACCGGGGCCAGCCCCACTTTGATCACGTGGCCGCCCAGGGCCAGGATAACCGGACGGCCGGCCCGCCGGGCCGCGGCGATGCGTCCCGCCGCCTCCCTGAGGTCGGCCCCGGCCAGGATGTTCGGCAGGCCCTCGAAGAATTCGGCCAGCGAGCCGCCGGGCCGCAGGGGGCGGGCGAAATCACCGACCTTGACCTTGGAGTGGCGGCCGTCGAGGTCGGTGGTGCGGACGGCGGCGAAATCCAACTGAGGCAGTTCCCTCATGATTCCAGCTCCCCCGGGGCGTCGAACAGCAGGTGATCCACCAACTGGCAGAGGGTGTGGCCGTACAGAAGGTGCATCTCCTGCACCCGGGGGGTCTCCGGGGTCAGGGCGGGCAGGACCAGGTCCAGAGGCTGGTTTTCCGGAATCGAGGCCCCGCACATCAGGAGCGTGCGGCCCCCCGCCTCCCGGGCGGCGGCGAAGGCTTTCAGGACATTGGGCGAACGCCCGCTGGTGGACAGGCCCCACAGCACGTCGCCCGGCTTCATCAGGGCCCGGACCTGGCGGGCGAAAATTTCCTCGAAGCCGTAATCGTTGCCCACGGCGGTGAGGATGGAGGTATCGGTCGTCAGGGCCACCGCCGGCAGGCCCGGCCGTTCCATCAGAAAACGGCCCACGAATTCGGCCGCGAAATGCTGGGCCTGGGAGGCGCTGCCCCCGTTGCCGCAGATAAATATGGTGCCGCCGTCGGCCAGGGTCCGGGCCAGGAAGCGGGCCGCCTCGGCCAACAGTTCGGCCGGGGCCTGGGCCAGGACCCGAGCGCTTTCGTCGATGGCTTTTTGGGCCAGTTTAACGGGCATCGCTCTCTCCTCGTTCCGGCCATCGCCCGGATGGCCGCTCCGGGGCCCCGCCACAAGATACGGGACTCTCCCTTAAACTGTTTATTATATCTTGAATGCCTCCCAATTACCAGCCGATTTTCCAGCCGGCCCGCGCGTCAGCGGTTCGGCTTGAGCACCGCCACCAAAATAGCCACCGACCAGCCGAACATGAAGGTGCCCACGATGCCCTCGATGGCCCCGGTCAACCTCAGGGCCGGGGAGAGAATCACATCCCCGTAGCCGATGGTGGTATAGGTGGAGATGGAAAAATACAGCGAGGTGGCGAAATCCGAAAGTCCCTCGGGATGCAGGGAATACAGCGCCGCCCAGATGGCGGCCTCGGTAAAATGAAGGAGGAAAAGCACAAAGGTCACTTCCAGGAGCAACAAGGTTTTTTCATTGCGCCAGTGAAAGTAATCGCTCCGATCCGGGCCGAGCTTATGAAACCGCTTCAGCAGCAACAGGCTGTACAAGCAATGAAGCAGCACCGTTGGCAAGAGGCACGCCAGCCCTAAAAACACCTGCGAAAGCATGTTGACCTCCGATCAGCCCCAAAACTTGAGGCGCCTGGGTTGATTATACCCCAGACGCCGGGGCTGTGAAACATGCCATACTGGGCGGTCTCAGCGTTCGCCGGGGCGCCGCCCCGGACCCCGCCAGGGGAGGGTGCTGCGCGCACCCTACCCTGGACCCACCCGCGCCGGGGGCTTCGCCCCCTGGACCCCCTTGGGCTGGGTGCCACTATCGAAATGACCCGTCAGCAGCGCCACAACTCGCCTTCGGCTCAAACAAGTGGCGCTGCGCGGGAGGACCGAT
>JAVBLB010000124.1:0-10414 GCA_031553735.1 Candidatus Adiutrix sp.
CCCATTAGTTTCAACCAGCCGGGCCCTCCTGCATACATCCATGAGGGCCCGATTCGCTTTTCCGCCGTCAGCAAGCCGCCAAAGGGTGGACGCACAGCGTTCACCCCTCTTTCTTCCCTCCCAATCGACCCAAATGGTCTCGGTCTCCCAAACGTTGCGGCCGCCGAAGCTCAGCTAATCGCCCCGGGCGATAACCAGAGATTGCCGGCAGGGCGATGATGCGGGTTCGGGGAGGATCGCCGACATCCGGTGGGGCCGGGGCTATGCCCTGGTCAGCCCTAGTGTCTAAATGATGGAGGCGATAGAACTTTCGTCTCGGCCGCGACGACACGCGCATAACGAAATCACGGCGGCGCTTTGCCCCATTCGGGGCATTGTAAAAATAAGGTTCATTATTTTTACAATTAGACACTAGCGGAGCCAGCCGGCGATTCCCACCAGGGTCAGGATCATGAAGATGATGAGCAGCTTGACCGCCAGCGGCTTCCAACGGCGCGGCCAGGCCGCCAGCGCCCGCAGTTGTTCCTCGCCCGCTTCGGTCAGGACGAAGCGGACCGGCCGGTCCTTCATGTCGCGGCGCCGCCCGACGGCCATGGCGGCGGCGAGTTCGTCCACATCGGCGTTGAAGGCGATCAGGTCATACCGCAAAAGGGCCGCGAAGGCCCCGTTGGTTTCGATATTCGGCCAGAATTCGGCGTAGACGTGGTCCGGCCCCAGCCGGGCGATGCGCCGCAGAAGCTTTTCTTCCTCCAGGGAGAGTTTGAAATACTCGTCAGCCATGCTCAGCCATCCGGGAGGCCGGTGGTCCGATTGATGAGGTCGACGTATTCGAGAAATTCCTTCACGTCGAAATGGGGGCCGTCGGCATACAGCCGCAGGGGCGCCGCGGCCCCGGCGACGAAAAACCGGGGCGGAAGGGTGAGGCTGGCCTCATCCTGCCCGAGCGGATACAGCACGTCGGCGACCACGACCAGAAGGGCCAGTCCCCGCACCGACAGGGCCTCGATCAGATCCTGCTCCTGTTCCTGGGGTGGTTGGCCGGACGAGGGCCGCCCGTTGGCGGCGATCAGGGTCAGGCCCGACTTCAGGGGCTCCCGGTCGCGAAGCTCGTTGACCACGAAGCTTTCCACCGAGTCGCGGAAATCTTTCGGTTGGTTCAGGATATCGGCCAGCGACCGCTGGTCCGGCCGGCCGGGCCGCAGGAAATCGAAAATCACCGCTCGAAGGAGGTTGGCGGCGACATAAACGTCGTTCAAATACTCGAGAGGATCGGATGGGGGCTGGCTCATGGGGGGTTCACTTTCCGCGCGGCGCCGGGGCCGGCCGGTTTTAAAACAGCTTGGTCGGTTCGTCCGGGACCGGCCGGCGGGGACGGTCGGTAACACTTTCCATTCCGGTGGGGCGTCCGCTCAACAGGGGGGAGGCGGCATCGTGGGCCTCCAGTCGACGCCGGACCGCCTTCCCGCCGCTGGTGGCGTAACAGTAAAGGCAGCCGTGGGCGCAGGTGTCATACATGCCCAGATCGACGCTCTCCAGACAGCGGCAGAGCCGGGGCTGGCCGGGGTCCTTCCGGCCCGGGACCGGCCGGCCGAGCAGGGCCTCGATCTTAGCCCGATCGATGCAGGCCGCCTGGCCGAAGCCCTCGGCGGTCAGGTCCCACTGCCCGGTGCAGGTGAACAGCGGCAGCCGAACCTCGGCGGCGATGGCCGCCAGGCCGCCGGCCAACTCCCGCACCGCCGCCGCCTCCGCCTCGGGAACTCGCCCCTTCAAGTGACGGTAGGTCTTGACAACGTTGACCAGACAGCGTTCGGTGGCCCCCTCCAGTCGCCGGCACAGCCGGCCGAACTGATCCAGATGCCACTGGACGGTATGCCGGGCATCGAACACGATGGGGTCATACCGCCAGTCCACCCGCCGGGGACCGAGGCGGTCGGCCAGCCGGCGGAAGGTATCCGCCACCTCCGCTTTGGGCGGCAGGTGGGGCTCCAGATCCGGGCCGTAGGGGGTGACGGTGAAAGAAAAGTAATACCGGTGCCCCATCCCGTCGAGAATCCGCAGCTTCTCCAGCATCGGCGCCGGGTTCTTGGTCCAGAAGACCAGGCAGTCCACCGCCGCCGGCCTAAGATCCACCCGGGTCAGCCGGTCCGGGCGGCGGGGCTGGGGGACCAGAGCCCGGCCCTCCCGCAGCCGCAGCAGCAGCCAGTCCGAAAAAAAGGCCGGTATGTCGGTGCGGCGGCTGGCGCTGACGATCATGAACGCCCCCGGGTCAGATGTCCAATTCCAGGCTGACCGGGCAGTGGTCGCTGCCCATGATGTCCGGGTGGATGGCGGCCGAGGTCACCTGGGGCAGGAGGCGGTTGGAGACCAGGAAGTAATCGATGCGCCACCCGGCGTTGTTGGCCCGGGCGTTGCCCCGGAAGCTCCACCAGGAATAGGCCTCCCGGGCTTCGGGGTGCAGGGCGCGGAAGGTGTCGGCCAGGCCGGCCGCCAAAAGCTCGGTCATCTTGCCACGCTCCTCGATGGTGAAGCCGGCGTTGCGCTCGTTGGCCTTGGGATGCCGCAGGTCGATCGCCTGGTGGGCCACGTTGAGGTCGCCGCAGACGATCACCGGCTTGATCCGGTCCAGCCCCATCAGGTGCTCACGAAAGGCGTCCTCCCAGGTGAGGCGGTAATCCAGCCGGGCCAGTTCGGCCTGGGAGTTGGGGGTGTAGACGTTGACCAGGATGAACTTTTCGTATTCCAGGCCGATGATCCGGCCCTCCCGGTCGTGTTCCGGGCGGCCCAGGCCGTAATGCTCGGCCAGGGGCTCCGGGCGGCTGAACACGGCCGTCCCGGAATAGCCTTTCTTTTCGGCGCTGTTCCAGAATTCCCCGTAACCGGGCAGGTCTATCTCGGCCTGTCCCCGCATCATCTTGGTCTCCTGAAGGCAGAAGACGTCCGCGCCCAGCCGGTGGAAAGTTTTTATAAAGCCCTTGCCCAGGCAGGCCCGCAGACCGTTGACGTTCCAGGAGACCAGTTTCATGATTCGCTTTTTTCCTCTCTTCGGTGCTTGCCTCTGATTTCGGATTCCCCCAGGGTGTTGACAAGCGGCTCTTAAAAAAACATAGTATAGACGCGAAACGGATGTCAAGCGCTTTAATTTCCCCAAGGAGGCCGCCCATGGCCGGCGCCCGGGCGGCCGCCCCGCCCAAACACGTGATCTACCTGGAGACGGACTGCGGGACCATCGGCCTGGCGGAGCGGAACTCGGCCATCACCGACCTGTTCTTCACCGCCGGGACTACCCTGACCCGGGCCATCGAAAAGCCGACCCCGCTCTTGAAAAAAACCGCCCGCCAGGTGCGGGAATTTCTGGAAGGCCGGCGCCGCGTCTTCAATCTGCCGGTATCGCTCTCCGGCTCCGATTTCGATCAGTTGGTTCTTCGGGCGGTCATGACCATCCCGTACGGCCAGGTTCGGAGCTACAAAGAAATCGCCGAACAGATCGGCCGCCCCCGGGCCGCCCGGGCGGTGGGTTCCGCCAACAGCCGCTGTCCCATCTCCATCATCAGTCCCTGTCACCGGGTGGTCCGCCACGACGGCTCCCTCGCCGGCGACCCCGCCGACCTCCAAATCCGCCAACACCTCCTCCACCTCGAATCCAGGGCTGAGCCCTGGACCCACCGGATGCAAATTACAATTCGATAGAATTGTAATGCCCTGAGATTGCCCGACAGGGCAAAGATCGCATCCTCTCCGAACCCGCTTCGCTGGGCGGTTGAGGCCGCAACGTCTGGGCGGCCGGGACCATCGGGGTCGTCCACAGGGTTGGGCGGGCGCTGAAGCGCCCTTTGGATTGCTGATACCAAGTTGCAATCAAATTGCTTTGAATTTGATTGCAACTTGGTATGACGACTCCTTTTTTAAAAACACTGACGAAGTCTCCCAGATTTCTGTCAACAGATATGAAAAGCCGGCGTCGCCGGTTTTTTGTAACGTATTCCTATTTGCGCGCCTTATAGTGTTTTCCCCAGGATGGCGCTCTCTTCACCACAACCGCCACCCAACCAGGCGACCGGGGCCGGTAATACTTCGGAAGACGGCCGCGTGGACCCCGACCGCGTCGCCGATGCGAAATATCGAACGCCGCCATGATCACCGGCGGCGCGGTTGGGCAGCGGCCGGCTGTAGAAGTTTTACCGGCTCCGGTCGCCGTACGATCAACGATAATGCCATGTTGAAAGAAAGATTTCACATTGGCCAACTATTCGTTTGGCGCAGGGCCTCCCCGGCCACCAGGCCGACGCAGGTGGCCAGATTGAGGCTGCGGACCACCGGGCGGATGGGCACGCGCAAGAGGGCGTCCAGGTCCGGCTTGAGGCATTCGGGGAGCCCCCGGGTTTCCGGGCCGAAGACCAGCCCGTCATCCGTCGAAATTTTGACGCGGGTATACAGCTCGCCGCCCCGGGCCGAGGTGCCCAGAAGGCGCCCGCCGCGCCAGTTCTCTTTGAATGAAGCCCAGTCGGGCCAGAGCCGCAGGTCCACGTGGGGCCAGTAATCCAGGCCGGCCCGCTTGAGGTGCCGGTCGTCGATCTTGAAGCCCAAGGGTTCGATCAAGTTCAAGGGCAGACCCAGGCCGGCGCACAATCGGGCCACGTTGCCGGTGTTGGGGGGGATTTCCGGTTCGAAGAGAATTATTTCCATATCCGGTCCGGGGCCGGCGGAGCGGCCCGTTTATTGCTTTATGGTTGCGCAGCGTCACCGATCATTCGCTCGAAATGTGGCACTGAAGTTGCTTAATAGAGCCCAGAACTATTTTTGCGACGGTTTTTTGACCGCCCCTTATAGTAACGGCGAGGTGCTTTTATGGCAAACAATATAATGCACGGCCTCTTCGATGGCAAGATCAACGTCATGGGCGGCACCCTCGGCCTGCGCCTGGCCCGGCACGACCTGGCCGCCGGCAACCTGGCCAACATGGACACCCCCGGATTCCGGGCCAAGCATTTGAATTTCGAAGAGGTCCTGGCCAATCAGCTCACGGGCGAAGCCGGCCGGCTGCAAGTCACCCGGACCCACGAAAACCACATCCCCACCAAAGATCCCGGCCGGGCCTTCGCCCGGGCCAACCAGGCGGTGCAATACTCGCCCTACGGCTGGGACGAAAACGACGACGACATTCTGGATATCGACAAAGAGATGACGCTCCTGACCAAGAACCAGCTCATCTACAACACCACCGTGCAAATGCTGGCCAAGTCCTTTGAGGGCTTGAAAGCGGCCATGAACGACAGCACAGGAGGATAATCATGGATTTTCTCAACTCGATGGACATCAGCCAGTCGGGCCTCACTTCCCAGCGGCAGCGCATGAACCTGGTGGCCATGAACCTCAGCCACATCAACACCACCCGCACCCCCGACGGCGGCCCCTATCGCCGCAAGGTGCCCATTTTCGAGACCGCGCCCTATTTCTCCGGCGCCCAGGGGGCCCGCCCCCGCCTGGAAAACGAACTGCAGGATTGCCAGGTGCGGGAAGTGATGGAGGACCGCCGCGATTTCAAGCTGGTCTACGATCCCTCCCACCCCGACAGCGACGAGTTCGGCTATGTGCTGATGCCCAACATCGACGTGGTTCAGGAAATGGTGGATATGATCTCGGCCAAGCGGGGTTACGAGGCCAACATCACCGCGGCCACCGCCGCCCAGAGCATGGCCCTGAAGTCCCTGGATCTCTTGCGGTAAAACCAGCCGGCGGCGCGGCCCACCCGGGTTCCGCCGCCCCCTTGCCCCGAATGGGGCAATGCGCCGCCGAAAAGCGGTCTGGCTGAAACTGATCGTCCGGGAACAGGCTTAATCGCCTCCCCGCCTTGAATATAGAATAGGAGGCCGCCATGCTTATCGGTCCCACCAGGCTCCCCATCGCTTCCCCGGCCCTGGAGCTGTCCCCAACCAACAAGGTGGACGCCCGCCCCGGCTTCGCCGACCACCTCAAGGCCAGCCTCATGAGCACCAATGCGCTGCAGAACAAGGCCAGCACTGCCCAGGTGGAACTGGCCACCGGCCGCAACGGCAATATCCACGAGACCCTGCTGGCCATGAACAAGGCCAGCGTCTCCTTCCACATGATCCAGCAGGTGCGCAACAAGATCATCAGCGCCTATCAGGAAGTTATGCGGATGCAGTCCTAGCCCCGAATGGGGCAAAGCGCCGCCGTGATTTCGTTATGCGCGTGTCGCCGCGGCCGAGACGGAGGTTCTATCGCCTCCATCCTTAAGGTGAAGGCCGCCGTCAAAAACATGTTGCCAAATCCGCCCCCTTTGTGGTATGGTACGAAATTCCGGAAGGTTATGGCCGGACACTCTACGAAACACCGTGCGGCCGCGAGGCCGAAGTGAAATACCAGACCAAGGGGAAAAGCATCATGGCCCGCGTATGTGATATCTGCGGCAAAAAAGCCCAGAACGGCAACAACGTCTCTCACGCCAACAACAAGACCAAAAAACTCTGGCAGCCGAACCTGCAGAGCGTGCGCCACCTGGAAAACGGCTCGGTCAAGACCATCAAGGTCTGCACCAAGTGCATCAAAAACGAAAAGGTGGTCAAGCCCGGCCCCCGGACCAAGGCGGAATAACCGGCCGTCCCATTCAGTTTTATGCCAGTTACGCCACCAAGCGGCTTCGGGATTCCGGGGCCGCTTTTTGCGTCGGCGCGCGGGAAAGGAGAGCCCACATGAAACACATCAGCCTGCAAACCGGCCGCCGCGACGAAATGATCGACATCTCCACCGAACTGCAGCGGCTGATCGCGGCCGCCGATTTCAAGGACGGGCTGGCCGTGGTCTACTGCCCCCACACCACCGCCGGACTGACCGTCAACGAAGGAGCCGACCCGGCCGTCAAAGCCGACATCCAGGACTGCCTGGGAAACCTGGCCCCCTGGGACCGCATCTACGGCCACGCCGAAGGCAACAGCCCGGCCCACGTCAAAGCCACCCTGACCGGCTCCTCCGTCACCCTGCTGGTGGAAGACGGCCGCCTGGCGCTGGGCCAGTGGCAGCGGGTCTTCTTCTGCGAATTCGACGGGCCCCGCCCCCGCACCCTCCACGTCAAATTCATCGGCGCCTGAAAGGCAATTGGAGCTTGGGGGCGCCGCCCCCAAACCCCCGCCAAGGCGCCGGTGTCCCCCTGGACCCCCTCCGGAACCGGCCGGGGACGGCCGGTTCCGGGCGGCGTCTGGGGCCACCAGCCCCTGGCGTGGCTTGGGAAGCCGGTGCGCCCATGATCGAAATGCCCTTCGGGCCCCTTTGGCGGCTCCGCTCCCAATCTTGCCAAGGGGGCAAAGCCCCCTTGAGCCCTGCCGAAATTGGCCGCCTTCGACGGTTTCAGCGGAAGCGGCAATTTGCGTTTATGAAAAGCGGTCCCGCCCCCAGCCCCTCCAAGGGGACAAGGTGCCCGTGAACCACTCCGAAACCGGCCGTCCCCGGCCGGTTTCGGAAGGGGTCCAGGGGACACTGTCCCCTGGCGGGGTTCGGGGCGGCGCCCCGATCTTCTCCGGGTGCCGGCGGGGGGGTGATGGGGTATAATACAGAAGGGAAATATCGTGGGTTATCAGGAGCGGCCGTCGGGGCTCTCTCGGGGCGCGGCGGCGCGGAATCCGGAGGTGTAGAATGGGCGATTTTATGACCAACATGACCCAGGTCATCGCCAATTCGCCGCAGGTCGGTTCCCTGGTCGGCGGTCAACTGGCCGCCGTCGAGGAAGCCCAGCGCCAGGCCTGGCTGGACGAATCCCAGCGCCAGCAGGAAACGCTGCGACACACCGTCCTGGCCGCGGAAAAGGCCGGCCGGGTGGCCCCCACCAACCCCGACGGACGCCAGCGCGAGGAAACCCGGCGGGAACGCAAGGCCCGCCTCAAAGCCGAGCGGGAGCGCCGCCAGTTGGCCGAGCGGGCGGCCCGGATGGCCCGGGCCGAGCGGACGACGGATCGGGGTTCGCCCTGCGCCCAGGCGCCTTCGGATTCGAAACTGGTGATCGACGTCTGCGTGTAATGTCGACGGGGCGAAGCCAATCCCCGCCAATTTGTATATGGATTTAGTCGCGGGTCAATAACGTCCGCCAGGGAGTGCCAGGCCGGTGTCAACCACGACCCTCAATCTGATGATGTTCCTGCAGTTGGGCCTGGAGGCCCTGCTGGTGGTGCTGCTGTTGGTGATTCTGATGCGCACCCGCGCGGCCGGCAAGAGCGACCCGGCCCGCCTGCCGGAAAACCTGAAAAACACCCTGGAAAAATTCCTGGTCGAATCCGACAAAATCGCGGCCACCTTCGCCGAGAATTTGAAGGACAAAAAGAACCTCTCCACCGATCTCATCCTGAAACTCGACCGCCGCCTGTCTGATTACCAGGCCCTTCTGAAGCAGACCGAAGCCGGTCTGGCCGCCGCCCAGAAAAAGCTGGCCGAACTCAATAAGGGCCCTTCCGGCCCCGTCAAAGTTCCGATGCCCGCGGCCACTGGCCCGACCATCGAGGGCAAGGCCAACCCGGCCGCGCCTGAGGTGCGGGCCCTGGTACTGCAAATGGCCAGGAAAGGCCACACCCCCGAAGAAATCGCCGCCAAGGCCCGCCTGCACCTCGGCGAGGTGGAGCTCATCATCGATCTCGAACGGCAGTTCAACGTCTGATTGGGTTTCCAGGCCCCGAATAAAGGATGGAGGCGATAGAACCTCCGTCTCGGCCGCGGCGACACGAGCATAACGAAATCACGGCGGCGCGTTGCCCCATTCGGGGCGGGGCTGGACGCCGACGAAAATCTGAAAAAGCCGGCCCGGACTCTGTTGAATCGGCCGGGCATCTTCATTCCGGGGCCGGATCAAACGCCGTTTGATCCGGCCCCGGAAATTTTTGGGCCTCAGTCGCCGAAGCTGCCGATAGTGCCGTTATTCCCTGAAGTTACAAATGTAACCACCTGAAATCAAAAGACCTAAATAACACTTTATCCCGCAAATATATTGTGTTATACTAGACATTTAAAAAAAGAGCCGGCCCGGATTCGGGCCGCCCCAAAAAGGAGTTTTCATGCCTTTCGCCTTGTCCGAGCGGGTACGGGCTCTGCCGCCCTACTTGTTCAAGGAACTGGACCGGGTGCGCGACGAAGTCAGGGCCCGGGGGGTCGATATCATCGACCTGGGCGTCGGCGACCCCGACCGCCCCACCCCGCCCCACATCGTGGCCGCCCTGAAGCGGGCGGCCGACGACCCGGCCAACCATCAGTATCCCCTCTACTCCGGGCTCAACATCTTCCGGGAGGCGGTGGCCGGCTGGTATGAACGGCGCCACGGCGTCCGCCTCGACCCGGCCGCCGAAGTCTGTTCCCTCATCGGCTCCAAAGAGGGCATCGCCCATTTCCCCCTGGCCTTCGTCGACCCCGGCGACGTGGTTCTGGTGCCCGAGCCGGCCTATCCGGTCTACCACAGCGGAACCCTTTTCTGTGGGGGCGTCAGCCACTTCCTGCCCCTGACCGAAAAGAACGGCTTTCTCCCCGATTACCGGGCCGTCGACGAAGTGGTGCTCCGCCGGGCCAAAATCATCTGGGTCAACTACCCCAACAACCCCACCGGGGCCGCCGCCACCCTGGATTTTTACGCCGGGCTGGTGGATTGGGCCAAAAAGTGGAACATCATCGTGGCTTCCGACGCGGCCTACTCGGAAATGACCCACGACGGCCGGGCCCACCCCAGCATCCTGGAAGTGCCCGGGGCCAGGGAAGTGGCCATCGAGTTCCACTCCCTGTCCAAGACCTACAACATGACCGGCTGGCGCCTGGGCTGGGCCGCCGGCGGGGCCGAGCTGGTCGCCGGGCTGGGGCTGATCAAGAACAACACCGATTCCGGCGCTTTCCAGGCCATCCAGGAGGCCGGCGTGGCCGCCCTGACCGGCGACCAGGAACCGGTCCGGGCCCTGGGTCGGCTGTATCGGGAACGGCGTGAAGTCCTGGTCCGGGGTCTCGCGACCGCCGGCCTGGACGTCTTCCCCAGCCAGGCCACCTTCTATGTCTGGGCCCGACTGCCGGCCGGCCTGAAGTCGGCCGACTTCGCCTCCCGGCTGCTGCATGAAGCCGGCATCGTGGCCACGCCCGGCCGGGGCTTCGGCCCCTCGGGCGAGGGTTACGCCCGCTTCGCCCTGGTTCAGGAGGCGGACCGGCTCAACGAAGCCGCGGCCCGCCTGGCCCGGCTGAAATTCTGACATGGCGGAACAATCCGCGCTGGCCCGGGCCGCGATTATCGGCCTGGGCGCCAACCTGGAGGACCCGCCGGGCATGATCCGCTCGGCCCTGGACCGACTGTCCGCCCGGCCGGGCCTCGGGTTCCTGGTGGTCTCCTCCATCTACCTGACCGAACCCCAGGGCGGGCCGAAGGACCAGAACTGGTATCACAACG
>JAVBLB010000043.1:0-8268 GCA_031553735.1 Candidatus Adiutrix sp.
GCGTCGCTCCCTCCTGGAAGAGATGAAGGCATTCGCACGCCGAATGCCGCATTGAAGCAAGCGGTTTCCATACCAAAAGCAAGAGGGGAGCGACGCTCCCCTCTTGCTTTTGTATTTGCCCTGTAGACGACCCCGATGGTCTCGGCCGACCAGACGTTGCGGCCTCCGCCGCCCAGCGAAGCGGGTTCGGGCCAGATGCGAGAGCATCTGGGGGTCCAGGGGCTTTGCCCCTGGTTAGCGTTTCATTTCGATGATTTCGGCGAGCATGGTGTCGGTGGTGGTGACGGTTTTGGAGTTGGCCTGGAAACCGCGCTGGGTGATGATCATGTTGACGATTTCGTCGGCCAGGTCCACGTTGGACTGCTCCAGGAAGTTCCCGAGGATGGTGCCGGTGCCGCCGTAGCCGGGTTCGTTCATGACGCCCAGGCCGGAATAGCGGGTCTCGGCGAAGAGGTTGTCGCCCTCCTTGGAGAGGCCCCAGGGGTTGAGGAAGCGGGTCAGGCCGACCTGATAGAGGGGCTGGTGGCGCCCGTTGGTGTAGATGCCGGTGATGACCCCGTCCTCGCCCACCGAAACCCGCTGGAGGGAGCCGGCGGGGTAGCCGTCCTGCCCGGCGAAGACGGTGGAGAACTTGGAGGCGTACTGGGTGGTGCTCTGGTCGTCCAGGGTCCACTTGGGCCCCTTGTTGCTGAAATTTCGTTTGGCGCCCATGTCGAAGGCGATGGTCTGGGTGACCGAAGGGGGCACCAGGGTCGGGTAGGGCGGGTGGAGGGCCAGGGAGGCCGACTCCACGAAAGCCACTTCGAAGTCGTAATAGCCCTGCTTGTTGGGTTCCAGATTGGTCCAGGCCACCTGCTCGCTGTGGGCGGTCACGGTAAGGCCGTCCTGCCCCGGGGTGCCGAACTGCATGGGGGTTTCGAAGGTGATGGTCAGGCCTTCGTCGATGGTGTAGGGGCCGGCGTAGCTGGGGTCGCTGATGGGGATGAAGCCGGTGTGGCCGGCGTCGTCCCACCAGGTCAGGCCGGAGGCGGGCGGGTTGCCGCCGACGGCTTTCCAGGTGCCGGTGAAATCGCCGGGGGTCGTGGGCGAGCCCCAGGCCAGCTGATAGGTGCGGGCGCTGGAGACGTATTTGAAGCTGCCGTCGAGGCTGGTGACGATCTCGGCCGGGCCGGTGTAATAGCCGCCGATGGTGGCGTTTTTCATGGTGGTCGAGGTGGTCGCCGAATTGAGATAGGCCGGCCGGTCGATGAGGGCCATCAGGCTGTTGTTCAGGTCGATGTTCTGGGCCTCGATGTCTTTGATCACGCCGCCGTGGCGGTCGTCGCCGTCGGCGGTGAAGGTGATCTTGCCTTTCTGGATGAGGCCGGAGAAGCTGGCCGTTTCGGACAGCAACAGGGCCCGGTTGCCGTCCCAGCGGGCGTCTTCCAGGGGATCGCAGGTGATGATGTAATCCCAGACCTGTTCCATGTAGGGGTTCTTCTGGTAATAGACCATCAGCTTGTGTTCGTTGCCCAGGGAATCGTAGATGATCATGGGCTCTTCCAGGATCTGGCCGTCCGAGGTGTCGATATAGGGCTTTTCGCGGGCGTCCCAGGCGCCGGCGAAACCGTTGCCTTCCAGGAGCGCCTTGTTGGTGGCATTGAGGATGATGTCGTTGTAGTTCAGTTCGTAGTTGGCCTTGTAAGCCGCGTCGTAGGCCGCCTGGCCGTTGGCTATGGCCAGAGCTTCCATCTGGCCGGTGGTCCTGGTTATCAGGTCGTCATACTCGGTTTTGGTCATCCAGCCCTGGGCCCGGGCGGTGGAGGAGATGGTGGTGGTGTCGTCGACGACCCGCATGTTGGCGATGGGGCCGGCGAAGGTGACGCCGTAGGCGGCGTTGAAGTTGGCCATGAAATGGTCGTTGTATTCGGCTTTGTTGGAGGGCGTGACGAGCTGGCTGTAGCCGGCCGGGGCCGGGCTGGGCCAGCCGGGCAGATCGATGGGGGTATCCGAGCCGGCGGGCGAAGGGTTCCAGGTGGCCTGCGCCGAGGCGGCCCGGGCCGCTTCGGCGATGGGCGTGGCTATTTCGTCGGCCAGTTGGGCGGCCATTTCATAGGCGTCGTAGACGTAGGAGGTCTTTTTGGTGGAGTCGAGGTTGACCACCACCCGCATCTGGGAGGTCTCCACCGGCGGGGCGTTCAGCACGGTGATCTTGACGTCGGTGGGGGCGCCGATGCGCACCGCCTCCTGGCCGGGCTTGGGGATGGACATCTGCCAACCCTGCAAAATATTCCCGGAGGGGTCTTCGATGTAGCCGTCCTTGTTGAGGGTGAAGTTGCCGGCCCGGGTATACATGACCGTGTTGGTGATGGCGTTGCGCACGCTGAAGAAGCCGTCGCCGGCGATGGCCATGTCGGTGTCCTGGGCCGAGCTCATGAAGGCCCCCTGGGTGAACATGGACTGGATGCTGGAGACCTTGACCCCGCAGCCGCGCTGGTTGACCCGGCCGCCGGAGAAGTAGTTCTGGCTGATCAGGTCCTCGTAGTTGGTCCGGCCGGCCTTGAAGCCCACGGTGTTGACGTTGGCGATGTTGTTGCTGATGGTCTGCATGCCCGTGCCCAGGGCCGACAGGCCCGTGACCGCGGTATACATTGCGCTGCTGATGGCCATGGTGAATCCCTCCTGATATATTCCTGCCGGCGGGCGGGCCCGCCTTGATTATTCGCGATATATATAACTTAACCGTTGTCGGTTTCCGTATCGGCGGCGGCGCCGGCCTGTTTGCTTTCCAGGATCTGGATGACCTGGCCCAGGGCCAGACTGGCGTTGCCCATATGAATGATGGGCTGGCCGGAGGAGTCGAAGGAGACGGAGGTGATCTTGCCGCTCACCTGCGGGTAGACGCCGTCTTCCAGGGTCTCGCCGGTGAGGCTGGTGGCGGTGACCTGGAACTTGTAGGCCCCGTCGTCGACTTGTTTCCCGGCGTTGTTCAGGCCCTTCCAATCCACCTTGTGTTCGCCCGGCTCCACCACGCCCATGTCCATCATGCGCACCTGGTTGCCCTTGCTGTCGAGCACGTAGACGACGAGCTTGCAGGCTTCGGTGGTGATGACGCTGGCTTCCAGGTCGAGCTTGCCGTCGGTGACGCTCAACTGGTCGTTTTCAGCCAGAACTTCCTTGCCGATCATGGTCAGGGTCTGGAACTGGTTCTGGGCCTGGATGTAGCCGGTCATGGTCTCGATGGAGGAGTTCATGTTGGCCAGCTGCTCCAACTGGGAGAACTGGGCCAACTGGGCGGTCATCTCGGTGTTTTCCATGGGGTTGGTGGGGTCCTGGTTCTGCAGTTGGGTCAGCAAGAGGGTCAGGAAGGCTTCCTTCCCCAACTGGCGTTCCGAGCCGTCGGTGACCGGCACTGTATCCTTGGTCCAGGCCTTCAGCGGCGTGGTGTTGCCCGAGGGATGGCTGTTGGCGGGATAGACGGTACCCATGGTGAACTCCTAAATGACGTGATAGACGGCGCCCTGGCGGGCTTCGGCCGCCGGGGCCGGGCTGTCATCAGTGATATTTTCGGCCCGGGCCGGGCCGCTTTGCTTCTTCAATTCCCGAAGGTCGGCGAATTCGCTGAGGCCGGTATCGGCGTCGTCAAAGGCCAGGGTCAGGTCGGCGATTTCCAGGCCGCCCTCGGCCAAAGCCTCTTTCAGGGACTTGATGTCCCCGGCCAGGGCCTGATAGGCGGCCCGGCTTTCTGCCCGGATGTGGGCCACCAACTGGTCGCCCTTGACTTTCAATTCGATCTCCAGGCCGCCGAGGTTTTCGGGGTTGAGCTTCATCTTCAACCGGTTGACGCCCCGGCGGTGGGAATAGACCATCTTCTGGCTGATCTGCCGGGCCAGGGTTTCCTGGCCGCCGTAGCCGGCGAAAGTTTCGGATGCTTCAACGGCGGCGGCCGGGGTGCTCTCGCCCTGGTGGGCCGTGGCGTGCAGCATCTGGCGATACTGTTCCCGGGCTTCGCGGTCGTTTTTCTGGCCGCTTTGGCCGCCCAGGCCCCCCTGGCCGGCGTTATGGCCCAGGGCGGCGTTCTGGCTCATCGCGGTCAGGCCGCCCCGCAGGGCCTGAAGGGCCGGGGAGAGGTCCATGAAATTATCGTCGATCTCGCGGTCGCCCAGCATTTGCATCTTGGTCAGGATTTCGTCGAAGACCGGGGTCTTGACCAATTGCTGGTCGCGGGAGATGTTGTCCAGGATATTTTTGACCAGATCCAGTTCCGAGCCGGTCACCGTTTTGGCGGGCGTGGTTTCCATTCCTTCGATGAAGTTGAGGAAATCGTTCATGGTCAACTGGCCCTTGGTCTGGCTCAGAAGGTTGGAGAGGCTGTTGAGCTGACTGTCGCTGGCGCCCATGGATCTCAGGAGACTGTCGAGGTTGCGGGCGTCCGCCTCGCTCAGGCAGGGCGCCAGGAAGCCGTCGTCGCCGGAGCCGATGATGCTCCGCAGCGCGGCGGCGGTGATGGGTTCGCCGGCCTTGAAGCCGGAGGTCACCGCCGAGACGATCTCCGAGGAGGCCCCCAGGCTGCCGAAAAACTGGCCCAGGGCCGGGAGCCCGTCATCGGTGGCCGTCAGGCCCCCTTTGAAGCCCATGGCTTTCAGGTCGAGCTTGCTGAGGCTGTGAAAGACCTCATCCAGGGTCAGGCCGCCGGCGGCCAGTTCGGCCAGAATACCGCTCACCGCGGCGGCGTCCACGCCGCTGTCGGACAGCACCTGGCCCAGGGCGGGCAGGGCGTCCTGGTCCAGCTTCAGGAAGGACCGTTCCGCGCCCAGGCTGTCGAAAACCCCCTTGAGGGCCTCGGCCGAGGAGCGGCAGTTCATCAGGCCGGCCCCGGACAGCATGGAGTTGGCCGAAGAGCCGTTGCGGCCGAGGGCCATCAGCCCCAGGCCGACCTGTTTTTTATAGGTGGACGGGAGGCCCGCCCGGGTCACGTCCAGGGCCTTGGCCACGTCGCCGGCTCCCTGGTAGCCTTTCATGAAGGAAAAGGGGCCGTCCTGACCGGCCCGGTTGGCCAGCTTGTTGCGGGCCAGCACGCTGGCGCGCACTTTTTGCCGCTGCCGGGCCTGGTCCAGGGCCTTTTCGAAGGCGTCCCCGTCGCCGGCGTCGCTGTGGAGGGCGGCGGGTTCGACGGCGGGCGTATTGGATATGACGGCGTTGACGGTGTCCACGGTGGTGCTCCTCGAGTTATGCGGCTTCTTTTGCCGCGCTCACTAAGGAAGCAACACTTGTGCCAACAATATATAATCGTAAAATCAATATATTATATAAATATGGCCTAGGCAAAAAAAACCCGATTTCCACCCGGAGGCATATTTTGCCCAAACCGCGCCCCGAATGGGGCTCTTTACCCTGACGGGTAATGGAATCGCTCCGCCAGCAGCAATTCTCAAAGTAGAAGAAATGGGGCGCTGCCCCAAACCCCGCCAGGGGGAATTTCCCCCAGGACCCCCACCGAAACCGCCCCCAAGCGGGCGGTTTCGGAAGGGTCAGGGATGAAAATCACCTCTGGGCGGGGTTTGGAACAGGACCGCACTTCTACTTTGAGAATTGCTGCTCCGCCAGTCCCAGGCTTGCGTGATGCGCGGGCCCGTGTTACAGTAGCAAAATTCCGCATCCCGCAAGAGGCCGGCATCACCCGGAAAACGATCGGGCCGAAGTGGCGACGGCGCTTGGAGCATTCGTCTATGAAACCTGAAGAAAACGGGGCCTGGCCGCCGCCGAGGAAGAACTCGGTGGCCATTCGAAACATGTTTTCCAGCGTGGCCCGGCGGTATGACCTGGCCAACCGGGTGATGAGCCTGGGGCGCGACCCTTTCTGGCGGTCGACCCTGGC
Organism: Candidatus Adiutrix sp.; assembly: GCA_031553735.1. GTDB lineage: Bacteria > Desulfobacterota > Desulfarculia > Adiutricales > Adiutricaceae > Adiutrix. The sequence continues at coordinate 5,858 of JAVBLB010000043.1, forward strand.
CCGCCGGGTGAAGGTGCTGGAAGCCCCCGGCCGCCTTCTGGACCTGGCCGCCGGCACGGGCGACCAGATCGTGGCCGTCAAGAGCGTGCGGCCGGATATGGAAGTGACCGGCCTGGATCTTTCGACGGTCATGATGGAGCTGGCCCGGCCCAAATTCGCCGGCCTGTCGCCGCCGGCCCCGGTGATGGTGGAGGGCGACGCCCTGGACCTGCCCTTCGAGGGCGGCCGCTTCGATTCCGTCTCCATTTCCTTCGGCTTAAGGAACATTCCGGCCCGGGCCGAACTCTACCGCCAGGTGCTGCGGGTGCTCAAGCCGGGCGGGCGTTTTCTGGTGCTGGAAATGTATCATGACCGCGAAGACGTTTTCGCGCCGCTGATCCGCCTGTATATGAAGAAGGTGGTGCCGCTTCTGGGCGGCCGCCTCATCAGCCGGGAGCGCGAGGCCTACCGCTATCTGGTGTCTTCCATCATGGCCTTTCCCCGGCCCGAGGACCTGGCGGCGGAGATGACCGCGGCCGGTTTCGAATCCGTGGCTTTCCGGATTTATACCTTCAGAACGGTCATGCTGGTCTGGGGGGAAAAGCCCGCGGCCGCCGGCGCCCCGGGCTGACGCGGCCCGCCGGGCGGAGAGCCCGCATCAAAGGAGGCTGAGACAATGAATGAAGTGATACGAGCTCTTTTGGAACGGCGCAGCGTTCGCCACTACTCCCCGGAATCCCTTGACGGGCCGACCCTGGAGACCATCATCGAGGCCGGGCTCCACGCCCCCAGCGCCCGCAACAGCCAGGCCTGCCACCTGACGGCCGTGGTGGGCCTGCCGGCCATCGAGCGGCTCAACGAGGCGGTGAAGGCGGCCACGACCCGCCCCGGCTTTGACAAATACGCCGGCCTGGTGGACCAGCCCGGCTACGCCATCAACTTCAAGACCGCCCCGGTTTTCATCATCGTGGGGTCGGATCGGGCGGCCTCCTTTTGTCCGGCGGAAGACGGGGCCCTGGTGCTGGGAAACATTCTGCTGGCCGCCCACGCTTTGGGCCTGGGCGGCTGCTGGGTCAACCAACTGGGCCCCATCGCCGACGAACCGGAGTTTCGCCGGGTGCTGACGGAACTGGGTTTTCCTCCGACCCACCGGGTCATCGGCTGCGCCGCCCTGGGGCGCCGGGTCGGCCCGCCGCCCAAAGCTCCGGCCCGCAAGCCCGGCCGGTATAACATCATCAATTGAGCGGTATGAACGAAGGACACGGACAACGGGTGCTGGTGGGGCTGTCGGGCGGGGTGGACTCGGCGGTGGCCGCGCTGGTTTTGCGCGAGTGCGGCTACGAAGTGACGGCCGTGCGGATGCGAATTTACGACGGCCCGGACGACCCCTCCCTGGCCTATGGCTGTTACGGACGGGGGGCGGCGGAAGAGAGGGCTTCGGCCGAGGCCCTGGCCCGGCATTTGGGGCTGCCTTTCCGGGAAGTGGATTGCGTCGAAGCCTGGCGTGAACTGGTGCTGGAGTATTTTCGGAGCGAATACCTGGCCGGCCGGACCCCCAACCCCTGCGTGCGCTGCAACCAGATGATCAAATTCGGCGCCCTGCCGCGCCTGGCCGAAGCCGGCGGGCTGGCCTTCGATTTCTTCGCCACCGGCCATTACGTCCGCCGGACGCTGGACGCGGAAGGGCGGCCGGAGCTCCGCCGGGGGCTGGACCCTCGGAAGGATCAGTCCTATTTCCTCTATCGCCTGAGCCGGGAGCAATTGGCCAGAACTCTTTTCCCCCTCGGGGGGATGACCAAGGCCGAAGTGCGGGGCCTGGCCGCGGCGCGGGGCCTGGCCGTTCACAACCAGCCAGACAGCCAGGATTTGTACGGCGGCCGGTATGTGGATCTCCTGGGCGCCCCGGACCGGGAAGGGGCGGTGGTGGACACCCGGGGCCGGGTGCTGGGCCGCCATCGAGGCTTTTGGCACTTTACCCCCGGCCAGCGCAAGGGCCTGGGGGTCTGCGGCCCGGCGCCGCTTTATGTCCTGCGGGTCGACGCCGCGCGCAACGAGGTGGTGGTGGGGCCGGCTTCGGAAAACGCCTTCGAGGGCTGCTTCATCGACGCCACCAACTATTTTCTGCCGGAACCGGCCCCCGGCACCCGCCTGATCGCCCGGATGCGGTCCTCCCAGCCGCTCCAGGAGGTGGTGGTCGGGGAACGCGACGAATGGGGCCGCCTGCGCATCGACTTCGTCCGGCCCATGTCCGGCCTGGCCCCCGGCCAGTCCCTGGTGCTCTACCAGGACGACCTGGTGATCGGCGGCGGCATCATTCAGTGGTAAAGGGGGATTGTATCCTGGGGGCGCCGCCCCCCCAACCCCCGCGCGGGGGGGCGCCCCCCCCACCCCCCCCCCAAGCCCCCGGGCGGGCCGGGGGGGGGCGGGGTGGG
>JAVBLB010000135.1:0-9663 GCA_031553735.1 Candidatus Adiutrix sp.
ACCGCCAGCACTTTGTCTTTGAAAGGCTTACCTTTCGGAGTATCGCGCGTGTATTGGTAACCGCATTGCTTGCACTTGTAACGCTGCTTACCTCTGGCGTGGCCACTTTTCACCGCTTGATCATGACCGCACTTAAGACAATTTGTTTCCATGGCTTATCCTCCCATGATGAGGATTATACCATATTTTTTATAAAATCGTTACTTAAGTAAAACTCTCCCGATTGGGAGCCAGGGCACTCGCTTGAAAAGCCGAAGGTGAATCACGGCCGCCAAAGCCGCCGAAGCATTCCGGGGCGGCGCCCCGGCGGACGCCGAAACCGCCGCGATGCATCACCCCGCTTTCAAGCGATTGCCCTGGATTGGGAGAATTCTTCCTCAAGTGGTCTCCTGATTACGTTTGAGGGCGGTATGACTCTTCAGGCTATCCTGTTTTTCCCGGTTCAGGAAGGTGAGGAGGTGTATGTCACCCTGGGCGGGAACGTAGCGAACAGAACCATAAGCGGCTTAAAACCGACGGACCCTCTGCTTCGCTACTGGGTGGTCGATCAAAAGGAAACCCGGACCCTTATCGACCGCTTCAAAGACGAGCGGCTGGCCAAAATTTTACGGTGGATCACCGGGCTGCCGTTCGGCGGGAACAAGGCCGACGCCCGCTGAAAGGCGAAACTCCGCCGGTGGAAAATCGCGCTCAAACCACCAGGGCGTCGTTCAAGGACAACCCCCGGGCGATATGCAGGCTCTGCTCGTCCTCCACCAGGGCGCTGAGGGTGCTTCGCGAAGCGGTTTCGATCTTGAGCAGCACGGCGCCGGGCTTGGCGGTGGTCAGGCCGATCACGCTCACCGGGCCGCTCACCCGACCGGCTTCCGGCGGCAAATGGAGGCGAAAGCCCTCCCCGGCCCGTTCCAGGATGGCCCGGTGTACCTGGGTGTCGTCCACGGCCACCAGGTGCCCGTCGTTGAGGCGGATGCGCTTCTGGCACAGATCGGATTCCAGGCTGGCGTCGTGGGTGGTGATGATGATCGAGAGGTTTTGCTCGCGCCACAGCGTTTCCACCAGGCCGACCAGTTCCCGGCGGGAGGCGACGTCCACGTTGGCGGTGGGTTCGTCCAGAAGCAACACCTCGGCCCCGGCGGCCAGGGCCCGGGCCAGGCTGGCCCGCTGGGCCTCACCGCCGGACAGCCGGCGGGCCGGGGCTTCGGCCAGGTCGGTCAGCCTGACCATATCCAACAGCTCCATGGCCCGCCGCCGGCGGTCACCCGCCGCCACGCCCTTTATTTTCATGGGGTATTCCACGTTATACCGCAAGGATCCGGTGAACATGACCGGGAACTGCGGCGACCAGACCACCTGAGATCGGAACTCGGCCCGATTTCTGGGCCCGGCCGCCCGGCCCCGGAAAAAAATCTCCCCGCCGCTGGGTTCTTCCAGAAAGCCCAGAAGCTTCATCAGGGTGGTCTTGCCGCTGCCGTTGGGGCCCAAGAGGCCGTAAATCAGGCCGGCCTCGATGGTCAATTCGTCGATGGAGAGCACTTCCCGCCGGCCGAAGACGCGGCTGAGATTTTTTATGGCATACAGTTCGGTCATCGTTCGATCCGCCCCTGAAAAAAGGCCAGGGCCCCGTTGAGGGCGAAACTGACCAACAGCAGCACGGCCCCCAAAGCCACGGCCAAAATGAATTCGCCCTTGTCGTATTCCAGGGCCATGGCCGTGGTCATGGTGCGGGTGAAGCCCTTGATGTTGCCCCCCAGCATCATGCTGACCCCGACCTCGGCCACGCCGCGCCCGAAGGCCGCGCACAGGGCGGCCACGATGGCAAAGCGCGATTCCCGCATCACCACCAGGGCCGCCTGCCAGCCCTTGGCCCCCAGGGTCAGGGCGGTCTGATGGTAGCGCTCATCGAGGCGGCTCAAGGCCGACAGGACGAACATGACCACCAGCGGCAGGATCAGCAGGAACTGGCCGATGGAAATGGCCGTGGGGGTATATAAAAGATCCCAGGGGCCGAAGACGCCCCGGCGGGAGATGAAGGCGTAGAGAAACAAACCCACCACCACCGTGGGCACCGCCTGGAGGGTGTTCAGGACCAGGATGATGAACCGGTGGCCGAAAAACTCGTGATGAGCCAGCAGAAAGGCCAGCGGCAGCCCCAGCAGGCTGGCGAAGAGGCAGGCCCAGAACGTGCAGCGCAGCGACAAAAAGACGATGCCCCACAGTTCCGGATCGAAATGGACGATCATCAGGAGAGCCGAGATCAGGCTGTCGAAGAAAAAATTCATACTGTCACTTGGCCCCGCGAGATCCGGGGCGAGGGTTCAAACGGTTTGGCTTTTAAAAAAGCCTCCGCCGCGAACGACGGAGGCCGGATCAGAGCTCCCCCTGGAACTCACTTCATGGGGATGGCGTCGGGATAGAAGACCTGTTGGCCCTTCAACTGGTAATCGGCGATGACCTTCTGGCCCCGCGCCGAAATCAGCCAGTCGGCGAACTTCTTGGCGGCTTCGAATTTCACGTGGGGATATTTTTTCGGGTTGACCGGGATGACGCCGTAGGGGTTGAACAGCAACTCGTCGCCCTCCACCATGATCTCCAGGGGGGTGGGATCGGCGATGCCGAACTTCTGGGAGATGTAGGTGCCGCGGTCGCTGAGGGTATACGCCTTCTTTTCAGCGGCCATGATGAGGGTCTTGCCCATGCCCTGGCCGATGCTGAGATACCAGGGGCCGGCCGGGGCTTCGAAGACCGTCTCGGATTCCTTGCCGTCCTTGATGGCCTTCTTCACCACCTTTTCCATGGGCACGCCGGATTTCTTCCAGATTTCCAATTCTTTGAAGTGAGTGCCGCTTTCGTCGCCCCGGGAGATGAACTCGGCTTTCTTGTCGGCTATGGTCTTGAACGCCGCGGCGGCGTCTTTGCCGCCCTTGATGCCGGCCGGGTCGGACTTGTCGCCCAGGATCACGAAATCATTGTGCATGACCTTGTAACGCTCCGTGCCGTAGCCGTCGGCCACAAATTTTTCCTCGCGAGCCGGGTCGTGCACGAAGATGACGTCGACATTGCCGTCGATGCCGTCGCGGATGGCCGCGCCGGTGCCCTTGGCCAGCACCTGGACTTCAATGCCGGTGTCCTTCTTGAACTCGGGCAGGAGCACGTCCAGCAGCCCCGAATCCAGGGTGCTGGTGGTGGTGGACATCTTGATGGTTTCCTGGGCCAGGGCCAGGGGAGCCGTCAGGGCGACGACCAAACCGAAAATCAAAGCCAGAGAGAGTTTTTTCATACTGAATCCTCCAGGGTTGGAAGTGAACGGGCAATGGACGGAGCCCTGTGGACATCATTAAATATATAGGGCGCCGTGTCTGCCGGCCCGAAAAAAATGAAGCGAAAGGGTGGCGGTAATTGAGTCCCCATCCTGGCCAGGGCGAGGCCGCGTCGGCGCGGGAGCCCCCTCCGGGCATAGGCCGGCCTTGATATATGGCTAGCATGAAAACCCTTGAAAGTCAAGTACCTTCACTCGCCGAGATATCGAGAGCCTAGACCAGCAGAGTTTCAATCAGCGGGATGGAAAGATCGAGGTGCCAAAGGGCGGGTTCCGGCGGGTTCCGGCCTAAAAGCTCCCGCACCGCCAGAAGGGCTTCCAGCACGGCCAGGCCGGCCGGGGTCAGGGTGGGGACGCCGAGCGCGGTTTCGGCCCCTTTTTCGCTGTCCCGGGGCGGACCGTATACGGCCGCCAGGCCCGGCCGGCCGGGACGGCTGACCAGGGCCAGCCCTTCGTCGCCGGCCACGGTGCCGAAGATGAACGGAAGCCCCAGCCGGTGGGCGGCCTCTTCCACCTGGCGGCGGACGGGGATGGAATCCAGGCAGTCCACCACCAGATCGGCTCCGTCCAGGATGGTCGGGAGATTGTCCGGCCCGGCGGCCGCCGGGTGGACCGTCACCTCCACGTGGGAGGCGATGCGGCCGATCTCCTCCCCGGCCGCCACGGCCTTGTTGCGGCCCAGGAGATCTTCGCGGCTCAGGAGCTGGCGGTTGAGGTTGCTTTCGTCGAACGAGTCGTAATCGCAGAGGGTCAGGCGGCCCAGACCCACTCGGGCCAGGAGTGTGGCCACATGCCCGCCCAGGCCACCGCAGCCGATGACCGCCGCGTGGCCGGCCAGGAGCCTGGCTTGTTCGGCGGCCGTGAACACCCCCCGGTTGCGGGCGAAGCGGCGGGGCCAGAGTTCAAGCTCCAAAAGCCGCATCATGGCTTCGCGCCGCGACAGGCCCCAGAATCCGGCGGCCAGGCCGACGCCGGCCAGGCTCACGGACTGGAACGGCCCGTCGCCTGGCCCGGTTTCCCGGGTCAGATGGGGCTGGAGACGCTCGGCCAATTCGGCGGGCAAGTCCGGCGAAACCATGCTCAGCCCCCCCCCACGGCCGGGAAGAAGGCGCACCGGTCGCCGTCCCGAACCAGTTCGTCCAGTTCCGCCCGGCGGCCGTTGAGCATGACGATTTTTATCTCCGGCAGGGGCAACCCCAGCCGCTCCGCCAGGGCGGCGGCGGTGATCGGTCCGTCCAGGTCCAGGGTCAACCCCTGGGCCGGCTGGTAGCCGGGCACGAAAGAACGCAGGGTGGTGCTGAGAGTGACAAAAACGGACATACGATATCCTTTTGAAGGATGGAGGCAATAGAACCTCCGTCTCGGCCGCGGCAACACGCGCATAACGAAATTACGGCGGCGCTTTGCCCCATTCGGGGCTCGGATGGCCGCGCCCGGGCGCGGCGGGAGTCGGGAAAGCAGGGCCCGGGCCGCTTCGGCGCGCGGCTTAAATCAGAGATTTTTTTCTCTTTCTCTGACCGGGTTTGACGTTCACCTCCGGTTCGGCGTCCAGATGCCTGAGAAACTCGGGGCAATTGGTCAGGCCCTTGGCCGCCACGGCCGCGATTTTCTCTTCCATTTCGCCATACCAGCGCAGAAGCTGGCGCCCCTCTTCCGACAGCACCTTGGCTTTACCCCTGGCGGCCGGCCCCTCCTGAGTCAGCAGTTCGACCCCCAGGGCCTTTTCCGCGTCCCGCAAGCGGCCCCAGGCCCAGCGATAGCTCATACCCATGTGCTGGGCCGCCTTCAAGAGCGATCCCAGGGAGTCGGTGGCCCGCAAGAGCTCCACCCGCCCGGGGCCCAGGACGTATTCCCTGTCGCCTTCAATGAACAATTTTATGGAAAGCTTCATACTCGCGCCCTCCTCCAGCTTCTGAATCATGATACCAGCCTTGCGGCCGGGCCGGCAAGCTTCTTTTCCGCCGCCGGCGATCGGCCACGACGAACCGATGAGGCTTGACCGGGAGCTCCTCCGCGCGCCCCCCCAAAAAAACCATCCCTTCCGACCTTCAAATGAAGCCGGCACGCTTCACTGAAAACCGGAAGGGAGTGGTGTCCGGTCTGTCGACCGGTTCCGCTTCACCTGAAGGAGACACGCATTTTCTCAATCGGCGAAACAGAGGCCGGGGCCCTGGGACCCGCATTTACGAGCGAGGAGAGCCGCCGGCGGAAACTGTTCCCCGCCGGGGCTCTCCAGCCGATTACCACTTGAAGACCGTGTGCAGCTCTTCTTCGGTCAGGTCGAAGGTGACGTTGTGAGGCGGCAGCTTCTCGTCGATGAAGAAATCCGGCAGATGGTCGGCTTCCAGGGGGATGCCGGCCTTGCGGTTGAAGTCGATCTCGGTTTCCAGGACCATCTTGCCCAGGGCCGGGACGTCGTCGACGGTCAGGGACAGGCCGTAACGGGCGTTGAGCATGTCCACAATGGCCACCAGGGCATCGGGAATGTCGAGGACCGCGAAGGCCACGAAGAGGCAGAGACCAGTGGTGTCCACCGCGGCGGTGGCCACCTGGAGGTTGCGGGACAGTTCGATCTGGCCGCCCTTGGTCAGGGGGTCGACTTTGCCGCCGACGCTGAGGATGTTGGCCGTGACCGCGTAGCCAGCGGTATGGTCGGCGCCCATGGGGGTGGTGGCGTAAGTGACGCCCTGGCCCTTGACCGCGCGCGGGTCATAAGCCGGCAGGCCCTGGCCCTTGACCTCGGGCACCCGGCGGAGACCGTAGACCTTGCCGGTGATGGCCACGCCGCAGCCCAGCACCCGGCCGATGGGCGAGCCCTTGCTGATTTCCTCCATCAGTTTGAAGGCGCCTTCGGCATCGCCCCACTTCAGCACCCCGGCCTCCATGAAGAGACCGATGGCGGCGCCGACGTCGATGGTGTCCACGCCCACGTCGTCGCACATGTAGTCATAGCGGGCGATCATGTCGAGGTCGTTGATGCCGGAGTTGGGACCGAAGGCCCACAGGGTCTCGTATTCCGGCCACTTGCCCATGAACTTGCCGTTCTTGTCGGGCTAGATGCCGCTGCAGCGGATGCTGCAGCCGCGCAGGCCGCCGAGGGAAACCACGCCCTCGCCGCCGCGTTCCTTGGTGATCTGGTTCATCATTTCACCGGAGACGGCTTCGTGACCGTCGAAGCGGCCCGTGGAGAAGTTGTTGGTCGGGAGCCCGCCGGCCTCATGCAGAATGTTGATCAGAACGGCGGTGCCGTAGGTGGGCAGGCCCTGGCCGCAGACCGGGTGGTCCATGAGAGCCTTGGCGAAACGCTTGGCCGCGGCGCTGAAGGCTTCCGGATTCTGCAGCGGCAGGGTCTTGGCGTCCCCGGGGTTGACGATGATGGCCTTCAGACCCTTGGAACCCATCACCGCGCCCACGCCGCCGCGCCCGGCGTGGCGGGCCGGCCGCAGTTCGCGGTCGGTGAAGGCGATGCTGGCGGCGGCCAGGCGGAATTCGCCGGCCCGGCCGATGGAGATGTAGCTGCAGTCCTTGCCGTATTTTTCCACCAGCTTGGCCACGGCGTCATAGTTGTTCAGGCCGGTCACTTCGGAGGGCACCAATTTGGCGCTGTCCTTGGTCATTTCCAGCTGATACCATTCGCCTTCCTTGGCCATGTCTTCGATGACGATGGCGTGGATACCCATCTTGGCCAGATGGCCGCCGGGCTGACCGCCGCTGTTGGCTTCCTTGATGCCGCCGGTCAGGGGGCTTTTGCAGACCACGGAAACACGGTTGGCGTTGGCGCAGTTGGTGCCGCCCAGAAGGCCGGGCGCGATCACCAGCTTGTTGTGAGGCCCCAAGGGGGTGCAGGTGGGCCGGACTTCCTTGGCCACGATGGTGGAAGTCAGCCCCCGGCCGCCCAGGCCGGCATAGGCCGCCGGCACGTCTTCAAAGGTGCAGACCTTGGTGGCCATATTGACGCGAAGAATCTTTTGCATGGAACGCCCTCCTGTTCAGGTAAGTAAGTGGGTTCGGATTGTGGAACGCCGGCCATTACATGTGTTCACTTCAGTTCACCATTTCGTTGCGTTTTTTGACAGTCAGTTTGCCTGTACTTTCGATCTGGTCTGAAATGGGTGCTGACAATGAAAACATGTAACGGCCGGACTTGTATGATTGCATTATACCCGAACCGGAGGGCCTGTCAACTAAAAATTTCAATAAAAACAAGCAGTTATGTCACTCGTGACATAACATTCGCCTCCTCTTGGCCCGTTTTTTCATCAAAATCGGCTTCCGTTTCCAACACCCGGCGGCCGCACTCGAGCAATTCCGCCGGGCTGAAAGGCCGCCCGTATTTGGCTTTGAGGATATCGGCCAGGGCCCGGGCCGCTTCCGGCCGTTTCGGCAGTTCGGCCGCGGCGAAGGCGCAGATCCCCAGGGTGTCCATCATGGCCGCCGCTTCCGGCGACCCGGTCACTTCTTTGGTCGGGCCGGCTTCGACGGCCGCCGGGCCGAAACGCCGGGCCGCCCCGGCCGCGCCGGAACCCAGAATCAGGCCCAGCCCGGTGCCCCGCCCTATTTCTTCGACCGCCCGCAGAATGGCCTCGCCGCCGGGCGCGACGGCCCCGGCCCGGAGGGCGGCGGCGACGGCCCCGGCCGTTTCGAAGGCCTCGACGCCCAGGTCGTCGCACCGGCGGTGGTATTCGGCCAACAGATCGGCCAACCCGGGCCAGTCGGGATCCAGGGACCACAGCGCCGCATAGGCGGCCGCCTTTTTGCCGCCCCCGCCCCCCTTGCCGGCCGCATGGCAGGCGACGGGGCAATCCCGGCAGCCGCGCCCCGAATGGGGCAATGCGCCGCCGAACAGCGGCCTGGCTGAAACTGATCGTCCGGGAACAGGTTCAATCGCCTCCCCGCCTTTTCCGGCCGGCCGCGCGCCGCCTGGCTTCCGGGTCACTGCGGAAGACCGGACCGGGACTCGTCGATGTCGGCGGTCAGCAGAAATGTTTCCGGCGAAGCCGGGTCGGCCGCCAATTCCTGAACCAGGTTTCCGACCGTCAGGGTCCGCGGACCCAGGCGGCAAACGTCGTCGGGGGAGAAGCGGGCGTATCGCTCCAGTTGAGCCCGCCTGATGACCACGCCCCGGCGAAGGAAATGCCCGGCCAGGACCGGCAGAACCAGGCTGTAGAGGCACAGGGTGATGTGGCCGGGGCGGGGATCGGCCTCTTCCTGCTTCAGATGGGTGATGGTGGCCCGGAGCACCTTGACGCCGCTGTCCTTCTTCATGGCCAGCCCGGCGATGCCGGGCAGTCCGGCGGCCAGGGCCAGGCGGGCGCCGTCCGGCACGATGGCCGTGTTCGGATCGTCCACCGGCATGCCGTCCAGAACCAGGGCCTCGGCCAGACACTGCTGGTCGGGGGTCAAATCCAGTTCCCGGCGCATGAAATCGTTCAGAGGCAGGCCGACGGTGCAGACCAGATCCACCCCGGACTGCATGATGAGCTTCCAGGTGGGATTGGCCCGCTCCAGGTGCAGGGGACGGGCTTCGCCGGTCGAAGGTGAAGGGGCGTGAGAATCAGGCATGACAACCTCCCGGTAATGGTTGCGGATAACGGCCCCGAAAGGGGCGTCGCCGGGACAGCCTGTCGATCGTTCCCGGGTGCCGGTTCCGGGTACTCCAGACTGTCGGACGGATGGTGCCCATCATAAGCCAAGTCGGCTGACAGCGTCAACCGGCTTAAGTCTGGTTTTTGCGCACGGAATTGTGGTATCATCATCTCAATATCGAGTCCGATTGTGTTTCGACTGTTGTCGCTTCATTATATATAGCTAATAAAATTGTCACATCATTCCTCGCGCGGTCGCGGCGCGCATCTCTCCGGGGCCCTGAGATGGAACAGCTATGGAATTATGATTGTCTCAGCCTGGGAGAAATCCTGATCGACCTGGGGCCGGCCGGTCGGGACGAGGCCGGAGCGGCGCTATTTGAGCCCCGCCCCGGCGGCGCCCCGGCCAATGTGGCCTGCGCCCTGGCCCGCTTAGGCCGGCGGGCGGGCTTTCTGGGCGTGGTCGGGGCCGACCTTTTCGGCGCCCTCTGCCGGCGGGCCCTGGAGCGGGCCGGCGTGGACGCCCGCTATTTGTCCGTATCTCCGGGACGGCCCACCACCCTGGCCGTGGTCGGTCTCAACCGGGGCGAGCGTTCCTTTTTCTTTTACCGCGAAGGGACCGCCGACCTTGAACTCTCCCTGGACCGGATCCCGGCCGACCTCTTCAGCCGGACCCGGGCCCTGCATTTCGGCTCCTTGTCCCTGACCGCCGAGCCGGCCCGGACGGCCACCCTGACGGCGGCGGCCCGGGGGCGGGCCGCC
>JAVBLB010000037.1:0-11177 GCA_031553735.1 Candidatus Adiutrix sp.
TTTAAATAACTTTTTCTTTGCCGGGCTGGGAAAATATCTCATGTGCCCCGCACCCGTTTGGTGGGGCCGCCTTGGCCGAACGTTTTGGGGGGCCGGCACAATGGGGTTCGTCCACTGGGGGGGGGGGGGGGCGCTTTGCGCCCTTGGATTGCCGATGGAGGCCTGTGGGTTCTGCTGGTGATGTAATACGGACCTCGCCATCCCGGCGAAAGCCGGGATCCATGCCTTGCTTTTCTTTCAGGCCATTTAATGCCGTTTTTTTGCTTACTTTTACGCCGAGCTATAATTAATACAAATTAAGCATAATTAAATCAAAAAAACATGCTATAATTTGGCGATAAAAATAGACCGCCAGCGGAACGAAATCCCTGGCGAGTATGGGCCCTGACCAGAGTTGGGAGTGAACACGGAGAAAAACATGACCAGACACCTGAAAACAGTAATCGTGATCTTGGCGGTTTTTTCGGCTTTTTATATTTTGTCGGGGGCGGCCGCTGAAGCCCGGCAGGGAATCCTGGCGACCACTCAGGGGAGTTTTAGCCCCCTGAGCGAAATGGCACCAAATGGAATGCCCCCGGCCGGCCCCGCCCCCACCTCAGATGATCGTGATTTGAAGCCCCAGCCACCCACAGCCAAAACCGGTGACAAGCCCCAAATATATACCGGCGAAAAAATTACGCTTGAGTTCAAAAACGCGGACATTCGTGACGTTTTTAAAGCCATTGGCGAAATTTCGGGCAAAAGTATCGTCGTCCCTGATACTGTTAACGCCAAAATGACCACAAAAATAAAGGACATGCCTTGGGATCAGGCTTTGGATATGGTATTGTCCGCTCGACATTTAGGAGTTTGTGAATCGGGTGACACCTTGACGGTTTATGACTTGCCCAAGCTCCCGAGCTGCTGCATCCGCCACCCCCCTGCAACGACGGGCAGCCCCGCTTATGTCTCGCAGTTGATTAAAAAAGTTTTTACCCCCAAATATGCGCCCATCAGCAAGGTAAAAGAGGAACTGGCGAAATTCAAAAGCGAGCGCGGAAAAGTAGTGGTCATTGGAAACGATATTTATGTTGAAGATGAGCCTGGCGCCATGTCCACCATGATGCAAATATTTCTGCGCACCGACCGCGCGACCAGACAAATTTTGATCGAAGCCCGCATAGTTGAAGCCACTCCCGCTTTTATCGAGAAACTGGGCGTTCAGTGGCGTTACGGCGGTTCGACTGGGCTGGCGGCTCCGGCGCCTGGCGGGGCCAGCCAGGAGATGTTCAGGGAAGCGGCCGGGGCGCCGGATTCCACAGGAAACGCGCAATTGGATTTCGGTTTTTTAAAAGAAGCCGAAGCGTTACTTTTATTAAATGCCACGATAAGCGCACCGGAAACCTCCGGCGAGGCCCGCACGATATCCGCACCGCGCATCATGGCCGCCAATGACCGGGAAATATCCATTAAACATGGCTGGAATGTGGGCGGTGATTGTTCCGGTGTTTCAGCAACTGCTGCCTGTGATCCGCAATTTAAAGAGATTGTGATGGAGTTGAAGGCCACGCCCCATATCGATGAAACGGGCCGGGCGGTGTCTTTAGGCATTGCCCTGACCAGTGATTCGAGTGGGGCGTCACCCGCCGTCAACACCGCCACTGACATCATAAAAAATGCGGCGGCCAAACTTATGATGACAGAAGGGGAAACGCTGGTCATCGGCGGCATCGTCACTGACACGGGCCATGATTCAACGGGCCGCGCCACCGCCTGGCGCCGGTCGCCGCTCTTAGATTGGGCGCTCGGTGCCCACCTACGCAAAAAGACCCAAACCGAGATGTTGATATTCATCACCCCCCGTATCATACCCGTCGATCTATGATGCGGGCGCGCCGATTACGGATGGAACTGTCAGCGGCCGCACGGTGGAGGCCGGTAAAACTTCTCCAGGCGACCGCTCTCCCAACCGCGCCGCCGGCAAGTTCCGTGGAATGCGAAGTCGCCCGTCGGCGACGCGGTCGGGGCCCACGCGTCCGCCTTCCGAAGTATTACCGGCCTCCACCTGACTGGTTTGGCTGACGTAAACGAAAACAGCTTAAAAGATGGGAAAGCGATTCAGCTCTGCCAACAAAATGACGAGTGCCTGCCCACGGACGACCCGATTGTAATCAGAACGCTTATCGACCGCATTGCTCCATTCAAGGCGTGGAGGCATGGCAGGTCCTCAACCACCGGCCCAACGGTTCAACCGGCCAACCGCCAGCAGAGTTGGTGCTTTAATCAAGCGACAGCACGCAAAGAAAAAGCCGGCGACGCCGGCTTTCTTCATTTCAACAAACCGATGATCCCGGCCACTCAAACGTTGCGGCCACCCAACTCCTGCGATGCGGGTTCGGGCCTGATGCGAGAGCATATGGGGGTCCAGGGCTCAGCCCTGGCCCTGGCGGGCGAGGGCGTTTTGGGCTATTTGGGGGGGCAGGAGGGTGAGGGGATCGACGGGGACTCCGGCCACCAGGGTTTCGTAATGGAGATGGGGGCCGGTGGAGCGGCCGGTGTTGCCGGTCCTGGCCAGATGCTGCCCTCGCCGAATCTCGTCACCGGGTTTCACCAGGGCTTCGGAGAGGTGGGCGTAGCGGGTGACCAGGCCGTGGCCGTGATCCACGGTGACCATGATCCCGTAGCCGCCGGCGCGGCCCACGGAGAGCACCGTGCCGTCGGCCGGCGCCCGGACCGCAGTGCCCACCGGCGCCGGGATATCCAGCCCCTGATGCCTCTCGCGGGAACGCCGGCCGAAAGGCGACGGGCGGCTGCCGAAAAGGCTGGAAAGCCGCCCCTCAACCGGCAGAAAAGTGGGAGTGGCCGCCAGGACCGACTCGACCCCGGAGAGTCCCCCCTTGACCATGGCCAAATAGTGGCCGGTGTCGTCGGCTTCCATCCGTATCCGGCCGAGATCGCGATAAAGGGCGTGAACCAGATCCGGAGGGGCGCCGCCGAGATCCCGACGCAGTTCGGCGGCGATCGCGCTCCACTCCCGGCCATTCTGGGTCGCCGACGCCGTACGATAGGCGAACCGCGACGGGAGGGATGAAGATTTTTTCGGTTCTGAAGGTGACTTGGCGGCGGCCCCCTCTTTCGGAGCCGGGTCGGCCCAAGAGAGGGTATCCCGCAGATAGGGCAGAAGTTCCGACAGGGGCGTGCCCGGCTCCAGCCCCAACTGCCGGCTGACATGGTCTTTCAGCGCGGCCACGTCCGCGTCCTGGCTCTTGATTTCCGACAGGCGGCTGTCAAGATCGGCCATCCGGCCGGCGAAAAGCCGCAACTGGGCCTCCAGGGAGGCTTTGATGATGGACAGGTCTTTCAGTTCGGCCGCCTGGCCGGCCTGGCGCTCAATAGTTTGATAGCTGCGGTAGGCATAGACGCCCAAAACCGTCGACAGGGCCATGAAAACCGCCGCCACGGCGCGCAAGGTCCAAATCCGGGCCCGCAGATCGCGGGCTTCGACCCGTTCGCCCGGGGTGAAACGGATGGGAGGGGGAGAAGCGGAGCCCCGGTCTCGGCCGCCGTGGCCCGGCCAGGGAGCGGCCGCGGCGACACAAACGCCCCGGGGGGGACTGATGGTATGTGTACGTCTTGAACGTGATCTGCGCAAAGTATCCTCCAAAAGAAGCGCCCGCTTCCGGGGGGTAGACCCGGACCGCGTCAATACGGCCGGGGGGCGATCGGTCCTTCGTCGGCCTGATCGCTCCATGAGCGACGGCCGTCTATCGCCCGGTAGGGCGATGACGCGATCCGTCGATGCGGAACCGCGACGACACATCGCCCCGAGCGGAAAACGAGAAGCCGTTTCCCCGGGTGGCGCTGGATTGCCAGTTCCAAATCAAAGGGTGTTTGATTTAAGAATGAAATGGATGCGATTGATGGTGATGGAATCCTCGTTGCGGGCGCCGCGCGGGTTTTGCCGGTCGCGGCGTCGCCTGGGCCCGATGGGGCGGGGGTTGGCAAAGGCTGCCGGTCCGCCGAAAGATGGGCTTTCGGCCGCGGTCGGGGGCCGGATCTCACATCCGCCCGATTCAACCACGCCTGGGGTCCGGTTCGTAATTATGTATCACATTCTTCCCGTTCTGGCAACCCCCGGGCTAAATCCGGGCAACGCCCCCCGATCGCCGGACGGCTCCGGCCATTGTAATTGTTGGGTTTTGACGGAAAACTGGGAAGAAAAACGACGCCGGCCGGCCACTCTTCGCGAGAGGCCGGCCGACGTCAGGAGGTTCGGCCGGGGACCGGAAAGGCGCGCTGCCGACGAGACCGTCAGGCGGCGGTCACCGCAGGGTCCGGGCGTTGGTCAGAAGGCGGATATGCTGGATATTCCGGTTGCGGACGAGCATGACGACAAACTCGAAATGGGCTTCCTTGCCCGGCGGCAGATAGGTGGGCGAGAGATAAAAGCTGCCCTTGGACAATTCGGCCCCGTATTCGTCGAACAGCACCGCATCCATGGTCACGGCCTGGATGGGGGCGGCGCCCACGTTGCGGGCGGTGCCGGTGAGGCGGATGTGGGAGCCGCCGTGAACAAAGGTCCAGGTAAAATCCACCACCTCCACCGGCAGACTGCCCTCGGCCATCTCCGCCTGGTTTTCCGCTATGGGCGGCGGCAGTTCATACCGGGGGGCGTGTTTGATGCAGGCCGGGCCCAGCAGCAGGAGGGCCGCGAGCCCAATCGAGCCGAGGAAACGGCCGGCCAGGCCGGACCGGCGGTCACGTGAAATGGTCATGAGATCGGCCTTTCTTTAATTGGAGGCGTTATCGACGACCGGGCTTCAGAAGGCGACGGGGCTATTCGGCCTGGACGTTGGTCAGCAGCCGAAGGTGCTTGATGGCCTGGGGCCCCTTGGGACGGCTGGTCTGGGCCACGATGGTGAAAGTGCCGCTCTGGCCGGGCTCGAGCACGGCCGGGCTGATCTGGGATTCGCCCATGGCCACGCCCAGCCCCTTTTCATCGAAGAGCATGGCGAAGATGGTTCCCCGGCGGGCGGTTTTGGTATGGTTCTCGATGGTGCCGGTAACCTGCAGACGCCGGCCGTCGCTCAGGTAGTCCCACTTGAAATCCTTGACTTCGAAATCCAGGCCGACGGGCGCTTTTTCGGCCAGGTCGGCCTTGATGGGGGCCTTGTAGGCGCTGTTGACCGGCGCGCAGGCGTTGGCCAGGGTCAGGGTCAGCATCAGCCCCAGGGCGGCTCCGACGAATTTTCCAAGGCGGGCGGAAGAGATGTCCATGAATGGGCGCTCCAAAAAAGGCTTTTATACTATTAATGTGGAGAAGCGGCCGGCCTTCGCTCAAACCGGCGGCTGAGTCAGTCCGATCCGGCTTCCAGCTCGGCGAGGGCCTCGACGGCCAGGGCCATGAATTCGGCCAAAGGCAGGCCGATCCGTTCGCACAGCCGGATATGGTCGCGGTTGACGCTGCGGGCGAACGTTTTATCTTTCATCTTTTTGATCGCCGAAGCCGGCTTGACGCTGGCCACCCGGCGATCGGGCTGCACCAGGGCCGCGGCGGTGATGAGGCCGGTGACCACCTCGCCGCAGGTCAGGGCCAGATCCAGGTCTGTCTCCCGCTCCAGACCCAGCATTTCCGCGTTATGCCGGGCGATGGCCGCCAATTCCTCCGGGCTGAAGCCCCGGCCGTCAAGCAGTTCCACGGTTCGCCGCCCGTGACGCTCGGGGGCGTTCTCGGTCTCGGCGTAATCCAGGTCGTGCAGCAGCCCCAAAAGGCCCCAACGCTCCGTCTCGGTTTCGCTTTTGCCCAGACGGCTGGCCAGGGCCCGCAGAACGGCCTCGGAAGCCAGGCTGTGGCGGCGCAGGGCCTCGGACGGCAGATGTTCTTCCATCAGGGCCAGGGCGGCGCTTCGTTCCATGGCGCACCTCTCCTCCGGATGTTGGAATATTGACCCGCCGCCTGAACATATTCGGAATGACTTGGCCGCAAGCCCGGATCACAAGACCTTGGCCGTCGGAAAAAATACGTTCAGCCGCCGGATCCATGGACGGCTCCGAGGCCATGGCCCCGGGGCCCGGCTTACCGCAGGTATTCGCGGCTGGTCCGCTTCAGCTTGCTCACCGCCCGGCGCAGTTCCCGGCGGGCCTTCTGGTCCTCTTTGGAGGTCTCGGCCAGTTTGGCCTTCAGGGCGGCGATTTCCGGCTTGAGTTCGCGGGGGTTGGTCTTCCCGGTGGTGGGGTCGGCCTTGCTTTCGGCCTGGCTCACGGCCTGGGTGAGTTCGAAGCGGTTTAAGGCCTTGAAATTTTCAATGGCCTTGCCCTTGTCTTTCAATTCGCCGAAAGTCAGTTTGGACAGTTTGACAGCCTTCTTATCAGCCATGGTGCACCTCAGTGTATAGAGTCGTTTTCGTCGCTCGCGGGGCCGTTTGTCCGGCCCTGACCTAATCGTTTATTATAGCGCATGCTTCCGGCCGTGACAAGAGATTTCGCCGGGATCGGCCGGGCAATCGCTTCCGCAAAGCGGGGGTGATTGCCCTGCCGAGATATCACTCCGGGGTCAATTCAAAGGCCAGAGCACGAAAGTCATCAGAGCCCAGGCGGCATGGCAGATGATGACCGGGGCCAGACCGCGGCCCATCAAGTACATAAAGCCCCAGAACAGGCCGCTGACCAGGGCCGCGCCCACGAACATGACGTTCAGGGAGGCCAGGTGAACCAGAGCGTAGAAAGCGGCCGCGCCGAGCCAGCCCCGTAACGGCCCGAACCTGTTCACGGCCCAACGCTGCAGAAAGCCGCGCCAGAAAAATTCCTCGGCCGGGCTGACCAGCAGAAAGAAAGCCAGAAACAGCGGGCCTTTTTGCCGGACCTGATAGATCTCGCCCGTCTCCGGCCGGGGAAAGGGCAGGAAGGCGGTCACCCGGTCGGCCGTAAAGAAAATGCCGTACAGTATCAGCCCGCCCAAAAGACCGACGACCAGGGCCGACCGGTTGAAATCCTCCCGGCGAAAAGGGAGGCCCGTGCAATACAGCGACAGGCCCATCAGGATCAGGGCCGAAGCGCACAGGGCCGGCCAGAAGGAGGCGGGATCGACCAGAAACGAAACGGTCCAGAGCACCAGGGCCAGCGCGGCCAGGGTCACGGCCTGAAGGGAGGTGGGAACCCGGCCCGGCAATGTCAGCCCCCGAAGCCGACCCAAAGGCCGGACGCTATCAGCCCGGCGACCAAAAGGACGCCGAACTGGGTGTGGAACCGGGCCGACCAGAACAGAAGGCCCGCGATCCGCCCTTCCCTTCGGGAACGCCGGGCCAGCCCGCAGATGGTGCGGATCAGGGCCGGCAGCAGCAGCAGCGGGAGCAGAGCGGCCGCCGGCAAAAGGCCCAGCCCCACGCTGGTCAGCAGAATCAG
Organism: Candidatus Adiutrix sp.; assembly: GCA_031553735.1. Lineage (GTDB taxonomy): Bacteria > Desulfobacterota > Desulfarculia > Adiutricales > Adiutricaceae > Adiutrix. The sequence goes on from JAVBLB010000037.1 coordinate 7,381, forward strand.
ATAGGCCCCCACGTAACAGCCGCAGTAGACGATGATGGCCCGGCGGCGCCCCAGGGCCATGGCCATGGTCCGGATGCCGGAGGCCCGGTCGTGGTTGAGGTCGTGGATGTCATTGGCCTGGATGACTCCGGTGACCAGGCAGCCGATGGCCAGGGAAACCCAAACCACGCCGAAGGGAACCTGGCCGCTCTGAATGAAATAGGCCGGGCAGACCATCAGGGGCCCCATCAGGAAGAAGACCATCACCGGGCCCAGGCCCAGATATTTATAAGGCCGGGGGCTGGTGGTGTAACAATAGCCGCCGACCAGGCCCAAAAGGCCATACAGCAGCACCGGCCAGCCGCAGCGGGCGGCCAGGATCAGCCCCAGAAGTCCGGCCAGGCCCAGGCAGATCAGGCCGGCCAGCCGGACTCCGGCCGGCCGCAAAATGCCCCGCACCAGGTGGGGACAACTGTCGGCCGATTCCACCGTGTCCACCCCCGAGACATAGTCGCCGAAGGTGTTGAGGTAATTAACGCCGGCGTGCAGCAGCATCCCGGCGGCCAGAGTCATCAGGAAAAGGCCCCATTGAAAGGGATGGCCGGCCCCCCAGGCCAGCACCGAACCCAGGATCACGGGAGTGGCGGAGGTGGAAAAAGTCCAGGGCCGGGCGGCCAGAAACCAGGTCCAAACGGCATGTCGCATGGGTCACCCACAGCAGCGTGATTTTCTTCCCCCCCCTTATACCAAAGACGTATCGGCGTTTCAAGACTTTTAACAGCCCGGCCGGAGTCTTCGGCGAAGAAGGCCCCTCAGCGCTCCCACTCGCTGTAGACGCAGCCGCAATAATTCTGCCGATACAGCCCCAGGTCTTTGGCTATTTCCCGGCCCCGGGCCCAGCCGGAACGCCAGTCCTCGTAATGGAATTCGACCCCGTGGAGGGCGGCCGCCCGGCGGCCTTCCTCCACGATGAGATCGTGGTTTTGACGGCGGCTGTAGGCCAGGGTGGTGCCGAAGAACCGGTGGCCCCGGGCGGCGGCCTCCCGGGCGGCGGCGTTGAAGCGCAGGGCATAGCAGGCCCGGCAGCGGTCGGGCGGCTCGGGGGCCCGGGCCGCCTCGGCCAGAAAGGCCGTGGGATCATAGGGCGCTGAAAAATCGACCGAAAGGCCGTGATGGGCGGCCAGAAAGGCCAGGCTGTCGCGGCGGCGCAGAAATTCGCCCTTCGGGTGGATGTTGGGGTTGTAATACCACAATTCCAGACGCGTGACCGGTTGGCGACTCCGCAGAAGCTCCAGGGGATAGGCGGCGCAGGGGCCGCAGCAGACGTGCAGGAAAAGGGAATCCATCATTTACCCAGGCAGAAGCGGCTGAAGATGGCCGCCAGAAGGTCGTCCGGAGCGGACCGGCCGCAGATCGGGTCCAGGCTGTCGAGAGCCGCCCGCAGATCCAGGGAGCAGATATCCGGGGGCTGCCCGGCCTCCAGTCCCTCCAGGGCGGCCGCCAGAAACCGGCGGGCCTGGTCCAGGGCGGCCTGATGGCGCAGGTTGGGCACCACTTCCGGCGGCGCCGGGTCGTCCCGACCGGTGGCCAGCTTCAAAATGGCCGCCTTCAATTCCGGCAGGCCCTCGCCGGTGCGGGCGCTGACGGCCACGGCCGGGCGGCCGTCGTCCGTGGCCGGCGGCGAAGCCAGATCCCGCTTGTTCCAGACCACGATGGTCCGGCCCGCCGGCCAGGCGGCCAGGCGGCCGCCGTCCCGCCAGGCCCCGTCGGCGGCGCAGTCGCGCACCCACAGGACCAGATCGGCCCGGGCCAGTTGGGCCCGGGCCCGCTCCTGCCCCAGGGCGTCCAGCTCGTCCAGCGGGCGTTCCGACAGGCCGGCCGTGTCGCAGAGCTCCACCGCCAGCCCTTCCCAGGCGGCCTCGGTGGTGACGAAATCGCGGGTGGTGCCGGGCCGGGAGCTGACCAGGGCTCGGTCGGTCCCGGCCAGGGCGTTGAACAGGCTGGATTTGCCCACGTTGGGCGCCCCCACCAGGGCCAGGCGCAGGCCTTCGCGGTAAGGCCGGCCGGCCCGGCCGTCGGCCAGCAGTTTTTCCAGCGGCCCCAGGGCCTCTTCGGTCAGTCGGGTTTGGAAATCGGACAGGTCCAGCGGGTCCAGGTCGTCGCCGAAGTCGATTTCGGCGGTCAACTCAGCCAGGGCTGAAAAAAGAGCCCGACGGACGGCTTCGATCCGCACTGAGAGGCTCCCGGCCAGTTGGCGGGCGGCCAGGGCGGTTTCGGCCGCGCTCCGGGCGGCCACCAGGTCGGCCACGGCCTCGGCCTGGGTCAGATCCAGCCGGCCGTTCATGAAGGCCCGGCGGGTGAATTCGCCCGGGGCGGCCAATTCGGCCCCGGCCTTGAGCACGGCCGCCAGGGCCAGGGCGGTCACCGCCACCCCGCCGTGGCCCTGGATTTCGCAGACCTCTTCCCCGGTGAACGAGCGTGGGGCCGGGAACCAGACCGCCAGGGCCTCATCCAACATTTGGTCCCCTTCCGGATCGAACAGCCGGCCGAAGCGCATCAGGCGCGGCCGCCAGTCTTCCGGCGGGCCGAACGGCCGGAACACCCGCCGCAACACGGCCAGGGAACCGGGACCGGACAGGCGGATCACCGAAACCCCGCCGGCGCCCGGCGCGGTGGAAATGGCCGCGATGGTCGAGGGGGGAGTCATCGGTCGGCAGGCGACCCCGGCGGGTTCTTGTCGGCGGTGTCCAGGAGGAACGTCACCGGGCCGTCGTTGACCAGGGAAATTTCCATGTGGGCGGCGAAACGGCCGGCGGAGACGGCCAGTCCCCGGGCGGCCAGGCGGTCCATAAAGTATTCGTACAGACGGCGGGCCTGATCCGGGGACGCGGCCCGTTCGAAGCCCGGCCGGCGGCCCCGCCGGCAATCGCCGTAGAGGGTGAACTGGCTCACCACCAGGATTCCGCCGCCGATGTCCAGAAGGGAGCGGTTCATCTTGCCGGCTTCGTCGCCGAAAATGCGCAATTCGGCGGTCTTGTCGGCCAGCCAGTCGGCCTCGGCCGGGGCGTCGCTCCCGGTCACGCCCAGAAAAACCAAAAGGCCGGCCCCGATGGCGGCGATTTCCTCACCGTCCACCCGGACGCCGGCCTGACTGACCCGCTGCAGAAGAGCGCGCATCGAACCTCAATTGTGCCCCATGAGGGGTCAAACGCCGCCGCGACTCAAGCCCCCCCGGGGGGGCGCCAAACGCCGCCGCGACTTCGTATCGCCTCCACCGTCAGATGGACGCGGGAAAAGGACGGTTGCCCCAGGGACGGAAATCATCCCCCTGGCGTCGATAGGCCGCGCTCGGCCGGAATTTGGCCCGGCTCAAAGCCCGCATGATTTCCGGCCGGGCCTGGTTGGTGAAGCTGATGGCCAGCCCGCAGTTGGGATTGACCGCCTTGGGCACGGGGATCAGTTCAAAGGGCAGGCCCTGTTCCTCCAAGAGGTCCTCGACGTTGAGCACCATGGTGTTGGAGGGAAAGACCAGCACTATCTCCTCTTCAAGGCCGCCCGGAAGGGGTATTTCCGGAGCGGTTCGAATCGTCATTGTTGCGGTATCCATATGCATTCCACCAAAAAATACCCGTGACCGCCGGGCGAACTCGCAAAACGGCCCGGCCGCCAAGGGCTTTAGTAAGTATGGTCAAAAATGACAGGCTTGTCAAGCCCGTCGGAGACGCGTCGCAGGACTGACGCGTTAAAGTCGTCGAAGCCTGGGACCGGCCCTTGATCGGCGAGGGTTTTCTCCGTTCGCTCGTCTTTTTTCGACAACG
>JAVBLB010000020.1:0-72058 GCA_031553735.1 Candidatus Adiutrix sp.
TCAACCTGGGGGGCGCCGCCCCCAAACCCCCGCCCGGGGACATAGGTCCCCTGGACCCCGTCCGAAACCGGCCGGGGACGGCCGGGTTCGGAGCGGCGTCAGGGGCCCCTGCCCCGGGCCGGGGCTGGATGGCCGGCGCCAAGGTTGGACACGCCTTTGGCCGTGTCCAGATTGATTTCGCTACGAACGGCGGGGCCGGGCTGCCGCCGGTCCCCGGGGTTCAGGGCGGCTGGCGGGTTGGTTTTTATTTTTCAGGTATGCTATAGTTGAAAACAGATATGTGGGGATGGAGGCGGATGAGATCCCTCCCTGATCGGGGCCGGTCTCGTTCTTCGAGGTCGGTTTTATTATGGGCGTCGGCCGGCTTTGCCGGTCGTCGGCTTTTTTTATGAAAGACCTTGAGCGACAATGCTTCTTCGATGGAGGACGCCATGAGCGAGTTTCTCGACGCCTACCCGGCGGCCCTGCCGCTGGTTATCTTTTTCGGCCGCATCCTCGATGTTTCGGTGGGGACCCTGCGCATCGTCTTCGTCTCCCGGGGCGTCCGGAGCCTGGCTCCGGTCGTGGGTTTCGTCGAGGTCTTCATCTGGATCGTGGTCATCGCCCAGGTCTTCAGCCGGGCCGACGGTTTGCTGTCCTATTTCTCCTACGCCCTGGGCTACGCGGCCGGGACGTATATCGGCCTGACGGTGGAAAACAAGATCGGTTTCGGTTACGTCATCCTCCGGCTCTTCACCCGGGTGCGCGGCTCTTCGCTGGTGCTGGCCCTGAACCAGCACGGCTTCGGGGCCACGGTCATCCACGGCGAGGGGGCCATGTATAAGCTGGATATCGTCGAGACCGTGGTCCGCCGGGTCGATTTGCGGGCCGCGGAAAAGTTTATGCGCGATCACGATCCCGACGCCTTCCTCACCATCGAGGACGTCCGGACCCGGTCCCGGGGCATTTTTGCGAAATATTTCTGACCCCGGGCCCTACACGTGGTCATGCGCCGCCATTTGTTTGGGTCATCATTGTCTACCAAGTGACTCAGGTCTACCAAGTGACTCAGGCTGCCGCCTCACGGCCGCTGAATGAAGCGGCCTTCAATGTAAGAATTGAAGGCCGCTGGTCATCAGAGTTTCCTGACCGGCATGAAGACTTCAAAAGCGTCCGTCGGTTGCCAGTTCGGCGGATACCGCTCGAAGCATGGAGAAGCCTCCTCGGCGGCGTAAGCCGTCTGGCCTTTGAGCCATTCGTCGTAGAGGTACATGTAGGCTTCCACAACTTTTTCCAGATTCGGGACCGCCGCTTTCGCGTAGCGGCCGGCCGGGAGGTCGATGACGCCCATGCCCCGCGGCGCGGCGGCGGCGGGCTCCGTTTCCACGGCGGCCCAGTAGTCGAAGTCCTCCGCATTGAGCATGACGGAGACGCCGTAAAAATCCCGTTCGCCCCCGCCTTCCGGAAGTTCCGCCAGGCGGGGCTCGAACGCTCGCCAGAGCGCGGTGCAGTCCTCGTTGGCCTTCCGCATCGTGGTTTTCACTTTCAGGCCCGCCAGGCGTTTGGCCGGGTATTCGACCACGGTGACGTCGTATTTTTCCATATCGGCTTTTCCTTTCTTACAGTTACAGCGCCAGCTTTTCCTTGCCGGCCTGGGTCTGGAGCGTGCCCGAGCCCGTCGTGAACTTGAGCACGCCCAGGTTGGGGTCGTCCCGCCCGCCGGGGAAGTAGCAGACATACTCATCCCGCCAGGCTAGGGCGCGGGAGGCCGCGTCGTCCAAGAGCTCCATCCGCCCCCAAAGGCGCAGCTCCAGATAATTCGCCGTGTCTTCCAGATCGGTGGCGTACAGCATGCATTCGGGGTTGCTCGCCAGCTCCCGGTATTTGTCGCTCAGTTTGCACGTCAGCATCCAGATGGTTTTCAGGCCTTCGGCCCGCACCGGGGCCATGGCCCGGGCGTCCGGCCGGCCGCCTTCGCCGATGGTCGCCAAAATGACCGGCTTGCCGGGCTCCAGCAGGCGTTGGGCTTCTTCCTGTTTGCTCATGTCGATTCTCCTGTGAGGGTAAAGATGGAACGCGGTCGGGGCGTTCCCTGGTCTCGGGCCCTCATGGGCCTTGAGATGATTATGGACTGATTGTACAATACAAATGCTGACATCTGTCTGTCGCTATTATGGACCCGGGGGCGGGCAAAAAAAATGAAATTGGCGCGCATCGTCTCCATCATCATGCTCCTATTGCAGCACAAGAAAATCACCGCCGCGAAGCTGGCCGAGATGTTCGAAGTGACCACCCGGACCATCTACCGCGACATCGAAGTGATCAACCTGGCCGGGATACCCGTGACCACCAGCCCCGGCGTGAACGGCGGCATCGGCATCATGGAGGAATACAAGGTCGAAAAGGGGCTTTTCACCACCGCCGACATCACCTCGCTTCTGATCGGGCTGGGCAGCATCCCGCTGACCGGCGGGGACCTCCTGACCACCATGGCCAAAATCAGGGGCCTGGCGCCGAAAGAGCAAATTCGGGATATCGAGATGAAGGCCGGACGGGTCATCGTGGATCACACCCCCTGGTCCGGGCGCGGCCGGGCCTTTCAGGCCCACCTTGCGGAAATCAAAGCGGCTTTTGACGGCAATTATTTGATTTCGTTCGATTATTGTGACGGTTGCGGGCGGGAGAGCACCCGCCGGGTCGAGCCCTATCACCTGCTGTTGAAGGAATCCCACTGGTACCTTCTGGCCTGGTGCGTTTCCCGGGAGGATACCCGCATGTTCCGCCTGTCCAGAATGTCCGGATTGCGCGTGCTGGACGAGCGTTTCACGCCCCGGGAGCTCGATTTCCGGCCGCCGGATGAGCCTCCGCCGCGGACCGTCACCCTGAAGCTTCTGGTCGACGAATCGCTGCGGGGCTGGATGGCGGACATCTGCGGCCGCGAAAACCTGCGGCCCCATGGGGACGGCAAATTCCTGGCCTTCATGCCGTTCATCGAAAGCGACCATGGGTATGGAATGCTCCTGTGCTTCGGCGATAAATGCGAGTGTCTGGAGCCGGAGTCGATCCGTCTCGAGGTCAAACGGCGGGCGGCCGATCTTTTTCGGCTGTATCAGTGACAGCAGGACGGAATCCAGCCGGATTCCCTCGCTTTTTCAGGCGCCATGACCGCGCCTTCGTGCTATTATGGTGGCCGCCGATGTCGCCGATTGAAAGGAACGCCGTGTCCGTCAACCGCAGCAAACTGTTGAGTCTCATCGCCCGCCTCTCGGGGCCGCTGACCTTGGAAAAGATCGCCGCCGAACTGGCGCCCTCGAAGGAGCCCGGCCCCCCGGGAATCAAGAGTTCCGCCGAGCTGGACGCCGGGTTCGTCGAGCGTAACTGGGACTTGTTGAAAAAGCACACCCGCCTGGATCAGGCCGATCAGGACCGCCTGGCCGACCCGGCCACCCTGGCCGATTTGCCGGCCTACGCCAAAAATATCGAAAACTGCGTCGGCACGGTCAAGGTGCCGGTGGGCGTGGCCGGCCCGATCCGCGTCAACGGCTTTTTCGCCAAGGGTGATTTTTACCTGCCGCTCGCCACCACCGAGGCGGCCCTGGTGGCCTCGTATCACCGGGGGGCCCGGCTGATTGCCGCCGCCGGGGGCTGCACCGCCCTGGTGCATGACGACGGCGTGATGCGCTCGCCGGGCTTCATTTTCGACAATTTGATCGAGGCCGGCCAGTTCGTGCTCTGGGCCACCGAGAATATGGACCGCCTGAAGCAAGAGGCCGCCGGCACCACCAGCCACGGCCAGTTGACCGACATGAGCGTGACCATCGAAGGCAACCACGTCTATATGATCCTGGAATACTTCACGGGCGAGGCTTCCGGGCAGAACATGGTGACCATCGCCACGGCCCGGGTGGTGGATTGGATTTTGGAAACCTCGCCGGTCAAGCCCCGACAGGCCTTCGTGGAAGCCAACTTCTCCGGTGACAAGAAGGCTTCGGCCCTGTCCTTCATCACCGTGCGCGGCAAAAAAGCGACCGCGGAAGTCCACATCGGCCGGGAACTGGTCCGGCGGTTTCTCCACACCACGCCGGAGACGATGGTCAGTTATTGGCGGATGGCCGCCCTCGGCGGCGTCATGAGCGGCACGATGGGGGTGGAGGGCCATTTCGCCAACGGGCTGGCCGCGCTCTATCTGGCCACCGGCCAGGACGCGGCCACGGTCGCCGAATCCAGCGTGGGGGTGACCCGGCTGGAAGTGACGGATGAGGATGGCCTTTACGCCACCGTGACCCTCCCCAACATCATCGTCGGCACGGTGGGGGGCGGCACCAAACTGCCGACGCAGTCGGTCTGCCTGAAAATGCTCGGGCTCAGCGGGGAAGGGCCGGCCCACGGCCTGGCCGAGATCTGCGCCGCGCTCTGCCTGGCCGGGGAGCTGTCCATCATCGGCGCCCTGTCCGAAGGCCGCTTCGCCGCGGCCCACGAGCGGCTGGCCCGCCCGGGCGGCCGGGGGGGCTGAGGCATGGCCGCCGCCGAACAGTCCATTTCATTTTTCCGCCGCTGGTCCATCTATCAGGCCGAGCGCTTTCCGGTGGTCAAGTTCGCTCCCCTCCTGGGAGCCTTCAGCTTCTGCGGGGTGTGCCTGTCGCGGCTGATGCGCGGCGAGGCCAGTTGGCCGTCGTCGGCGTCGGCCCTGGTGGCCTTTGCCTGCGTTTTTCTGTATTTTCTGCAACTGCGCTTTCTGGATGAATTCAAGGATTATGAAACCGACCGCCGCTACCGGCCGGAACGCCCGGTGCCGCGCGGTCTGGTTTCCCTTCGGCAGATCGGTCGGGCCCTGGCCCTGACCGTGGCCCTTCAGACGGCTTTGACCCTCTGGCTCCAGCCGGCCCTTTGGTGGCTGCTGGCCGGGGTCTGGCTCTATATGGCCCTGATGACGGTCGAATTCTTCGTGCCGTCCTGGATCAAGCCCCGCCTTTTGACCTATATGTGGACCCACATGCTGATCATGCCCCTGATCGATTTTTTCGCCACCGGCTGCGACTGGCGGCTCCACCAGAACTGGCCGCCGCCCGGGCTGGCCCTGTTTCTGGCGGTCAGTTTTTTCAACGGCCTGATGGTGGAGATGGGGCGCAAAACCTGGGCCCCGGAGCAAGAGCGGCCGGGGGTGGACAGCTACAGCGCCTACTGCGGCCTGGGGAAGGCCCTGGGGATTTTTCGGGGCCTCATGCTGGTCTCCTTCGCCGGCATCGTCGGGGTGGGCTTTCAACTGCGTTTCGCCCGGCCTTCGGCCCTCGTCATGGGCCTGTTGCTGATCTTCGGCCTGCGGCTGACGGCGCGTTTCCAGGCCCGCCCGTCGCCTGTCGAGGCCGGCAGGCTGGAGACCTTTTCCGGCCTCTGGGTGATGGCCAGTTATCTGATGATGGGCATCCTGCCCCTGGGAGCGGCCATATGGTGGAGATGAATTTTATCGTCCGGCCAGGTGACGTGACCTCCGAACGGTCTATCGGCGGCAAGGCCTGGGCCCTTTCGCGCCTGGCCGCGTCCCCCTGGGCCGACCTGGTCCCGCCCTGGCTGGCCCTGACCCGGGAGGCCTTCGTTCGCTCCCTTGAAGCCGGGTCGGTGGAAGACGGGGTCACGCCTCCGTTGGCCGAGGATGTCCGGGCCGCCCTGGCTTCGGCTGTGCGGGAGCTCCTGGAGCGGGCCGAGTCTCCGGACGGGGCCCGCCTGGCGGTGCGCTCTTCGGCGGTCGGCGAGGATGGGGCCTCGAGTTCCTATGCCGGGCAGCTCCTGACCCGGCTGAACGTGCCCCAGGACGGGGTGGAGGAGGCCGTCGGCCAGGTCTGGGCCTCGGCCTTCGCGGACCACGTCGTCCACTATCGCCGCCGGCGGGGCGAGAGCGCGGCCCTGCCGCCGGCGGTGCTGATTCAGCTCATGGTGCCGGCGGAGGCGGCCGGGGTGGCTTTCAGCCGCGACCCCCTGGGCGGGGACCGCCTGGTGGTGGCGGCTTCATCCGGGCTGGGCGACCGGCTGGTCTCCGGCGAAGTCTCCGGTGAGACCTGGCGGCTGGCCCGGTCCGGTGAAGTGCTTGAACATCAGGGTGAAGATGACTCCCTGCTCGAGGCCGGCCAGTTGGCTTTTATCGCTCGGACGGCCGTCGGCCTGGAGAATTTTTTCGGCGCGCCCCAGGACGTGGAGTGGGCCTGGAGCGGGGGGCGGCTGCATCTGTTGCAGTCGCGGCCCATCACCACCCTCGCGGGGGGCGGAGCGGGCGGCCGGGCGGATCGGGCCGGCCGCCGGAAGATATTGTGGGACAACAGCAACATCGTCGAAAGTTACAGCGGGGTGACCTCGCCGCTCACCTTTTCCTTCGCCCGCTACATCTACGAATACGTCTATATCGAGTTCTGCCGCTTCATGGGCGTCAGCCGCGAGACCATCGCCGCCAGGCATTCGCTGTTTCACAACATGCTCGGGAGCATCAACGGCCATGTCTATTACAATCTGTTGAGCTGGTATGAGTGGCTGACCCTGTTCCCCGGCTTCTCCCTCAACCGCCGCTTCATGGAGCAGATGATGGGGGTGGGCGAGGAACTGCCCGAGGAATTTCTGGCCGACCTGAAGATCGAAACGCCGGGCCTGATCGGCAAGGTCGGCGAAGCCCTGCGCCTGGCCCGCAGCGGTTTGGGGCTGTTGGTCAACAACTTTTTGCTGGAACGAAAAATAAAAGCCTTCAACCGCCGGCTGGACGAAGCCCTGGCCACTCCGTTGGAGGTCTTGAATTCCCTGCCCCTCGATGAACTGGCCCGGCAGTATCGGGCGCTGGAAAGCCGGCTGTTGCGGGCCTGGGACGCTCCGCTCATCAACGACTTTCTGTGCATGATGGCTTTCGGCCTTTCCCGGCGGCTGCTGGAAAAATACGGCGGCGAGGCCGGTCTGGCCTATCATCGGGACATGCTCATCGGCCAGGGCGACATCATCAGCGCCGAGCCGGCCCGGCGCATTCGGGCCATGGCCGAAGAGGCCGCCGGCGACGAGGCTTTGGCCCGCCTTCTGGCCGGGGGCGATCAGGACGCGATCTGGCCGGCCCTGGCCGCCCGTCCCAAGCTGGAAGGCTTGGTCCGGGAGTATCTGGACCGCTTCGGCGACCGCTGCCTTCAGGAACTGAAGCTGGAGAGCCCGACCATGGCCGACGAACCCGGCACCCTTTTTTCCTCCATCGGCCACCTGGCCCTGCGGTTGGCCGGGGGCGGCGAAGCCAGGCCGGCGGCCGAGGCCCTGCCGCCGCTGGCCACGGTCATCGGCGCCGGTTTCTGGCGGAACCTGTTGACGGAACGCGCTTCCCGCTGGGCCCGGCGGCTGGTGCGCAACCGGGAGAACCTGCGTTTCGAGCGGACCCGGCTTTTCGGCCGGGTGCGTCGCATTTTCACCCGCATCGGCGTGATTCTGGCCGGGATGGGCCGCCTGGCCGAGCCGGGGGACATTTTCTATCTGCAGGTGGAAGAGGTGCTGGGCTTCATCGAGGGCGCCTCGGTCGAGACCGACCCGCGCGCCCTGGCCGCGCGCCGGCGCGAGGAATACCGGTGCCTGGCCGAGCGGCCCGACCCGCCTTCGCGCCTGGTCACCGAGGGGGCGGTGTTCGCCGCGCTGGCCGAGGCGGCTCAGAGCGGTCGGGGCGGAAACGAAACCGCCTTCCCCCCGGAACGCCTCAAGGGGCTGGCCTGCTGTCGGGGCGAAGTGACGGGCCCGGTGCGGGTCATCACCGACCCCCGGAACGCGGAGCTCCGGGCCGGGGAAATCATGGTCGCCCGCTTCACCGACCCCGGCTGGATCACCCTGTTCGCCAACGCCGCCGGGATTCTGGTCGAGCGGGGGAGCCTTCTGTCCCACTCGGCCATCGTGGCCCGCGAGTTGAACATCCCGGCCATCGTCGGGCTGGCCGGGGTGACCGGTTGGCTGGCGACCGGCGACGTGGTGCGCATGGACGGCACGACCGGGCTGGTCGAACGGCTGGAACGGGCCTCTGAACCGCCGTTGGAGCCGGAATCATGACCGCGACTGAAATATCCGCCCGGGCCGATTTCTCCCAAATTCGCTACGCCCAGTGTTGGGAGGATGCCGACGTACTCCTCGACGGGCTGGACATCCGGCCCGGCGACCGCTGCCTCGTCATCGCCTCGGCCGGTGACAACGCCCTGGCCATGCTGACCCGGAATCCGGAAACGGTGGTGGCCCTGGACCTGAACCCGGCCCAGCTTTTCTGCCTGGAACTGCGGGCGACCGCCTATGCCCGGCTGAATCACGGGGAACTGCTGGAACTGATGGGCTCCCGCCCCGGTCGCCGCCGGGCCCTGTATGCCCGCTGCCGCGAAGCCCTGGGCCCGGAGGCGGCCGAATTCTGGGACCGCCGCCTGGACTTGGTCGAGGCCCACGGCGTGGCCGGGGTCGGCCGGTTCGAACGCTACTTCCGCCTGTTCCGCCGCTATGTGCTGCCCCTCTGCCACGGCCGGCGGCGGGTGGCAGAGCTGTTTCAACCCCGAAGCGTCGGCGAGCGGGCGGATTTTTACGAGCGGCGCTGGCGCAACCGACGCTGGCGGCTGATGGCCGGCCTGTTTTTCTCCCGCCCGGTCATGGGGCGGCTGGGGCGGGATCCGGCCTTCTTCAACTATGTGGAAGGCGGTATGGCCGGCCACCTGGAAAACAAGATCCGCCAGGCCCTGGTGGACATGGACCCCGGAGAAAACCCCTATCTCCATTGGATTCTCACCGGCACCCACGGCCGGGCCCTGCCGCTGGCCCTGCGCCCGCAGTGGTTTGAGACCATCCGGCGAAACCTTCCGCGCCTGTCGTGGCGCCTGGCCTCCACCGAAGACTTCGCCTGGGAGGCGACGGCTTCGGGAGCGCGGTTTCAGCGCCTCGGCCTGAGCGACATCTTTGAATACATGTCGGAGGACAATTACCTGGCCGCCCTGGATTCCCTGGCCGGGCTGGTTCCCCCCGGCGGCCGGCTTTTGTACTGGAACATGATGGTGCCGCGTTCCGCGCCGCCGGCTTTTCACGGCCGGCTGCGCCCCTTGACCGCCCTGGCCGCCGAGCTGGACCGGCGGGATCAGGCTTTTTTTTACCGCCGGGTGGTGGTGGAGGAACGGGTATGACCGCCGCGGCGCTCAAAATCGGCCTGGTGCTTTTGATTCTGCTGGGGTTCCTGCGGGCCACCACCGTGGCCGGCGAACGGTGGGCCGTCTCCCCGGAACTGCTCCGCAAGGCCGTCCACATCGGTTTGGGCCTGACCTGCCTGGTCTTTCCCTGGCTTTTTTCCCATCCCGGTGAAATCGTCATCCTGGGAGCCGGGGTCACGGTCTTGTTGCTGCTCATCCGTTCCCGGTCGGCCCTGCGGTCCCGGTTCGGGGGCGGGTTGTACGGCGTGGAGCGGGATTCGGCGGGCGACCTCTTGTTCGGCCTTTCGGTGGTCATCCTGTTCATCGGCGCCCGGGGCGAACCGGCCCTGTATGTGCTTCCCCTTTTGATCATGACCCTGGCCGATTCGGCCGCGGCCCTGGCCGGCACCCGCTTCGGCCGGCACTCGTTCGCCGTGCCCGCCGGCCGGAAAAGTTGGGAAGGCACGCTGGCCTTTTTCGGGGTGACGGTTTTCCTGGTCGCCGTTATCCTGCAAGGCCTGACGGATACCGGCCCGGCCGAGGCCATCGGGATTTCTCTGATTATGGGGCTGGTCATCTGCATGGCCGAAGCCGTCGCCTGGCACGGGCTGGACAACTTGCTGGTGCCGTTGGGCTCTTTTCTGCTGCTGGGCCAACTGGCGGAAAAAACTTTTCCCCAACTGGCCGGGAGTTTGCTGTTCCTGGCGCTGTTCATCATTTTGATCCGGAAATACAGCCCCTTCAGCCGCCTCAGCACCCACTCTTTGATCGGCGCGGTGATGGCCGCCTTTTTCTTCTGGGAGACCGGCGGCCCGCTCTGGCTGGCCGGGCCGATGTTGGTCTTTCTGCTGCACATACTTTTGAACGCGTTGAAAGGCGACGAAAGTGACGAAGGCTATGGCATTCAGGCGGTGATGAGCGTGGTATTCTGCGGGGTGGTCTGGCGGTTCGTGGAATCCATAACCGGCTATTCCGGCACTTTTTTTCTTTTCAGCCTGGCCATGGCCATTCATTTTCAAATCATAGTGCTCCTGCGCATTCGGGGCCGGCGGCAAAAAACGGCGGAATACCCGCTGGTCGTGGCGGTCAGCCTGGTCGCCGGCTGGATGTATCTGCCGCCGCTGTTGTGGTTTTACCAGGCCGCGCCCTTGAGCCCGGCTGTGTATCCGGCGGGCTGGCTGATCATGGCCCTCGGCGGCGTTGTGTTGACCGTGCGCGAAGAAGGCAATACCGGAGGGCGCTGGATGCGGCAGACTTTGTTCGCCCTGGGCGGCTCCGCCCTCGGCTTCATTCCGCTGGCGGTTTTCTCATGACCGGCGAGATCGTCGAGCTGAGCCCGGCCCTTCGGGCTTCGCTCGCCCCGGCGGAAGAGGGGAGGGCGGAAGAGTGGCGCCGCCTGGATCTGGCCTCCCCCACGCGAACCCTGGCGCTGAAGCACGGCTCCCGGGCTTTGGGCTGGTGCTCGCTCTGGATTGAGACCGCATCATACCAGGGGCGGCGAACCGGGGCGGTGGGGCAGTTTTTCAGCGATTCCCGCCCGACGGCGCTGGCCCTTCTGGAGCGGGCGGCGGGAATCGGCCGCGCCCGGGGCCTGGAATATCTGCTCGGCCCCCTCGACGGCGACACCTGGCACGGCTATCGCCTGACAACCAACGACTACGGGCGGTCGCCGTTTTTTCTCGACCGCCTCACTCCCCGCTCCTGGAACGACTGGTTTATCGAAGCCGGCTTCGAACCGGTGGCCGAATATCATTCCACCCTTTCTTCAACCTTTGAATATGAAGACGAATCCGCCCGGCGATGGCACGAGCGGCTGAAGGACGGCCGGCTGGTTCTGCGGCCGCTGAATCCGGATCGTTTCGAAGAGGAACTGGGCCTGATTCATGAATTGTCGCTGGCCAGCTTCAACCGCAATTTCATGTATACCCCCATCAGCCGGGAGCGTTTTCTGGCGCTCTACCGGCCGCTTCGCGACCTGGTGGTGCCAAAATTGGTTCAACTGGCCTCTGTAGACCGGCGGCCGGCCGGGTTCTGCCTGTGCCTGCCGGATTACGCCCAAAAACAAGCCGGTCGGGAAATAGACACCCTTATCCTGAAAACCTTCGCCCGCCGGCCGGAGGAAGCCTATCGCGGCCTGGGGGCCTTTCTGATGTGGCACGCCCACCGACAGGCCGCCGCCTTCGGATTCAAACACCTGATCGTCGCCTTCATGCACCGCGACAACCATTCCCTGACCCTGGCCCGCCAGACCGGCGGCGAGATTATCCGGAGCTATGCCCTGTATGGCCGAAAATTATAACCTCATTCAGCGGCTGATCGACGCGGCCGGGCGCCGGCCGGACCGGCCGGCGCTGATTCAGCCCGGCGCCGGGCCGGGCGGGAGCGACCGGGCCATCAGCTTTGGCCGCCTGGAGGAAGCCAGCCGTAATTACGCCGCCTTTTACCGGATCCGCCGGATCGGGCCGGGCGACACCGCCCTGCTGCTCCTGCCCCTGGGCATCGACTTTTACGTGCACTTTCTGGCTCTGACCCGCATCGGGGCGGCGGTGACGCTGATTGACCCCGGGGCCGGGCTGGCCCGCCTGCGGGCCGCCGCCGACCAGGTCCCGCCGACCGTGTTCGTGGCTCCGCCCAAGGGGCATCTTCTGCGGCTGCACCCGGGGCTGCCCGGGCGGCGGAAGAATTTTTCCACCTCCCGCCTGCCTTTCACTGAAACGCCCGTGGAAGTTTTCGAGCCGGGTTGCGTTGATTTTGAAGCGCCGGCCGATCATCCGGCCCTGGTCACCTTTACCAGCGGCTCGACCGGAAACCCGAAAGGCATGGTCCGGTCGCACGGTTTTCTCCTGCGGCAGGGGGCCGTTCTGGCCGAGCTGACCCCGGCCGGCTCCGACGCGGTGGAATTCTGCACGTTTCCGGTGTTCGTCCTGTCCAATCTCGCCCAGGGGGCGACCACCGTTTTGCCGCCGGCCGGTTTTCATAATCCGGGTGCGGTGGATTTCGCCGGGGTCCTGGCCGCCCTGACCCGCTATCGGGTCAACCGGCTCCTGGCCGCGCCGGATTTCTGCGCCCGGCTGGCCCGGGCGGCCGAAACGGGCGGCGGCGGATTGGAGGGGCTGACCCACATCCACACCGGCGGCGGGCCGGTGCACCTCAATCTTCTGGATACCCTGGCCAGGCTGTCCCCGGCGGCGGAGATCACCTCCCTGTACGGCTCGACCGAGGCCGAGCCCATCGCGCTGTGGAGGTATTCGCGAACCGAAAGCCGGTGGCGGGACCGGGTGATGAACGGCGCGGGCCTGCCGGCGGGGCGCCCGGCGTCTCACTTGCGATTGCGCATCATCCGCGACCGGGCGGGGAAAGAATTGTATGACCTGAATGCGGCGGCCTTCGACGCGCTGAGTCTGCCGGTCGGTGAAACCGGTGAAATCGTGGTCAGCGGGGAACTGGTCGGGCGGGGCTACGTCAAGCCCGCCGACGATCGGGAGACGAAAATCAACATCGAGGGCCGAATATGGCACCGCACCGGCGACGCCGGCTATCTGGATGCCGACGGCCGGCTGTGGCTTCAGGGGCGCTGCGGAGCCAGGATCGGGGTCGACGGCGGCGTCGTCTATCCCTTGGCGGTGGAGGCCGCGGCCTCGACCTTTCCCGAAGTGGCCCGGGCGGCCCTGGTCGAGGTCGACGGCCGATGCCTCCTGGCTCTGGAGTGCGGCCGAGAACCGTTGCCGGAACAGGCCCGCGAACTCCTGAAGCGAAAGCATCCATATTTGACGGAGGTCGTCTCGGTCGACCGCATCCCGGTGGATCGCCGCCACGGTTCCAAAGTGCTGTATTCGGAATTGCGCGCCCGGCTGCGGACTCTTCGATAAAACGGCTTAACAATAAGCGGATCAGGAGGTCAATACGTATGAACTCGTCCAAAAATCCAGGCGTATTTCCCATGGGGCTTGAGCTTCCGGAAATGTTCAGCCGGTATTTCATCGGGCAGGCGTACTTGCAGCCGTTGACCGACAAGGGCGGCCCGATAGCCAACGTCACCTTTGAACCCGGTTGCCGCAATAACTGGCATATCCACCATAAAGGCGGGCAGATTCTTTTGGTCACCGGCGGCCAGGGCTGGTATCAGGCCTGGGGTCAGCCGGCGCGGGCGCTTCATCCGGGCGACGTGGTGGATATTCCGGCCGAAGTCAAACACTGGCACGGGGCGGCCAAAGATAGCTGGTTTTCGCATCTGGCCGTGGAAGTCACCGCTGAAGGCGCCGTCAATGAATGGCTGGAGCCGGTTGACGATGATTGGTATAACAAGCTCGCATGAAGCCACGGAGGGCCTGATATGAACGATGGAAAAAAGGTAATCGTCCTGACCGGGGCCGGTTCCATCGGCCTGGCCGTTGTTCGCCGCATTGGGGCCGGCCAGCGCATGTGGTGGCCGACCTGCGTGAAGAGCAGGCCGAGGCGGCCGTTAAAACCCTCCATAACGCGGGCTTTGACGGCCGCGCGGCTTCGGTTGATATCTCGTCCCGCGACTCGATCCTGAAACTGATCGAGACTGCCCGGGTCCACGGAAAAATTACCGGCTTTGTCAACGAGGCCGGGGTTTCGCCCTCCCAGGCCCCGATTGAAACCATTCTCAAGGTGGATTTATATGGAACGGCCGTGCTCTTGGAAGGGTTCGGCCGGGTGATTGAAAAGGGCGGCTCCGGCGTGGTCATTTCTTCGCAGTCGGGTCACCGGCTGGGGCCCCTTTTTTTGGAAGACGGCGAACTTCTGGCCGTCACCCCGACCGAAGAGCTGCTCAAGCTGCCTTTGCCGTGGCCTGAAAATATAAAAGATGCTCTCCATGCCAATCAATTGTCCAAGCGATGCAACGTGCTTCGGGTGATGTCCGGGGCGGTCAAGTGGGGTCAGAGAGGCGCGCGCGTCAATTCCATCAGCCCCGGATCATAACGCCTTTGGCCAACGATGAACTCGCCGGGCCGCGCGGGGCGGGTTATCGAAGAATGGTCGACAGATGCCCCGTGGGCCGGGACCCCCGACGAAGTGGCGGCGATGGCCGACCTTTTGGTGGGCGAACGCGGCGGGTTTATTACCGGCGGCAACTTCTTTATGGACGGCGGAGTGACGGCCTCCTACTGGTATGGCGACTTGTCGCCCAAAAACGTCCCGCAAAAATAAGGTAAAAGTTTCGTTCCACCATTTGCCGGCGTCCCGGCGTCGCCGGTGCTGGTCAAACGTGCCGAGGCCCCCGGGGCGCCAGGTCCGGGGAAAAGGGTGTGGCGGCGGCCAGGTTACCCTTCGGCGTCACAATTTTTCAACGGCCGCTCAAGCCCGCCAATACAAATGAACGAACGCTTTCGGAACGTTAAAGCGTCGCTCCGCGCCTGATGCAAATCCAGACTCGGACTGATCGACATAATACGGTGGTCAGCCTGGGATTTTTTGAAGTGTACCCCGGAAATGAACGGGCCGACATTCGCCAGAGGATGGCTTTCGCTTGGGCCGCAGATAAAGTTGTATCAAAAATATATGGATGGTATAATACAACCCATGTGCGTTTTGACGCAACAAATGCCCATGCGCGCCAAGGCTCCAATCTGCAACCTCCCCGGAAAAAGAATGTGCGAAAGGAGAACATAATATGGGAAAACGCTTGTACCTTCCGCTCCTTTTCGTGTTCGTCACCGTCGCCGCAGGCCTGGCGGCGAGCGCCGTCTGTAACGCGGACCCGGCGCCCCTGCCTTCCTGGAACGATACGGCGACCAGGGAAGCCATCCTCACTTTCGTGCGCGGAGCGACCACTCCCGACAGCCCTGACTTCGTTCCGCCGGCCGAACGAATCGCCGTGTTTGACAACGACGGAACGCTGTGGGCCGAGCAGCCCATGTATGCCCAGTTCTTTTTCATCCTGGACCGGATCAGGGAACTGGCGCCCCAGCATCCGCAATGGCGTGACCAGGAGCCTTTCGCCTCGGTGCTGAAGGGCGACGTCAAGGGCGCGTTGGCCGGCGGCGATAAGGCGGTTATGGCGCTCGTCATGGCCACCCAGGCCGGCATGTCCACCGACGAATTCAGCCGCATCGCCGCCGATTGGCTGGCGAAGGCCCGGCACCCCGAGACCGGCCGGCTCTTCACCGACATGGTCTACCAGCCCATGCTGGAGCTCATGGACTATCTCCGGGCCCGGGAATTCAAGGTGTACATCGTCTCCGGCGGAGGCGTCGACCTCATGCGCGGTTTCTCGGAAAAAGTCTACGGCGTGCCTCCGGAAAACGTGATCGGTTCCAGCCTGAAAACCAAATGGGACGACGGCACGGGAACGCCTCGCATCATGCGCCTGCCGGAGGTGGATTTCATAGATGACCACGAAGGCAAGCCCCTGGCCATTCAGCGCGTCATCGGGCGCCGTCCGCTCATGGCCTTCGGCAATTCCGACGGCGATCTGCAAATGCTTCAATGGACCATGGCGGGATCAGGCCGGCGCTTCGCCCTGATCGTCCACCACACCGACGCCGCGCGTGAATGGGCCTACGACCGCGAATCCCAGGTCGGGAAACTGGACCAGGCCCTGGACGAAGCCAAACAAAAAGGCTGGGTCGTGCTCGACATGCAAAAAGACTGGAAGCGAATTTATGGCGATCAGCCATAATGTTTGGTCAGCGTTTTGATTCCATCTCGGCTACGGGATGCCAGATTTTTTGAAAGGAGTATTGAGAATGGCCAGTGTAAAACAAGTGTTACGGTGCGGCAAAGTGGCCGCCGTCGGCGCGGTCTTGGCGGCCGGACTGCTCTTTTCCCCCGCGGATTCCGCCGTCGCGGAGGCGCAGGAAAAAAATACCAAGCCCAATATCATCGTCATCATGACCGACGATGTGGGGTATGGCGACTTGGGCTGCTACGGCGGCGGGGTCATGCGCGGGGCCCCCACCCCCAACCTGGACCGCATGGCCAAGGAGGGCATGCGCTTCGCCGACTATTACGGCCAGGCCAGTTCCACCGCCGGGCGGGCCTCCTTCATCACCGGGCGCATTCCCATCCGCACGTCGCTTTCGTCCGTGCTGGCCCCCGGCGACCCGAACGGAATCAAGAAAGATACGCCCACCATAGCCCAGGCCATGAAGGATCTCGGCTACAAGACCGTGCAGTTGGGCAAGTGGCACCTGGGCGACAAGGAAGAGAACTTCCCCACCTCCGTCGGCTTTGACGAAATGTATCACATGACCCCCTATTACGCCGGGGTGTACGCCTATGAAGACCCGGTTCTGCATCCGAATTTCCCGCGCAACGACCCGGAATTCATGAAGGAGTGGCGCGCTTTGGCCGTGCTCTCGGAATTCGAGGGCAAGGCCGGGGAAAAGCCCAAGGTCGTCACCGAGAATTTCAATTATCAAAACCTGAAGACCGGCGACGACAACATGCGGGGCACGGCCGTCGAGTGGATCAAGAAGAACGCGAAGGGTGACCAGCCGTTCTTCATGTATCTGAACTTCCTGAAAGTGCACAACCCCAACAATCCTTCCGACCGCTGGAAGGGCAAGGCCCCCGGCGGCATGCCCTATCAGGACGCCCTGATGGAGCTGGACGACAACAGCGGCCAGATCATCCAGGCCATCCGCGATCTGAAGATCGAGGAAAACACCCTCATCGTCTGGACCACCGACAACGGCGCCTGGCTTGACGCCTGGCCCGATGCCGGCTACACCCCCTTCCGGGGCATGAAGGGCTCCCCCTTCGAGGGCGGCTTCCGGGTGCCGGCCATCGCCTGGTGGCCGGGTCACATTCCCGCCGGGAGCGTGGCCACGGACATGATGAGCCACATGGACTGGTGGCCCACCTTCGTGAAAATCGCGGGCGGCACTCCCCCGACCCACAAGTGGAAGGACAACGCCGGCAAGCCCATCATCTTCGACGGCATCGACAACAGCGACCTGGTGCTGGGCAAGGGCCCCAGCCAGCGGACGACCTTCGCTTTCTTCAACGACCAGAAGTTCGGGGCCTTCCGGTCCAAGAACATCAAGTTCATGTTCACCGCCAAAGACACCTGGCTGGGGCCTGAACTCGACATCAACCCGCCGGCCATGTACGACCTGTGGCAGGATCCCGGCGAGAGCTACGACATGACTTTCAACGGCGCGGCCCCCACGCGCGGCCTGACGAATTCGCCCGGGCGCTATTCCGGGCAGGACAACGCCTGGCTGGCCGTCTCGATGAACCCGTCGCTGATTTCCTTCCTTGAAGAGTTCAAGGATTATCCGAACGTTCCGTATCAGCCGTGGGGCATGGGCCTGACGAAAATCATCCCGGATGATTTCAGATAATCATTCGGCGTTCACGCGGCCAGCGCCCCTTCCGGTCACCGCCGGAAGGGGCGCTTCCAATCAAGGGGGATTTTGCCATGGCCGAACCGTCCGGCTTCAGACAGCGCCTGTTTCGAGGCCGGCCCGTGGTGCGGATGCACGCCATGATGAAGGCCACCGGCCCGCTGTGCAACCTCGACTGCGATTACTGCTATTACACCGGGAAGCGAAAACT
This sequence comes from Candidatus Adiutrix sp., assembly GCA_031553735.1. GTDB lineage: Bacteria > Desulfobacterota > Desulfarculia > Adiutricales > Adiutricaceae > Adiutrix. The sequence goes on from JAVBLB010000020.1 coordinate 17,661, forward strand.
CCTGGCCACGCAAAGCCAATGGAAGATCACACCGGAGGTTTTGGAGCTTTTCGTCCGGCAGTATCTGGAGCAGCAGAACGCCCCGGAAATCGTGTTTTCGTGGCAGGGGGGCGAGGCCACGCTGTTGGGCCTGGATTTTTTCAGGACCGTGGTCGCGCTGCAAAAAAAATACGCGCCGCCCCACGTGCGCATCGAGAACGACCTGCAAACCAACGGTATCTTGCTGGACGACGACTGGTGCGCCTTTCTGCGCGACCACAATTTTCTGGTGGGCCTCAGCATCGACGGCCCCCAGCACCTGCACGACGCCCACCGAAAGGACGCCCGGGGCGTGGGATCTTTCGACCGGGTCAGGCGTTCCGCCCGCCTGCTGCGCGAGCGCGGAGTCCGCTTCGCCACCCTGACCGTGGTCAGCGGCCTCAACGCGAAGCATCCGGTCGAAGTGTACCGTTTTCTGCGGGACGAAATCGGCAGCGGACAAATGCAGTTCATGCCCCTGGTGGAGCACACGACATACGCCGCCACGGCGCCTCAGCGGTGGAACGCGGCGGAGTTGCCCGATGAAAATTCGCCGCGCGTGGACCCCTCGCATCCCGATTCCGTCGTCGCGCCCTGGTGCGTGGCGCCGGCCGCGTACGGCGATTTTCTGATCGGGATTTTTGACGAATACCTGGGGCGCGATCTCGGGCGCGTGTATATTCCCTTTTTTGACAGCGCCGTGGAACAGTGGATGGGCAAGCCCTCGCCGCTGTGCATTTTCGCGCCGATCTGCGGCAAGGGGGTGGCGGTGGAGCATAACGGCGACGTGTACGCCTGTGATCATTATGTGTATCCGGAATACAGGCTCGGCAACATCGCCGAAAAACCGCTGATCGACCTGGTGCTTTCCGCCGGGCAGGAAGATTTCGGCTACGCCAAGGACAATACCTTGCCGGGCAAATGCCGGGAATGCCGCTATCTTTTCGCCTGTTCGGGCGAGTGCCCCAAAAACCGGCTCCTGAAGACCGCGCGGGGCGAGGCGGGGCTGAATTATTTGTGTGCGGGGTTGTACCGCTATTTCAGCCATATCGACCCGCATATACGAAAAATCGTCCATGCCCTGGGCCATGAGGTCGCCGACGACGTCCCGCCCCCGGAAAAGAAAGGAGTGCGCGGCGCATGAAAGTAACCGTACACGACCAGCGTGGAGAAGGGGAGAAGGAACTGCGCATCAGCGTGCCCTGGTCTATGATCGAGGACGACTATGAAGCCATCGCCGGCGAATACGCGAAAATCCCGCTCAAAGGCTTTCGTCCCGGCAAAGCGCCGCCCGCCGCGGTGCTGGCCCGTTTCGGGGCGCAGATAACCAACGGGCTGCTCGGCGCGGCGGGCACCAGGCTCTGCCGGACCGCCTTGAGAAAGGCGGGCCTGGCGGCCGGGTCGCCCGTGACCATCGCGGACGCCGTTCTCAAAAGAAATGACGCCCTCGAATTCACGGCAACGTTCATAGAAATGCCGTGTTTCGAATTGCCGGACTATATGCATCTCAATCTTCAGGCCAGGGACGCCTCCTGCCGGATCGACGCAATATCCATGTGGCTATTGCAAAATACAACCATGGAGCTGCCGGAATATTTCGTTGAAAAAGAACTGCTCTATACCGACGCCGAAACCTCGCCTTCAGTTGATGCGGCGCGAAAGGACGCCGAATGTCGGGTAAAACTCATGCTCATCCTGAAGAAGATCGCCGACCAGGACGGCCTTGAAGTCAGCCGGGAAGAAATTAATGAAAGAATGCGCACGCTGGCTGATGAGCACGGCCTGAGTTTTGAATCGTTCAGCGGGTTATTGTCGGCGGGCAACGGGCTCGGGCGCCTGGCGGACTCCTTGCTGGCGGAAAAGGTCTTGGCCTATCTCAACGAGGCGTCGTCCTGACCGGCCTGATGGCACCCGGTGCGGGTGCGACCGGCGAAGCCGCGCCGGTGGCGGGGCTTGGGGGCGGAGCCCCAACTTCCGATGGCTTGACAGCGGTGTGGCCCGATATTAAAATAAAATATAAGGAAAGGAGTATCCCATGACTGTCGGCGCCTTCTATCCGTCCTTGACCGCCTTTTCGGCTTACGGCGCCGGCCTGCAAAATACCGCCCACAATCTGGCCAATGTCCTGACCAATAACTTCAAGGCCGGCCGGCTCAATTACAGCGACCTGCCGAATCAGGCCGGGGTCCGGGCCGGGGGCCCGCAAAAGCTGGACGTGACCGGGCCGCTGGTGTCCCATGGCCCGGGGCTGCCGTCGCCGGGCTCCCCCCCGAACATTCCGGAGGGCTTCGCGGAGGGCTCCACCACCGACGTGGCCCTGGAAATGGTCAATCTCATCACCACCTCCCGCCTCTACCAGGCCAACGCCCAAACCGTGCGGACGGCCGACGACATGTTGGGCACGGTCATCAATCTCCGGGTCTGACCGGCCGACTCCCGGCCGAAGGCCTAATACCAATTCTCCATCAAGATTGCTTTTAACTCGTCGGCCAAATCAGCCAGGCGGGGCGGGCCGGTGATACTTCGAAGGGCGGCCGCGTGGGCCCCGACCGCGTCGCCAACGTGAAATTTCGAAGGCCAGGGCCGTCGCTGGCGGCGTGGTTGGACAGCGGCCAACCGGAGAAGTTTTACCAGAACGCCCCGCCGTGCGAACATCGATAACGCCATCTTGACGGAGAATTGGTATAACCCGTTTCCCCGCTTTTCCCCTCGATACATTAATTAATAAACGCCTATGCCGTTTCGCCGTCAAGCTGCCTTCTTGACGGCGAATTGGTTTTGACGGCCGGCTGTTTCATCCGCTTCGCGAAGTTGACCGCGTCGGGTTGGGATGGAATGGCCATCAAAAAACCATTCAATTTATTTTAAGAAAACCCGGCCCCAGGAAGATCGGCGGCCGGTGAAAATAAGTATGGAGGCCGGGCTGGCGGGCGCGTCGAAGAGCCCGGCGGAATCGGTCTTTTCGGACGGGGGTCAAAAAAATTCCACAATATATTGTATGTTGACATTTTTTTTGAATCAATATGTTGAGTATGTTATTTGCTAAATCGCAATATATTGGTATATACGATGGTGTGTGTGGTGTATAAATAGTGGTGCCTCACAATATGGCCTGATTTTTCGTGATGCACAATTTAAGTACGTTAATATGTAATTATATTAAATTATAGTTCTTTACTGTCCATTTAGTATGTAAGTATTCTTTAATTCAATATCTAGTGATTGACAATTTGACTTGGTTCTCTTATTTTGAAACCGTAGGGGTGTAAAACAGCTTCACATGGAGCGGTCAACCCCAGAAAAACTGGTTCGGCCATATGGCCGACCAGCGGAGCCCGAGGGCTCCGGTCGGATACGCCCGACGGAAGAGCCGGATTTTGGCGAAGGGCATGGCCGGGATCGGCGGTCGGGCTGAAAAAGCCCGGCTTCGACCCTGGTTTCGCCGGGGCCGGTTTGTTTCGGCGGGCGTGGGGCGGGCTGGCGAAATTGTCGGTTCGTTCTTGGTTTGATACTTGCTTCAAAGCCCCCGTAGGGGCCCGAGCCGCAAAAAGTTCCGGTTGGAGCGGCGGCGGCCGGGACGGAGGTTGAACCGTCGCCGAATCCCGCAAGGGTAGGAGGCGGTGAAGCGTTATGCGCGGACGGAGGCTGTCGACCTTCGTCCCGACCGCCGTGATCCGCGCGGAGCGGGGTCGCGGCGCGCATGGCCCCTTGGGGCATGGAGAATGGTGGCGGCCCGGGAAGGAGAGCCCGGCCCGCCGGCGTCTCATGATTCGTTTGATCAATCAAGGCCCCAGGCGTCCGGGGGGACGGCCGGGGAGAGAATTTATGAACCTATCACCAGGGCGGTGGCGGTGAAATACCCGTGGCCCCCCGGTCCGTCGTCTTCGGGCGGACAGACACAAGGAGATTTGGGCATGAGTAAGCCAAGAAACAAAACTAATAGGCGCCGGCTGCACTACCTAGGTGTGTTGGCCGCCGCCGGGCTTTTGACCAGCACCGCCGCCGCGCCGGTTATGGCGCAAAATGTGGATGTGGACCCTTCCGGGAATATCGCAGGTTCTGTAACTTCCATTAACAATCCCGGTGCGGGTAATAGTGTAACGGTTGCGGGTGAGAGTACAAACGCGTCCGGCGTAGTGGCCGATGTTGATTGGACCGCCGGCGATATTGATGGCGATTTGATTTTTGGCCCCATGGTGGACCAGGATGCGACCCCGGCCGCTGTCGGAACCAAAGTCACCACCTCGGCTGGAGGTAATCTGAATATTGCCGGCGGCATTAGTCAGGGCAACGCTGAAGGGGCCGAGATTGCCCTGGGTGTGAATGACAATCTGACCGTCGGCGGCAACGTCGCCGGGGGCACCGGGCTGGTCATTTCCGGCTCGGCCGATTTTTCCGTTACCGGTAATGTCGGCGGCGTGTTGACTGTTGACAATAGCGGCGACTTTACCGTTGATGGAGACGCCGAAGGCACTATAACCGTCAACAGCACCGGCACCAATACAATCGGCACTCTCGGCACCGGTGGCGCCGAAGCCACCACGTTGAACGCCAATCAAGCGGTGGGTATCAGCGGCAATATCGGTAACGGAACAACCGCCACCACCATCAATGCCGTTGCCAATGTCACTCAGGGTGTCGGTGGAACGGTCACCGGCGACATAACCGTCAATGCGACGACCGGTACGGTCGGTTTTCAAACCCTTACCGGCGCAGACCTGGATATTACCGGCAGTGGTAACAAAGTCACCGCCGCCGCCGCCACCGGCACGGCGAACAGCATCACCGGCGGCTCGACGGACGTCATGAATCTCACCGCTTTCGGCGGAACCGCGGGTGGCGATGCGATCACCGTGACCGGCGCCACTCTGGATATCACCACGCTCACCGGCGGCACGGGCGCTGACGTAACCACGGTTACATTGGCGGATGCCGACGCCAGCCTGACCCATGGCGGCAGCGGCACTATCACTGTGGGCGCCGGCAATACCGCCATCAACAGCGCCAGCGATGACGTGATCGATATCGCGGCCATCGTTTCCGGCACCAATTTGGTTTTGGCCAACACCAACGCCAATACCGGTAATTTTACGGTCGCTTCCGTCGCTTCCGGGGGCGAAGTATCTTTGAGCGGCAAGGGCACCATCGCTTCGGTGGCCGGCACCGCCACCCTGGCCGGAACCGGCGCCGCGACCCAGGCGGTTATTACGGATTTGGAGGCCGGTGGCACGGCCAAAATCACCGGCGCTTTCAACACCATCACTCAGATTGATCAGGCGGCTGCCGGCGGCACCTTCAATATCCAGGGCACCGGCGGCGCTGGTGATGCGGTCGCCGTGACGAACGCGATCGGCGCGGCGGCCCAGGCCACGGCGGCCAATATCGCCATCGGCGGCGCCGGCGACACCACCAAGGTCGCGGTTACCGCCGGCAATATCGTCGGTGGCAACACCGCCGTCACTAAAACGGCTATTACGGTGGCTGACGGATCTTCCATCGCCCAGGGCGCCACCGACACGGTGACGAACAACGTCGACGTGACCACCACCGGCACCGGTTCGGCCGCGCTGGGAGTGATTGACGCCGGGGCCACGGTCACCCTGACTGGCGGCGCGGCTGATGCCATCACCGTGGCCAAAAGCCAAGGCACCGTCACCGCCAAGAACGCCAAGATTGATGACCTGACTGGCGGCTCCCTTACCGTTGTGGATGCCGACACGGTTGGCAACATCAATGGCGCCGTTTCCGTTAAGGGCGATAACGCCGGCGGGGCTGACGCGCTCACCGTCACCGGCCAGATCGGCAGCCTTGCCGCCGATGCCGCGCCCGCAAACACCGTTCTGACTATCGGCGGCACCAACGCTGATCTCACGGTAACCAGCACCGCCGGTTCCACCATCGTGGGTGATGCCGCTTACTCGACTCAAATCATCAACCAGTCGGGCTCGGCCGCCGATTTTTCCAACAGTGTGGCTAAGGGCACGCAGATCACGCTGACCAACAACAATGCCGCGTTGAATTCCTTCAAGATCGGCCAGATCGGCGACGGCACCACGACCACCGGCGTGACGGTGGCGGGCGCGGTGACCGGCACCGGCGACATCAACAAGGCGACCGTGGCCAACGCGGCCGGCGCTTCGTTCACCCAGACCGCCGGCAAGGTTATCGGCACTTCCGAACTGGACAACAGCCTGGGCACGGCCATGACGGTGGCCGCCATCGGTGACGGCCTCGCGGCCACCAACGTGACCGTGAAGGGCACGGTGAGCGGCGCCGGCGGCATCGACACCGCGACCGTGACCAACGCGGCCGGCGCTTCATTCACCCAGACCGCCGGCGCTGTCATCGGCACTTCCGAACTGGACAACAGCCTGGGCACGGTCATGCAGGTGGCCGCCATCGGTGATGGCGCGACGGCCACCAACGTGACCGTGAAGGGCACGGTGACCGGCGCCGGCGACATCGACACCGCGACCGTTAAAACCAACGCCGCCGGTGATTCGTATACCCAGACCAGTGGTATCGTCACCGGCACCACCACGCTGGACAACTCGGCCGGCGGCACCATGACGGTGGCCGATCTTGAAGACGCCGCCCTGACCGTCGACGGCACGGTCACCGCCGGCACGGTTCTGGCCGGCACCAGCAGCGTTGTTGGCAAAGACGGCTCCGGCAACACCCTGACGCTTAATGACATCAACAACACGGGGGCGACTTCGCTCACCGTTGGCGACGGCACCAACCAGATCGCCGCCAAAATCGACAGCATTACCGGCAACGCCGTCAACGGCGCGACCATTAATGTTAACGGCGCGGATGCCACCCTGACCAACAAGACCGCCGGCTACACCGCCATCGCCGGCAAGGTCGGGGGCACAATCTCCAATGGCGCCGACGTCACTTTTGACAATGCGGACGCGGCCGCCAGCGACTTTACCTTCGCGGCCACCGGCGGCGGCAAGGTCGCTCTGGACAATGACATCAGCGATGGCTCGGTGACCGTTTCGGCTAGCGGCACCGGTTCCACTTCCACCCTGAAAGACGTCAGCGGCGGCGTGGTCAGCAATAACGCCTCAGCCGGGGGCCAGACCATAACCGGCGACGTTACCGGCGGGACGGTCACCGCCAACGCGGCCGGAATTGATTCGAAGGCCACGGTCGGCGCCATTTCCGGCGCGGGCGCTTCGGTAACCTCGACCGCCTCCACCGGCGGCGAGGTGATCACCGGCGCGGTCTCCAATGGCGCCGCGCTGACTATTACGGCCGGCGCCGGCTCCACCGCCACCGTCGGCAACCCCGCCGGCACTTCGGTCGACAACGCCACCATCACGGCCCTGGCCGACGGCGGGACCATCACCATGGGCGACATCAAGAATGTCGACGGCACCACCAATACGGCTTCGCTGACCGCCAAAAACGGCGGGGCCATCACGGCAAAAGACATCATCGACAGCGTTATCGACGCCGCAACCGATGACGGTTTGGGCAGTTCGGTCACCGTGGCGGACGTGAAAGATTCCACGGTCAACGCCATCGGCAACGTGATCACGAGCGGCACCGCGAGCGGCGTGAGCACCGGCATCGCCGCGGGCACCACGGTTCAACTTAAGGCTGATTACACCGGGAGCAACTACTTCTACGCCATCGACGGCAAAGGCGCTACCGATCCTTTGGCCACGGCCACAAAGCACAACGCGATTTTCTCCGGCACCATCGGTGACGTCGCCGTTTCGACCACCATGACGTTCGGCGGCGATAAGACGTCCGCCGTCGGCCCGATTACGGTCACCGACGTGGCCGGCGGCAGCATCGTGGGCGGCGGCACGGGCGTCAGCACCACCATCAACGTGGTTGCCGGCACCTCCTTCAACCTGGTCAACACCGATATCGACGGCGGCAACGTGGCCCTGAACAACCAGAACACCGGCGCCGGCTCCGTCGCCAAGATGGTGGTGGGCAAGGCCACCAACGGCGCGGTGGTGACGGCGTTCAACGCCACGCTGAGCGGCCTGGACGGCAGTGAACTGGTCGTCGTGACCAACGATGTTCTGACCGGCGACGTCACCGGCAACAGCAGCATCAAAGGCAACAACGATGCGACCGACGACGTCCTGACCCTGCAAACCGCGACCATCGGGGGCAGCGGCCTGGCCAATTCAACCCTGACCATCGGCGGCCTCAATGCCGATGTGAGCGTGGTGGACGACGACACCGCCCTCAGCACCATCAAAGGCGCGGTCAACGCCGGCGACACCACGGCCATCGTGGTGGCCAGCGGCAGCAGCGCCGACTTGGCCAACACCGACCTTGATGGCGGCAGCGTGGCCCTGACCAACAACAACACCGGGGCCGGCGCGGCTGACAAGGCCAAGCTGGGCCGGCTTGACGGCGGCGTCGAGTTGACGGTGAGCGGCCAGGCCACGGTGGCCGGCACGACCAGCAAAGCCGGCGGGAATGTCATCCAAGGCGCGGGCGGAGCTGGCGACGCGGTCATCGTGGACGGGGACATCGACGGGTCGTTGACCGCCGGCGGAGGCACCGCCGGCAGCGCCATCGCCCTGACCGGCACCGCCGCCACCGTGGTCGCCAACAACGTGACCGTCACGGACGGCAGCTCGGTTGACTTCAGCGGCGGCACGGTTGAGAACGCCGTCACCTTGAGGAACAACAATACCGGGGCCGACGCGGCCGCCAAGGCCAAGCTGGGCAATCTCGACGGCGCCACCTTGGCGGTGGGCGGCGAGGCCACGATCGCCGGAACGGCCCTCGGTTCCACCGGCAACGTGGTGAAGAGCGCCCTCGGCGGCGGTTCCGTGGTCGTGACCGGGAGCATTCTGGGCGATCTGACCGTTGGCGGCGTCGCTGAGAGCATCGCCGCGACGGGCACCGCCGCCACCGTGGTCTCCGACGACGTGACGGTTGTGAGCGGCAGCTCGGTGGACTTCAGCGACGGCACGGTTGACGGCACGGTTCTTTTGACCAACAACAACGCCGGGGCCGATGCCGCCACCAAGGCCAAGCTGGGCGCCCTTGACGGCGCGGGCACCACCTTGTCGGTGGCCGGCGCCGGCACGATCACCGGAACGACGGCCGCCGCCACCGGCAGCACGGTGAAGGGCGGCAGCGCCGGCCCTGATTCCGTGGTCGTGGCCGGGAGCATTCTGAGCGGCCTGACCATCGGCGGCGCGGGTATTAGTGATGATATCGCCGCGACGGGCACCACCGGCACCGTCATCGCCGCCGACGTGACCCTTGAGGACGGCAGCACGGCCGATTTCGGCGACGGCACGGTCAGCGGCACGGTGGCTTTGACCAATAACACCGTCGGCGCCGACAACAGCGAGTTCGTGGCCGGCAAGGCCGTCAGCGGCGCCATCGTGACCGCGAAAAACGTGACGCTGTCCGGCCTGGAAGGGGCCACCCTGATCTCCGACGGCAGCAGCACGGTCAAGAACGGCGCCATCACCGGCACCAGCGCCATCGAGGCTAAAACCGGCGGCGATAAGGTCATCTTTGACACCGTCGTCATCGGCGACGCCACCAAGGCCACCGACCTGACCATCGGCGACGGCGCCCTGGCCCTTGACCTGACCGGGGCCACCCCGACCAGCATCGTCGGGGCCACCAGCGACGTCACCAAAATCACCCTGGCGGACAAAGCCGGCGCACTGGATTGGAACGGCATCAACCTGGCCAGCGGCGGCAACGTCTCCCTGGTCAACCAGACCGGCACCACCGACAACTTCAAGATCGGCACGGTTTCGAACGATACGGTTTTGACGGCCCAGGCCATGAACATCAAGGGTATGGCCGGCGGCACTTTGGTGGTTGACGGCAAGGCCAACAAACTGAACGGCACGGTGACCGGGGACAAGAACGTCATCTACGGCAAGAGCAACACCGCCGGCACCGACGTCCTGACCGTGGACAACACCCTCACCATCGGCGACAACACCGCCGTCGGCACCAGCCTGGTGGTCGGTAAGGCCGGCACCCTGGTGGAAGTCACCGACGGAGGCGCCGGCACCAACATCGTCGGGGCCACCGGCGCCGGGGTCACTTCCATCAAGGCCATTGAGGGCTCGATCGTCGACTTCGGCGGCACCAACCTGGCCGACGGCAACTTCGCGATCGGCACCGACGCCGGCAAAGGCAGCCAGATGACCGTCGGTGATCTGGGCGGCGCGGGTGTGACCACCAACGTCACTGTGGACGGCGCCGCCACGGCCGGGACCATCGCGGGCACTGAAACCAACAAAACCACCATCAAGGCCGATGCCGCCAATGGCGGCACTCTCACCGCCGACATCGCCGCCACCGATGGCAATGTGGTCTATGTCGACGGCAATGGCCAGACCATGACCGTGGTCACGGACTCCATCGGTGACACCGGTTTGGGCAGCAAAGACGGCGTGACCGTGAATCTGACCGGCGACACGCAGTTCAATAACACCGGCGGCACCGGCAACACCACCCTGGACGGCAAGGTGACCATCAACGCCGGAACCGGCACCGATGTCAAATTCGGCGCCATCGACAACAACAACGGCCTGGGCGCCGGTGATGACGACATCACCCTCAACGCCGATGCCGGCAAGATCACCGTGGGCGACATCTCGAACGGCGCCACCGTCACCGCGGATGCCACCGGCGGCGGCAAAGTCACCATCGAGGATGATGCCGGCGACGGCACGGGCACGGCTGTTAAAGATTCCACGATCGTGGCCACCGCGGGCGCCGGTTCTTCGATCGTCATTGACGGCGCCATCGACAACGCCACCGCCGGTTCATCGTTAACCGCCGATGGCGCCGGGGCGACCGTCACGGCCGGCGACATCATCGACACCACCGGTTTCACCATCACGGCCGACCACTCGGGCGTCCTGACCGTCCATGATATCGACAACTCCACCGTGACGGCCAAGGCCGACAACAACGGTAAAGTCAATATCAACGACGTCGTCAACGGCTCCGTCGTGACCGCCGACGGCAGCAACGGCGGCCAGGTCATAATCCATGACGTCAACGCCTCCACCGTCAACGGCACCGGCGATGTCTTCATCACCGGGGATATCGTGTCGATTCAGGTTCAGGTGAATAAGGACACCGTGGTCACTCTCGACGGGACTTATACCGGGCCCGGCAATAACGTCTATGGCGTGCCGGACGGTTCCGACGCCCTTGGCGACTGGAAGGCCGTTTTGACCGGGCAGATCGGCGACGGCACCGCCGCCACCGAAATGACCTTTGGCACGGACATAGCAAATACCGCGGACGGCACCCTGCTGGTTGAGGACCAAACCGGCGCCAAAATCGTCGGCGTCAATGGCGGCCTTGACCAAACCGTGGTCAACGTGGTCAACGGCACCATCGCCAATCTGGCCAACACCACCATCGAGGGCGGCAATGTGGCGCTGAATGTGGAAGACACCGCCACCCTGACCGTCGGCAATGTCGTCGCCCAAACCGGCAACCCGGTCCACCTGGAAGTCAGCAATACCAGCACCGCAACGGACGCCCTTAAAGCCGGCAACCTGGCGGGCACCGACACCGAAACTTCCACCGTGAGCGTCACGGCCGGAACCTTCGCCGCCAAAGACGTCTCCGGCGACTGGGGCATCACCGCCAACGCGGCCGGGGCCTCGGCCAAGCTGGACCGCATCACCGGCGCCGCCACCGATGTCACCCTGAACGGCGCCAACGACGGCACCAAGAACAGCATCCAGGTGGCCAAGGTTGACGGCGGGGCCACGGTCACGGCCAAGAACGCCTCCATCGGCGCCCTGAACATCGGAACGCTCATCGTCAATGACGCTCTCAGCGTCGGAGACATTTACGGCACCGGCAACACCATCAAGGGCAACGGCGTCGGGGGGCCCGACACGGCCACCGTGACCGGGGACATCGGGTTGAACGCCGGCCTCTCCGTCGATCCCACCACCCTGGTGATTGGCGGCACGGGTGAATCGGTGTCCGTGGTCGGCGACGGCGCCAACCACACCATCAACGGCGGAACCGACGGCACCACGATCACCATCGCCGACGCCGGCTCCAGCATGGTCTTGGACAAGCACGACGTGGACGGCAATGTGACCATCGTCAACAACCTCACCAATGATGCGGCCAAAGCCGTGGTGGGCACCCTGCTGGATGGCTCCGTGCTTACGGTGGACGGCCAGGCCACGGCCCAGACGGTGGCGGTGGGCAAATCGGCCACCGTGCGGGGCTTTGGCGGCGCCGATGACGAAGTCCACATCGCCGAACTGACCGGCGGCGCCATCAACCAGACGGCGCTGACCGTCGGCGGCGGCACCGGGGCCACGGCCATCGCCGCCATCCTGGACGGCAACCTGACCGGCAACGCGGCCGGGGTCAAAGTGACGGCCACCCAGGGCAGCACCTTCAGCCAGTCCGACACGGGCACCGCATCCGGCCTGGTCGTGGCGGACAACAAAAACCTGCCCGCCACGGCTGACGATTTAGGCCGGATCGCGGCGGCCCAGAAATTCACCCTCAACACCCTGAACAACGCCCAGGTGACGGTGGCCAATGACGGCGCCGTGGCCATCCGGGGCGTTTCCGGCACGGGCAACAGCCTCAGCGGCAACGGTGTGAACGACGGCGCCACCGCCTTCGTCTACATGGGCGACAGCGGGGACGGCTTCGCGCTCGGGAGCGAGCTGGCCGTCAACGACGCGACCCTGAAGGTCGCCGGCGACAACGCCAACCTCAACCTGAACAAACTCAACAAGCTGGCCATGAACTCCACCAACGGCCGCAGCAAGGTCGACGTCACCGAGGTGGCCAACGGCGGCGCGCCGATCCAGATGAACGCGCCGCAGGTCGCGGGCGTTGGGAACAACAACGTGGTCTTCGCCGCCAAGGATGTGGAATTCGCCACCGCCTTTGTTCTGGACAGCACCGTCTTCAGCGGCACCGGGCACGTCGTCTTTGACGCCTCCGAGGCCACGGCCGGCCAGTCCATCGACTTTGCCAACGGCATGAACGTCACCGCCGGCGCCGGCAAGACCATCGACTTCATCGGCAACACCAGCGTCGACACCGCCGCCGCCAACAACCTGCAGATCGGCACGGTCAACATCGTCGACGGCACCTTCGCCGTGGCGAACGGGCCGCTGCAGTTGAACAACACCACCCTCAACCTGACCGACGACGTGGCCTTCGACTTCGGCGGCGGGCAGGGCTTCACCCAGGCGGCGGCCGTGAACACCGGCGCGGCCTACAACCAGGAAGGGCACGTCTATCCGAAGGCCACTTCCGGGGACAAGGCCACGGTGGCCTTCGCCAACAGCGGCGACTTCATGACCACCAGCCAGTTGAACGTGGTGGGCGACACCGTCTTCGGCGGAACCGGCGCCCACGGCGCGGTGACGGTGACCGGCAGCCTGCCCACCGCCGCCGGCAGCGGCCTGTATGCGAAGAACCTGAACGTCCAGTCCCAGATGACCATGAAGGACACGTTGACCGTGGCGGCCGGCGCTTCCCCGATCAACAATCCGGCCATCAACTTCGACATCAACGACGACTACCCGGCCGCCCAATACCCGGACGGCCGGTACAGAACGGCCATCGTGATGGATGCCGGTTCCCAGGGCAGCTCCATCGCCGCCGGGACCTACTTCACGGTGGATGTCGCCGGCGCCAGCAGCCAGCAGTTCCAGACCATCGGCTATACCCAGGCGGCGGTCGACGCCAACAGCGGCACGGCCGCCGAAGTGGCGGCCATGTGGCAGAACCTCAACTTCGACGGCGTGATCTACGACGGCACGGCCTGGGGCGGGGCGGCGGCCTTCTACAACAAGGGCAACGGGCGCTTCACCGTCCTGTCCAGGAACGACGTGAACACCGCCCTGACCAACGGCCCGGGCTTTGGCCGGCCGTACATCAACGCCCTGATGCACTACAACCCTGTGCTGGCCGATTACTTCGGCAACGGACTCTTCGGCGCCGGCTCGACCCTGAATCCGTTCGACCAGAGCACCGCCGATCCGTATCGGGAGATCACCGCGGCCATGGGCAACACCCTGAGCGCCGCCCTGATGATGAACGGCGCCCGGACCCACTTCAACAACCTGCACCCGCGCTTCGAAGAGCAGCGGGCCACCTCGGCCGGGGAAATGGACCTCAACGGTCTGTGGGCCACCGGCGGCTTCACCTTCGTGAAGCTGGACGAAGACTTCCGCCATGGGTATGACGGTTTCGACGCCCGCAACTACGGGGTGACCATCGGCTACGACCGCTGGCTGAGCGACCAGTTCCGTCTGGGGGCCTACCTGGGCTTCAACAACGGCAAACTCGACGGCGACTACCAGACCATCGATTCCGACGACGTGCAGCTGGGCATCTACGCCCACGCCGAGCTCGATTACGGCGTGGACCTGAACGTGGCCATGGCTTACGGCTGGCAGAGCTACGATGCCGACCGGCGGGTGGTTCTGTCGAATATGCCGGCGGCCAACCAGAAGATCAAGTCCGATTTCGACGGCAACACCTTCGGGGTGGACCTGTCCGTCAGCCGGACCTTCGGCCTGGATTACGGCATGTTCGTGCGGCCGACCTTCGGCTACACCTACCTGGGGACGGAGCTGGACAGCTATCGTGAGCGGAGCACCCTGGCGAGCACCGATTACTTCAACCTGGCCCAGAAGGTCAGCGGCACCGACTTCGACCTGCACCTGTTCCGCCTGGGCACGGACATCGGCTGGGCCTGCGACAACGCCACGGTCATCGGCCGCGCCTACTATGTGGGCAACGCCGGCGACGACCAGCCCAAGAGCCGGGCCTACCTGACCGGGTCGGTCCTGCCGTCGGCCGCGACGCGGTCCTTCAACATCTACGGCGCCAAGTACGACAAGAACATGGCCAACCTGGGCCTGACCCTGAAGGTGGCCCCGGCGGACAACGCCTTCTTCGCCATCGACTATGACGCCCTGTTGGGTTCCAACAGCACCAGCCACAACGTCAACTTGAGCTACAAGTACGAATTCTAAGCCCCGCCCGTCGGAGCTCGACTCTCCCCGGGGCCGCCGTCGGCGGCTCCGGGCCTCGATCACCAGGCGCCGTCCGGTTTTATTCGGGCGGCGCCTGGTTTTTTGGCGCCGCCGGCCGCGGAACGGCCGGCCGGGGAGGGCGGGCGCCGCCGCAACAGTGTTATGACGGACCACCGTTTTTCGGTGGTCACGGGGCCGTGAATATCGACATTTGACAAACGCTCTCGGATATCATATGATATCTCCAAAAGGTTCGGCAATAAACCGAACCTGGCTCCCGGTGCCGTTCGGCGGCCTCCAGCCTCTCTCCGGGTGTTCTCTTCATCAACTGAAATCGTTTGCGCCATAAACCCGGTTCGGCCCCGCGCCGTTTTTTTGATCCGGCACCCTCACACAAAAAACGTCATAAATTGGCTGTGCGCCCGATTTGATGTTCCTGTCCTTATTCGCCTGTCAAATCCATTGTTAAGCCCTTTGGGCGATGAAACCGCCTTCTTCATATTAACCCGGCAACTGACGAAGTCGATTCTCGGACGGCCAAGTTCAGCGATTTCGGGCTTTGGCGAAATCGCGAGTGTGACTTATTTAGTTGCCGGAGTAATAATCCGCCGCCGGAGTCCCCGCAATTCCGACCACGCCCCGGCCGCCTGGAGATATCCGAGCCCCGGAGCACGCGGCCTATCCTCACGTCGGGTTGTAACCCGCCCGATGTTGAACATAACCGGCCCCGACGGGGCCACGGCCGGCGCGATTTTTTAAATAACGCCGCGCGGCCGGGACGGAACCCAACCCCCCCCTCGATTCAAAAAGGAGATCGCCATGAAAAAACTCATCACCCTCGGTCTGGCCACGATGTTCGTTTTGGCCGCCTCCACCCTTTTCGCCGACGGCACGGTCCCGGTGAACCCCTGCGTTAAGCCGGCCGCCAGTGACGCGACGAGTATGGGTAAATATCAATCCTGCATGGCGGAGTTCATCAAGGCCCAGAAGCAGGGGATCGCCAATCACCAGGAAGCCCTGGGCAAGGCCGAAGCCGCCATGGAACAGGCCACCACCAGGGATGACACGGGCAGCTGATAACGCGGCCCCCCACCGGGTGTAAAAAAATCCCGGCCAAAGGCCGGGATTCGGTCGATGATTCGGCGCCATCCGGGTATTCATCCGGGTGGCGCTTTTTTGGGGCGGTCGTTACGCGTTCCGTCGGCACCGAAAGACCCGCCGGAGCCAGGCGGCCAGGAGAGTCAGAATGCCGGCCAGAAAGACGCCGTAAACCACAAACAGCCATTGGGCCATATTCCAGCCCCAAAGGCTCCAGCCGTCTCCCCCGCACATGGCCGCGGGCGCGAAGTGTCCCGGCAGCCAGATGTCCAGGGGCAGGCCGAAGGGAAAGCGGGCCGAGGTGGGCGAACAGAGAACGCTCCAGGGGTCGGCCGCGGCTTTGATGTAATCGGAGGCCAGGGTTATGTCCCAGGCCAGCCCCCGGAGCATGCCCCAGATGACGATGACGTAGCCGGCCGTCTTGAGGACGGGATGGTTCGGTTTGAGGGCCGCGACCAGGGCGCCGATGAAGATGACCACCATGGAGAAGCGAATATAAACGCACAGCTCGCAGGGGTTGAGTTTCAGGTATTTTTGGAAATAGGCCCAGGAGAAGATTTCCAGGCCCAGGGCCGCCCCGCCGCCCAGGAGCCAGATGGGGCGGCGGTCCTGCCAGTCGGCCAGGGTGCCCCAGAAGTCCCGTTTCAAATCGTGCCAAAGTTT
The DNA here is from genome assembly GCA_031553735.1 of Candidatus Adiutrix sp. Taxonomy (GTDB): domain Bacteria; phylum Desulfobacterota; class Desulfarculia; order Adiutricales; family Adiutricaceae; genus Adiutrix. Next base: position 34,451 of record JAVBLB010000020.1, read on the forward strand.
GGTCGGTGACATGTGTTTTCCCGATGGGTTCGTCGTCGGTGCCCCGAATGGAGCGATGCGCCGCCGCCTCGTCGGTCGCCGGCGGCATCGTCGCCGCCTTTCGATCGTAAGTTTCCGGGGGGGGATTTGTCAACCCTGAAAGAGGCCGGCCGTCTTGGGAGTGCGAGATGGACGTGAAAGTCGACGGGTCGGCGCGCCTGTTCGTGGCTGTGGAGCCGCCCGAAGAAATCCGCATCCGGCTGGAGGCCGTCAGGCGGGATTTCATCGGGGGCCGGACGGCGCCGCCGTTCAACCCGCACCTGACCTTGCGCTTCATCGGGGAAGTGCCGGGGGAAAAAGCCGCCGCCGTGCGGAAGACCCTGTGCGCGGTGCGGGCGGCGCCGTTCGAACTGCGGGCGCACGGCCTGGGGTTTTTTGAAAAGCGGTGGGGCGCCGTGCTGTGGGCCGGCCTGGAGCCCTCGGCGGCGCTGGCGGAACTCAAACGCCTGGTGGACGCCGCCCTGTGGTCCGGGGCGGGGCTGGCGGCGGAGAGAGGCGGTTTCGCCCCGCACATAACCCTGGCCCGGGTAAAAACTCCGGTGCCGCTTCATTGGCGCACTTTAGTCCAAAATCACCCCGGAGTCGCCGCCGGATTCCCGGTGACCGGCTTCACGCTCTTTCGCAGCCTCCTGGCCCGCGAGGGGGCCAGGCACTTCGTCGAAGAGCGCTACCCTCTGGCCGGGTCTTCAACGTAAACTCCATTGGTCGGAATCGGAACCAGGGATCAGCGGCCGGGCGTCCCGGGCAGGTTCGGCCGGCGATAGGCCTCCCGCCCCCGGGCGTCGATGGCCACCACCACCGGCATCATCTCCACGGTCAGCCGGCGGATGGCCTCCGTCCCCAGGTCCTCGAAAGCCACCATCTCCACCTGTTTGACGCACTGGCTGGCCAGGGCGGCCGCGCCGCCGATGGCCGCGAAGTAGATCCCCCGGTGCCTGACGATGGCCTCCACGACGGCCTGGTCCCGAAAACCCTTGCCGATCATGGCTTTCAGGCCGCGCTCGATCAGGGCCGGCGCGTAGGCGTCCATGCGTCCGCTGGTGGTGGGCCCCACCGAGCCGATGACCCGGCCGGGCCGGGCCGGGCAGGGGCCGGCATAGTAGACGATCTGGCCGCGGAAGTCGAAGGGCGGCTCCTGACCGGCGGTCAGCATCTCCGTCAGGCGCTGGTGGGCCGCGTCCCGGGCCGTGTAGACCGGGCCGCTGATGTGCGCCAGGTCGCCGGCGGCCAGACTTTCGATGACCTCGTCGGTCAGGGGCGGGCGGATGATGATCGGGGCGGCCGACGACGTCATAGGACACGCTCCAGGTGGCGGGTGACGTGGCAGCCGATGTTGACGGCCACCGGCAGGCCCGCGATGTGGGTGGCATAGGGGCTGATGTGGACGGCCAGGGCGGTGGTTCGCCCGCCGAAACCGGCCGGGCCGATGTCCAGGGCGTTGACGGCCCGCAGGAGGTCCTCTTCGACCTCCCGCCAGAAGGGATCGGGTGAACTTTGCCCCACCGGCCGCAGAAGGCTCCGCTTGGCCAGGAGGGCGGCCTTTTCCATGGTTCCGCCGACCCCGACCCCGACCACGATGGGCGGGCAGGGGTTGGGCCCGGCCCGGGCCACGGTCTCCAGCACGAACCGTTTCACGCCCGGGAGGCCCTGGGCGGGCTTGAGCATGGCCAGGGCGCTCATGTTTTCGCTGCCGAAGCCCTTGGGGGCCACCGTCAGGGTCAGGCGGTCACCGGGCACCACCTGGTAGTGGATGACCGCCGGGGTGTTGTCGCCGGTGTTTTGCCGGCGAATCGGGTCGGCCACCACCGAGCGGCGCAAATAGCCTTCCGCATAGCCCCGGGCCACCCCGGCGTTGACGGCCGCCTCCAGGTCGCCGCCGGTGACGTGGACGTCCTGGCCCAGGTCGACGAATACCACGGCCAGGCCGGTATCCTGGCAGATGGGGATCATCTCCTTTTCGGCCACGGCCGCGTTGGCCAGGAGGGTGGCCAGGACTTCCCGGGGCAGGGGGGCGTCCTCGGCCTGGGCCGCGGCCGCCAAGGCGGCCCGGATGTCCGGGCCGATGAGGCAGTTGGCGGCGATGCACATTTCGCTGACGGCTTCGGTGATCAGGGCGGAGGGTATTTCACGTATGGTCATTTGCGCGTCCGGCGGGGGCCAGGGGTTTCGTCATCGGGCCGGCTTGAGCCGGAACAGCAAAAGGGCCGCGAAAAGTGCGGCGTAGATCACGGCCAGGGGGGCGAAGCCCGAGGCCAGGCAGAAATGCGCGGCCGCGGCGACGGCCGCCAGGTAGACCAGCCGGTGCAGCCGCCGCCAGTTGCGGCCCAGGGTTTTCATGGCCCACTGGCTGGAGGTGGCGGCCAGGCAGCAGAGGATCAAGAAGGCCAACTGCCCGGGGATGATGAAGGGATGCTTGGCCGCTATCCCGGGGATGGCCGTGAAATCGAAGTTCAGCCGGGCCGCGAACAGCCCGGCGTGGCCGGCGGCCCAGGCGAAACACCACAGGCCGCACGGCCGCCGCAGGGCGATCAAAAGGGGGGCCTTGAGCACTCTGGACGCCGGGGTGACGGCCAGGGTCAGGAGCAGGAAGGTGACGGCGGTCAGCCCGCAGAGGGGGAAGGCCCATTTCAGGGGTTGCTCGGCCCCGGGGCCGGCCAGGGCCGAAAGGGAGATCGCGGCCAGGGCGGCCAGCCCGATCACATGCACCAGGGTTTTGAGGGCCGAGATTCGCTCTTTGGTGACGGGCATGATACGCGGATCCCCTCTGACGGCCGGTCCGGCGGCCGCCTGTCATAAGGTTAAGGGCGGAAGCGGTTGTCGTTTCGCTCCGGCCTGGGCGCTCCCGGAACGACGGCGGGCTGTCGTTCGCCGGAGCGGCGGTGCGGTCCGGTCATGGCGCGGCTTTCGGGCGGCGCCTTCTACCGGTCCACCCCATCGTGCGAATGCCGGTAACGCCATCTTGAAGGAGACCTGGAATTACCCCTTCGAGACTTTGGCGGCCCGGTATTCGGCGGCCAGGGCGTGGGCGATCAGGCCTTCGCCCCGGGCCATCCTGGAGACCAGGGGGGCCATTTCGAGCATGGCTTCGCGGGTCAGGGTCTGGTGGGTGCAGGTTTTCAGAAAGGTGCCCACCCAGACGCCGCCGGTATAGCGGGCGGCCCGGAGTGTGGGCAGGGTGTGGTTGGTGCCGGTGGCGTAGTCGCCGAAGACTTCGGCCGAATAGGGGCCGATGAAGAGCGAGCCGTAATTGTGGAGCCGGTCCACGAGCGCTTCACTGTCGGCCACCTGGATTTCGAGATGCTCCGGCGCGCAGTCGTTGGTGTATTCGACGGCTTCGTCCAGGGTCTCGGCCCAGACGACTTCGCCGTAATCGTCCCAGGCCCGCCGGGCGATGCCGGCGGTGGCCAGGCGGGCCAACTGGTCTTCGACCTCGGCGATGACTTTTTCGCCCATCGCCCGGTCGGTGGTCACCACGATGCCCTTGGCCACCAGGTCGTGCTCGCTCTGGGCCAGGAGGTCGGCGGCGATCAGGTCGGGTTCGGCGGTCTGGTCGGCGATGATCAGCACCTCGCTGGGGCCGGCCACGAAATCGATGCCCACCTGGCCGTAGCACTGCCGCTTGGCCTCGGTGACGTACCGGTTTCCGGGGCCGACGATGAGATCCACCGGCCGGATCTGATCGGTGCCGTAGGCGAAGGCGGCCACGGCCTGGGCGCCGCCGAGGACGTATATCTCATCGACCCCGGCCACGTCCATGGCCACCAGGGTTTTGGGGTGGATGCCCGTCTCGCCCTTGACTGCGGGCGAGCAGGCCGCGATGCGGGGCACCCCGGCCACCTTGGCCGGGATGGCCAGCATCAGGGCCGTGGAATACAGCGGGTATCCGCCGCCCGGAACATAGCAGCAGGCGGCCCGCACCGGAATGACCCGGTGGCCGAGGGTCATCCCGGGCCGGGGGGTGAGCGCGGGCAGGTCCCTGATCGTCTCCCGCTGGGCCCCGGCGAAGAAAAGAATGTTTTCGGCGGCCTGCCGAATGTCGGCCAGTTCCTCCGCGGTCACCGCCCGATAGGCCGCCTCCACCTCCGCCGGGGTGACCCGGAAGTTCTCCCGGGCGCAGCCGTCGAATTTCCGGCTGTAGTCCCGCAGGGCCTCGTCGCGGTCCCGGCGGACGTTCTCGATGATTTCGGCCACGCGCTGCCGCAGCTCCAGGGCCGACGACGAGCCGCGCTTTTTCGATGATTTCAGTATTTTCATGAAGGCTCCGTGCCCAGATTATATGTCTTTTGTCCGACGGGGGCGCCCATCGCCGGGGTTCTCTTTGAAAAACTTTGCCGTATATTTCCCATTCTGTCAAGCCGGATTATGGGCTGAGAGGCCTCGCCAAAGCCGGGCGCCGCCCGGAGCCGCGCCGCGGCCTGATTTGACAGGCGGAAAGGCGATCAAGGTCGACCAACGAATTGGCGAGTACCTGTTCCCGGGGCGGCCGAAACTCAGCCGGATCGCTTTTCGACGGCGCATGGCCCCTCCGGGGCTTTGAATGAGGCCCGGTATGAATTGACAAGCCGGGTGTTCTTTGTATAATCATCAGGAGTTGCTGAAATTCAACCCCGCCCGGGGAAGGGCCGGGTTGCCCGGCTTTCCCGCCCGTTACCCGTTCCTGGAGGTCTCGCCATGAAACAGTTTGTTTTCGCTCTGTTTTGCCTTCTGCTGCTGGCCCCGGCATCGCTTCGGGCCGATGACCGGGTCTATACCGTGGCCGTCGATACCTATTATCCGCCGTTTTCCTATACCGATGAAAAGACCGGTCAATTGGCCGGCTTCGACGTCGATATCGCCAAAGCGGTCTGCGGCCGGCTGAAACTGAACTGCGAAATCAAGGCGGTGCCTTTCGACGAGATCATCCCCCAGGTCGAGGCCGGCCAGCTGAATATCGGCTGTGCGGGCTTCGCCTTCACCGAGGAGCGGGCCAAGCGGGTTCTGTATACCCACAAGTATTTCCGGTCCAGCAGCCTTTTTCTGCAACTGCCCGGCGCTTTCGAGGAGATCAACGCCGACACCCTGAAGGGCAAAAAGGTGGCCGTTCAGGCCGGCACCAACCAGGAGGAATACCTGCGGCGCACCTATGGCCAGGTCATCGAGGTGGTTCCGGTCAAGGGTTTTGAGGACATCATCCGGGACGTGAACGGGAAGACCGTCGACCTGGGCTTCATCGACGGGCTGCCGGGCTATCACTACCTCAAAAGCGACGAGGGGCTTAATCTGGATATCGTGGGCGAGCCGGTCCATCTCGACGACGGCTCCTGCATGGTGCTGCGCAAAGGGGAGGAAGCCCTGCGGGACAAGATCAACACGGCTATCGACGAACTGCGCTCCAGCGGCGAATACGACGCCATCAACATCAAATATTTCGATTTCAACGTGTATTGACGCGCCCGCCCTTCCTGGGCCCAGGCCGCGATGGCCGGGGCGATGACGCCGCCGTAACCGCGCCACGGCGGGTCACATTATCGCCCCGTCAGACGGTGGACGGCTGCCGTTCGTTGACCGATCAGGCCGGGACGAAAGTTCAATCACCTCCAACCATAAACCGCTTCGGCGGCGCATCGTCCCTTCCGGGCCAGGCCGGATGTCAGAAAGTGGCGCGCCATGGTGACCCCCCCGACCGAACAGTCCGCTCCTCCGACCCGCCGGCGGCCCTGGACCGCCACGATTTCCATTTTCTTCGCCGCCCTGTTCCTGACCCTCCTGATGATGGTCGGCCTGATCGCCTATCAGGAAATCGACAATATCAAATCCGTCAGGGGGCTGACCGGGGAAATCCAGGGCAGCTTGCTGCCGGCGTTCATCGACAACCAGAAAACGCTCCTGAACATTGAAAATCTGCGGCGCCTGACCGAAATCGCCTATGTCTCCGACGACCGCCGCACCCGGCGGAGCGCCCGGATCAACGCCCGGGCCTTGGTGGCCGAATCGATCTTCGTCACCGACGACGAACTGCACGGCGAGGCCACGAAGGTCGACTCGGCCATCAACAAGCTGGTGCAGGTGCGCGACGGGATCGAGAACCTGGAAAAGCTGCTGTTCGAAGATGCCCAGGCCTATTTCTCCGCCCTCCAGGCCCTCGCGATCCAGGCGCCCGACCTCGACGACCGGCGGCGGCTGTTCGAATTTTATTTCGCCAATCTGACCCCGGGACACGACACCATTTTTAAGATGGAGGACCGGGAGTATGCCGAGCTCAGCCAGGCCCATCTGGCGACGGTGAGGGCCGTCGCCGCCCGGGCCGGGAACGGGGCGGAGGCCGCCGGGCCGGCCGTCGAGGAAGCCCTGCGGAACTACATCGAAAGGGCCACGGCGATAAAGGGCCGCAAGGCCGAGGCCACCGCCTACTGGACCGACATCGACCTGGTGCTCAAAACCATGCGCGACAAAGTCCGGTTGGGTTCGGAACACGCGATCGACAACGCCCTGACCTCGATCATCGAAGCCGCCCGGGAAACGACCGCGGTCACCTACGTCATGTTCGGGCTCATGGCCTTTTTCGTGGTGATCTATTTCATGGTGGCGCGCACCTACATCACCAAACCGCTGCGGTGGACCTCCAACAAACTCAAGGAGATCCAGGCCGGCCAACTGGATTCCGAGCCGCCCCCCATCCACATTTCCGAAATCGCCACCATCGCCGCCCTCCTGGACCGCTTCAGCGACCATCTGGCCGATCTGTATCAGCAGGCCAACCAACTCGAAGAGGAAGCGGCCAGAAAAAAAGATCTCGAAGAAATCATGCGGGTGGTCTTCACCGCCTCCCTCGACGGCTATATCGTCTGGGACGGCGCCCGTATCGTCCAGGTCAGTTCGGGAGCCCTGCAGCTGCTGGAGATCGACGATGACCGCGAATTCATTGAGGATCCGGCCCGCTTCGGCGTCGCGGACGACCACCTCCGGGACATCTTCGAGCGGGCCCGGCGGGACGGCCGCGTCCGGGAGGAACTGGCGCTCCGCACCGGAACCGGGGAGGCCGTGCCCTGCGAAATCAGCCATCTGCCGCTCAAGTTCCGCGGCGCCGACTGCCTGTTGAGCTATATCCGCGACCTCAGGGCCCAGAAGAAAAACGAGGAAGCCCTTTTGGCGGCCAAGGAACAGGCCGAAGTGGCCACCCGGGCCAAAAGCGAGTTTCTGGCCAATATGAGCCATGAAATCCGTACCCCCATGAACGCCATCCTGGGCCTGACCCACCTTTTGCAGGATACCCGCCTTGACGACCGCCAGAACGAATACCTGGGCCGGGTCGGGGATTCGGCCGAAAGTCTTTTGCGGATCATCAACGACATTCTCGATTTTTCCAAGATCGAAGCCGGCAAGTTGGAGATGGAAAACACCGGCTTCCAGTTGGATGATGTCCTGGGCTCGGTGATCGATTTCAACCGCCCGGCCGCGGACCGCAAAGGGGTGGAGCTCCGGCTGGCCGCTCCCCTCAGGGCGGCTTTGATCGGCGACCCGGTCCGGCTCACGCAGGTGTTGAACAATCTGGTCAGCAACGCCGTCAAATTCACCGAGCGGGGGCGGGTGACCGTGGCGGCAAAGGCGCTGGAGCCGGGTCCGGGCGGCGAAGCCGACGGCGCGCCCGTCCGCTTTGAATTTTCAGTGACGGATACGGGCATCGGGTTGAGCGCCGAACAGATGGGACGACTGTTTTCGGCCTTCACCCAGGCGGATACCTCGACCACCCGAAAATACGGCGGCACCGGGTTGGGGCTGGCCATTTCCAAGCGGCTGGCGGAACTGATGGGCGGCGAAATCTGGTGTGAAAGCCGGCTCGGGGAGGGGAGTTCCTTCCATTTCACCGCCGGCTTCCGCCCGGCCGACCCGGCGGCGTCCGAATCCCGGGCGGGCCGGCGCAAGGCCGGGTCCGACCAGGCCGGGGCGGCCGGGCTGGCGGCGAACATCCGGGGAGCCAGGATACTTCTGGCCGAAGACAACGCCGTCAATCAACTGGTGGCCATGAAGATCATGGAAAAGGCCGGGCTGGAAGTCAAGATCGCCAACAACGGCCTGGAGGCTCTGGCCATGGTCAAGGCCGAGCCTTTCGATCTGGTGTTGATGGATATTCAGATGCCGGAAATGGACGGCCTGGAGGCGGCCAGGAGAATACGGGCCGCCCCCGGCTTCGCTGACTTGCCGGTGGTGGCCATGACCGCCCACGCCATGAGCGGGGACCGGGACCTGAGCCTGGCGGCCGGGATGAACGATCACATCACCAAGCCGATAAACCTGGTGGAGCTGTTCACCACACTGGCCCGCTGGATCCCGCCGAAGGCGGGGGCCTCGGCGGCGGGCGGAGGGGATGAAGACGGAAAAACCGGCGTCGGCGGTTCCTGATGCCAAGAGGCGATCAAACGGTTTGCATTTGATCGCCTCTTGGGTTGAGAATCGCCGACGCCGGCTTTTTTCAAGCGGTGAACGCGTTCAGCCGACGAAGGCCCCGGCCAGTTCCGGGCCCTGGACGCGCCGGCCGTTGTGGAAGGCCCGCATCGAGCCCGGCGATATTTCGTCGATCAGCAGCAGTTCGCCGTCCGGCGAGCGGCCGAATTCCATCTTCAGGTCATAGATTTCCAGCCCCTTTTTCCGCCCCAGTTCCTCGATCAAGGTGGCGATGCGCCGGGCCTGCTCCTTGATCCGGCCGATCTCCTCGGCGGTGGCCAGGCCCAGTTCCACCAGGGCTTCGTCGTTGATCAGGGGATCGCTCCGCTCGTCGTCTTTGAGGGTGATTTCCACTAAAGGACCGGAGAGCCGCCGCCCCTCTTCGGCATACAGGCCGTAGCGGCGGATGAAGCTGCCGGTGGCGATGAAGCGGACCACCACTTCCAGCCCCTGGCCGAAGGGGCGGGCGGGCTTGACCTCCATCGTCGTCTCCTCCAGCCGGGTTTTCACCTGGTGGGTCGCGGCCAGACCGCGCCGGGTCACTTCGTCAAAAATATAGGCGGTCATGGCCAGGCAGGCCTGGCCCATGCCCTCCTGCTCTCCCACCACCAGAGTGCCGCCGGGATCGACTACGCCGCCGGGGTCTCCGGTGACCGAATCCTTGAATTTCAACAGATAATGGCCGTTGTCCAGTTGATAGACATCCTTGGTTTTGCCGGTTTTGACCAGTCGCATCTTTGCCGCTCCTTGGGTTTTTTCCGCTCCCGAGCCGTTTGGGCGGGCCCGGGCCACGATTTTGGGGTTAAAATACCACCAAGAGGCTTTTTTGGCAAGAAGGCGGGCGGCGACCCGAAAACGGAAAAGACGGCCTTTCGGCCGTCTTTTCGATATCACTCGAGGCTTCAAGACCCGGGCGGAATCAGGACGCCAGCGCCGAGCGAATTTTGTTCAGGTCCACGGTCTGTATATATTTGATGATGGCCTCGTTGCCCCTGTGGAAGCCGTAGCCGCCGTTGATCATTTCGTCGAGGGCCTGTTCCCGGCTCCAGTTCTCGAAGACCATCCGGTACATGGCCAGGATGACGCCGGTGCGGTTGGCCCCGTGCTGGCAGTGGACCAGGAAGGGGCCGGGCTCGTCCTTCATGACCTTGAGGACGGCGATGACCTTGTCGTCCGGGATTATGTCGGAACGCATGGGCACTTCCACCAGGGTCAGGTCGGTGCCCCGGATGAGGTCGCGGTCGCTGTGCTCGCCCCGCAGATTGATGACGGTTTTGATGCCCAGCTTTTCATAAGCTCGCAAGGCTTCGGCCGTGGGCTGGGCCGAGCGGTAGACTTCGGGGGTCAGCATGAAAAAATTGCTCGAGTCCGGCAGGTTCATCGGCAAGCCCCACTGGGGATTGCTCCAGTGGAGATCGCGCGTCGCGTTGCCGCGGCTTTCCACGGCCAGCGTTGCGCCCAGCCCGATGACCAGCAGAACGAGCGCCAGCCGGAACAGCACGCCCCGATTGACGCGTCCGGTCAAAAATTCCCTGATGCGGCGCCCTCGTGCGGGCTGGCGGTCCATGGTCCGGTTCTTCATATCGCGGCCCTCTTTCCATTTCTGGTGTAATCAGGCCGGAACGCCTGTGGTTCCGGCGACTGCCCCGACAGGACAGCTATAATCATAGCTTTTTAGGTGTAAAGAAGCGTTCGGGAAGTGTAAAGAAGTGTAACCGGGGCCGAGGCCGTCGACGTTTGGAAATTGCCATCCCCGGCGATTTACGGTAAGCTCGAAGTGGGCTCAAACTACGGCCCCGGTTCGGCCCCGGGGCCTTCAGAGGCGACGGCGGGATAGGATATGAAAAACATATTGATCATCGACGACGACCTGGACCTGTGCCGCCTGCTTTCCGATTACCTGGAGGCGGGCGGATACCGGTGCCGGTGTGTTCACGACGGCGAAGCCGGGCTGGAAGCGTTGCGGGCGGCGGGAGCCGACTGCGATCTGGCCATCCTGGACGTCATGCTGCCCCGTAAAGACGGGTTCGAGGTGTTGCGGGAACTGCGGCGGGAGGGGCCGGGGGTGCCGGTGATCATGCTGACCGCCCGGGGGGAGACCGTGGATCTGATCGTCGGCCTGGAAATGGGGGCCGACGACTACCTGCCGAAGCCCTTCAACCCCCGGGAACTTTTGGCCAGAATCCACAGCGTGCTGCGCCGGGTCTCGGGCGGGGAGGACGCCGGCGCCGGGCCGGAATCGGGGCGTCTGCGCCGCGATGGTTTTGAACTCGATGAAAACTCATTCCAGGCCGCCTTCCAGGGCCGGTCGCTCAACCTGACCCCGGTGGAGTTCAAAATTCTGTGGCTGCTCATGAACCAGGCCGGCCGGGTGGTCCCCCGCGACCTCTTGTTCCGCGAGGCCCTGGGACGGCGGGAAAATTTCCTGGACCGCAGCCTGGATATGCACGTCAGCCGTCTGCGGAAAAAGATCGGGCCGTTCGTGGACGGGAGCGAGCGGCTCAAGAGTATCCGGGGAGAGGGATACCTCTATGTCCCGGCCAGGAGGGAACGCCCATGAGCCCGGCCGGATGCTGGCGGCGCCGGTGGGACCGGATGCCGCTTTTCTGGAAGACCTATCTATTGTCCCTGGTGCTGGTAACCCTGGTGGTGGTGCTGGGGGAGGGAGCGGAAGACCTGGCGGAATCGTTCACGGCGGGTCTGGTGCTGTCGGAGGGCGGGGAGGATCAGGGCGAATTCGTCATCTGGCTGATTACGATACTGATTACCAGTCTGGCCGGAGGCCTGGTTCTCAGCCGGGTCACCACCGGGGCCCTGACCCGCCTGCGGGCGGCGGCGGAAAAGCTGTCCCTCGGGCTCCTGGAGACCCGGCTGACCGGCTCGGATCTCGACCGGGGCGACGAAGTCGGCGAACTGGCCCGGACCTTCAACCATATGGCCGACCGCCTGACCGGCCTCCTGGACAGCCAGCGCCGTCTTTTGCGGGATATCTCCCACGAACTGCGCTCGCCCCTGGCCCGCCTGGAGCTGTCGCTGGCTTTGCTGGAGGGGAAGGGCTCCCTGACGTCCTCTTCGGCCGAGGCGGACCGGTACCTCGGACAGATGGGGCGGGACGTGCGGCTTTTGGCGGATCTGTCCGGGGAACTATTGGAACGGGCCCGCCTGGAGGCCTTCGGTGAGGCGGCGGAGACGGCCGGGACGTATGAACGGACCGAACTGGACCTGGCGGAGATCGTGGCTGAGGCGGCCGAAGGCTGGCGGCTGGCGGCGGAGGTCGAGGGCAAGGTCGTCCGGCTGGCGCATTGGCCGGAGACGGTGTCGTATCGCGGCAATGGCGTTTTGCTGCACTGCCTGGTGGATAACCTGATCCGCAACGCCCTGCGCTATACCGCCGCCGGAACGGCGGTCGAAGTCCGGCTCACGGCCGACCCGGAGAAAGTGACCCTGGAAATCGCCGACCGTGGGCCGGGCATCGCCCCGGAGCATCTGGAAAACATATTCCAGCCATTTTATAGGGTCGATCCTTCCCGGGACCGCCACAGCGGCGGCCTGGGGCTGGGTTTGGCCATCGTTCGCCGGGCGGCCCTGTTTCACCACGGCGAGGTTCGGGCGGCCAACAACCCCGAAGGCGGCCTGACGGTCACCGTCACCCTGCCCGTGGGAGAAGATGGCCCGGGTTAAGGTTTATAGAGTGACGTTATTGACGGGGCTCCCTGATGAGAGTCGCAGACGGGAAGAAAAAAAGAGGGGGTTAGGGGGCGAGCCCGGAAGTTTTTGATCGGCCGGACGCGGAGCCTGGTCGGCGGCCGGGCGGTCGCGTGGGGCGGAAAAACTTCTTCGGGCGGGCGCTCTCCCAACCGCGCCGCCGGTGATGACCTCGGGGGACGGGGCGACCCGTCGGCGACACGGTCGGGGCCCACGCGTCCGCCCTGCGAAGTATTTCCGCCCCGCGCTTCCTTTGGGGGGCTGGCGGGAGGGAAGAAGATGGTGGCTGCCGGGGCTTTTGACTGAACGGACGCGGAGCCTGGTCGGCGGCCGGGCGTTCGCGCGGGGCGGAAAAACTTCTTCGGGCGGGCGCTCTCCCAACCGCGCCGCCGGTGATGACCTCGGGGGACGGGGCGGCCCGTCGGCGACGCGGTCGGGGCCCACGCGTCCGCCCTGCGAAGTATTTCCGCCCCGCGCTCCCTTGGGGAACTGCTGCCGGTGGTTGCGGAGAAAAAGCGTCCGTGTCCCTGCCATTTTTTCAAAGGGCGCTTCAGCGCCCGCGAGTCCCCCGCCTTTCTTCAAAGGGTGCTTCAGCGCCCGCCCGCTCACCTGTGGATGACCCCGATGGTCCCGGCCGCCCAAATGTTGCGGCCTCGGCCGCCCAGCGAAGCGGGTGCGGGCAGATGCGACAGCATCTGTGGGTCCAGGGCTATGCCCTGGTTACTTTGGGCCCGGGGGGGAAGACGCCGCGGGTGTCGATGATGAGGGGGGCGTGCTCGGCGATGAGCTGGTGGTCGAAGGCGGCGTGGTCGGTCAGCATGAGCACGGCGTCGACTTCGGACAGGGTGGCCGGGGTCAGGGGAGTGCTGACGAGGTCGAACTGGTGCCGGCGCAGACGGGGGAAGGCCGGCACGTGGGGGTCGCTGTAGCTCAGGACGGCGCCCCGGGCGGCCAGGAGCTCCATGACCGACAGCGAGGGCGATTCGCGCATGTCGTCGACGTTTTTCTTATAGGCCACGCCCAGGATCATGACTTTGGCCCCTTTGAGGGGCCGCCCTTTCTCGTTTAAGGCTTCCATGAGTTTGTTCACCACCCACTGGGGCATGGACTGGTTGATTTCCCCGGCCAGTTCTATGAACCGGGTGTGGAGGCCGTAGGACCGGGCCTTCCAGGTCAGGTAGAAGGGGTCGATGGGGATGCAGTGCCCGCCGATGCCCGGCCCGGGGTAAAAGGGGGTGAAGCCGAAGGGCTTGGTGGCCGCGGCGTCGATGACCTCGTAGATGTCCAGGCCCATGCTGTCGGCCACGGTCTTCAGTTCGTTGACCAGGCCGATGTTGACCGAGCGGTAGATGTTTTCCAGAAGCTTGGTCAACTCGGCGGCCCGGGTGGAGGAGACCGGCACCATTTTGCGGATGACCTGGCCGTAGAGGGCCAGGCCGGCCGCAAGGCAGGCCGGGGTGTGCCCGCCCAGCACCTTGGGGATGTTGCGGGTGCCGAAGCTGGGGTTGGCCGGGTCTTCCCGTTCGGGGGAATAGACCAGGAAGAAGTCCTGGCCGATGGTCAGTCCCCGCTCTTCGATGGGCGGCCGCAGCACTTCGTCGGTGGTGCCGGGGTAGGTGGTGCTCTCCAGGGACAACAGCTGCCCGGCCCGCAGGTGGGGCAGGAGGCTCTCCAGGGTGCCGGTGACGAAGGACAGGTCGGGCTCGCGGTAGGCGGTCAAGGGCGTGGGCACGCAGATGATCAGGGCGTCGGCCGAGGCGGCCCGGGCGAAGTCGGCGCTGACCTCCATCCGGCCGCCGTCCATAATTTTCTTGATGCCCTCCCCGGGGATGTGGGCGATGTAGCTTTGGCCGGCCCGCAATCGCTCGATCTTGTTTTGGTCCACATCCAGGCCCAGCACCCGGAACCCGGCCTCGGCGAAGGCCAGGATCAGGGGCAGGCCCACATAGCCCAGGCCCACCACACCCACCACCGCGCTTTGGTCTTCGACTTTTCGGATGAATTTTTTTTCCCAGGCGGAATCGGACATAACGGTTATCCTTTTATTTCAAAGTGTTTAGGAGCAGATCGGTGATAGTTGCGATTTCCTGGCCGTTTAAATACGGGTGCATCGGCAGACTCAACACCTCCCGGGAGGCCGCTTCGGAGGCCGGGAGGTCCCCGGGCCGGCCGCCGAGTTCGGCGAAGACCGGCTGCAGGTGCAGCGGCTTGGGATAGTAGATCATGGTGGGGACGCCCTGGGCGGCCAGGTCGGCCATGATCCGTTCCCTTTGGTCCGCCGGCACCCGGACGGTATATTGGGCCCAGGCGGAAGAGGCGCCCTCGGGCACCACCGGGGTGGCCAGGCGCCCGGCCAGACGTTCGGTATAGCTCCGGGCCACCCGCTGGCGCTCTTCCAACTCTCCGGGGAAGGCCCGGAGCTTGACCAGGAGGATGGCCGCCTGGAGGGTATCCAAACGGGAGTTGGTGCCCAGGCGCACGTGTTCATATTTGTGCCCGCCGGCGCCGTGGGTGCGGATGCTGCGGCAGCGGGCGGCCAACTCGGCGTCGTCGGTCAGGATGGCCCCGCCGTCGCCGTAGCAGCCCAGGGGCTTGGCCGGAAAGAAGCTGGTGGAGCCGATGCGGCCGAAAGCGCCGGCCGCCCGCCGGCCCAACCGGCCGCCGAAGCCCTGGGCCGCGTCTTCCAAAAGAAAGAGGCCGTATTTTTCGGCCAGGGGCTCCAGGGCCGCGTAGTCGGCCGGGAGGCCGAAGAGATCCACCGGGATGATCCCCCGGGGGCGAAAGCGGCCCTCGGCCAGGGTGGCCTCGATCTTGGCCTCCAGGTCGGCCGGGTCGATGTTGTAGCTCACGGGGTCGATGTCCACGAAGACCGGCCGGGCCCCCCGCAGGGCCACCACCTCGGCGGTGGCGATGAAGGTGAAGGCCGGGCAGAAGACCGCGTCGCCGGGCCCGACCTCGAGGGCCATCAGGGCCATCTCCATTGAGGAGGTGCCGTTGCCGCAGGCCACCACTTGGGCCACGCCGGCGAAACCGGCCAGGGCTTTTTCCAGTTCCCCCACCTGCGGGCCGTTGATGAAGCGGCCTTCGGCCAGGACTTGGTCGACCCCGGCCCGGATCTCCGGGCCCAGGATTTCATATTGTTTTTTCAGGTCGATGAATTCGAAAGCCATTATTCCGTCTCTCTTTCCGTCGGCTCAAGGCCACCGGGCGTTTCCCGGTAGGCCCGGCCACAGCCGCCGCAGACCAGTTCGGTCGGCAATTGGAGGCCGCAGCGGCACATCCAGCCGTGTCGCCGGGCCGGGTTGCCGTACATCAGGGCGTAAGCCGGCACGTCGCCGGTCACCACCGCCCCGGCCCCGATGAAGCAGCGCTCGCCCAGGGTGTGGCCGCAGACCACGGTGGCGTTGGCCCCGATGGTGGCACCCCGGCGGACCAGGGTGGGTCGGTATTCGGATTTGCGCACGATGTCGGCCCGGGGATTGACCACGTTGGTGAAGACCATGCTGGGGCCGCAGAAGACCTCGTCCTCCAGGGTCACCCCCTCGTAGACCGAAACGTTGTTCTGGATCTTGACTCCCCGGCCGACGCGGACGTTGGGGCCGACGACCACGTTCTGGCCCAGGCCGCAGTTCTCGCCCAGTTCCGAGCCGGAAAGGATATGGGAAAAGTGCCAGATCTTGCAGCCCGCCCCGATCCGGGCTCCCTCGTCGACCAGGGCCGTGGGGTGGACGAAATAATTCTTCGGCCCCTCCAACGGCACTGGGGCGCCGCCGTTCTTCATCGAGAGGGCGGCGGCTTCCAGCACCTCCAGCACCCTCAGGCCCTCGGCGCCGTCGGTGACCGGGATCTGACCCGGGTTGGCCATGGCTTCCAGAAACTCGCGGCACTGGGCGGCCAGGGGTTCGGCTTCGGTCAGTTCCACCGCCTCGGCTTCGGCCGGCTCGGCCGCCGGCCTCTGGCCCGGCCAGGCGATTTTGTGGGCGTAGAGCCGAAGTTTTTCCGGCCAGGGGCGGGTGTCGTCGAAGACGGCCATCTTTTCCTCGCCGACCACGGTCAGCCGCTGTTCCTTGACGGGCTGGAGCCAGGAGACGGAAATCAGGGCCGTGACCCCGCCGCCGAAATCCAGGCGGGCCTCGGCCGTATCAACCAGGCCGGGCGTGACCCACGAGTCGCCCCAGGCGGCCACGGCCAACGGCGGGCGGCCCATCAGGCCCAGAACCATGGAGACGTCGTGGGGGGCGAAGGACCACCAGGCGTCTTCTTCGGTGCGGATTTTGCCGAAGTTCAGGCGGCGGGAATGCAGGTGGCGCAGACGGCCCAGGGCGCCGCTTTCGGCCAGCCGGCGCAGTTCGCGGTAGGCCGGGTGCTTTTGTAGGAGGTGGTCCACCATCAGCACCCGCCCCTTGCGGGCGGCCAGATCCACCAGTTCCCGCCCTTCATCGCGGGAGAGGGCCAGGGGCTTTTCCACCAGGACGTGCTTATCGGCGTGCAAAATTTTTTTGGCCAGTTCGTAATGGGTGGCGGCCGGGGTGGCCAGGACGACCCCCGAAACTTCCGGGTCGTTCAGGATCTCGTCGAACGAGGCGGCGGGAGTGAGGCCCGGGTGGTCGGCCATTATTTTTTGGAGCACGGCGGGGTTGTCGTCCAGCACCATCCGCACCGCGCCCAGGCGGTAAAAATTGCGCACCAGATTTTTGCCCCAGTAACCGGCGCCGACGATGGCCACCTGGGGGCGGTCTTTTCTCAACATGGGTATGATGATCCTTTCCCCGCCCCGAATGGGGCAATGCGCCCTCGACCAAAAAGGCGGATTGCGTTCCGGGAAGTAACATGCAAAAAAAGCGCCAGGATTGCGCGAGCCGGCGACGGCCGCGAAAGCCCGGCGTTTTTGGGGGTCACGGCTTCCGACCGCCAAGGCAATGCTTGGCCTCGGCGCACAGTATGCTCGTGGCGAATAAAAACCGGTGAGGCATGATCTTTACGGCCGGGAGCGGCGGGGGAGGGGGCCGCGCGGGAAGGGAAGGCCGCCTTCAGCCGTCGTTCAGGATGTGGGCCCGGGCGGCTTCCTCGTCGGTGAAAAAATGCATGAAGCTGTCGAGGTGCAGCACCCGGAAAACGCGGTAGAGGGATTCCTGGCTCGCTGCATCCAAAAGGAATGACGTCTGGGCCGGGTTTTTTTTGCCGGCCGCCATCAGGGTCTTCAGTTCCCGGCTGGTGACGCTGCCCAGGGTCCGCAGGTCCACCACCAGACCTTTCAGCCCGGCGGCGAACATGGCCTCGATCCGGCTGGGAAACAGGTCGTCCTCTTCGGCCAGTTGCCCGTCTTTCAGCGCCAGGGTATTGATTTTACCGGCCAGGCTTTCGCCCGGGGCCACCCGGGGCGGGGCCGGGCAGGCCGGCGCTTCGGCTCGGGCCGGCGAATCGCTCGCCCGGCCAGGGGCCGGAGCCGAAACGGCCGCCGGGGCCGGCGTCAGGTCGTTTTCGGATTCGTTCAGGGCCTGGTTCAGCGACCCGAGCCAGTCCACGGAATCGTTCTCGCCGCTTTCCAGCCGCTCCAGGACGGCTTCCACCGTATCGAGCACCTGCAGCAAAAGGTCGATCGTCTTCTGCGGGCAGGGGCACTGCTTTTCCCTGATGGTCTGGAGAAGATTTTCCGCGTGGTGCAGCAGTTGATACAGATTGGGCAGGTCCAGAAAACCGCTGTTGCCCTTGATGGTGTGCAGGGTGCCCATCAGGGCGTTTAAAGCCGCCAGCGAATGGGGGCTTTTTTCCAGATCCAAAAGCTGGGCGCCGGCGACATTGAGGTGGTCCCGGGAATCATAGATGAATTCGTTGAGTAATTCGTCGTTCATGTTGACAACCAGGACCCGGAGGGGCGATGCGCCGCGTTCCGAAGGGGACGCGTGCCGCCGTCTGCTTTCATAACGTGAATGGGCCGAGCGGGCCGAGGCAAAGGCTCAATCGCCCCATCCGCCGCACGCCGGTCAGGGGTGGCGGCTTTCATATTTTTGCCATGTTACCATGCCGAAGGGATTTTTGGCAAATATTCCTTGAACCCGGTTTCCGATCGGTGCCCAGAATGGGGCCATGCACCGCCGAAAAGGGGGTTGACTGAAATCGATCGTCCGGAAACAAGTTTAATCGCTTCCTCGCCTGTTGTTGAGGAGACTGGACCGCAAGATGTCGTGGTTTTTTATCAAAGGTGCATAAATTGAGTGCGAATTATATTTATTTATGCTACAATCACGGATCAATGGTTTTAAACCACAGGAATCCAGCAGCAGCGGGTGCCCGGCGCTTTCTTGTTTCCCAATGGCCCCTTTTTGTGCTACCATGTCCCAGGCCGACCCCAGGATATAGGTTCGGGGCCGTTCAGACGATCAAGATGTAGCCTTTAAGGCGAGGAGGATCTTCCGGTGGAACGATACGATTTGCTCATCATCGGCGCCGGACCGGCGGGGCTGACCGCGGCCATCTACGGCCGCCGGGCCGGGCTCTCGACCCTGGTGCTGGAAGGTGAGACCCACGGGGGGCAGATCACTCTGACCGACACGGTGGAGAACTGGCCCGGGACTCCGCGCGTCAACGGGTTTGAGCTGGGGAACAATTTTCACGGGCATGCCGTCCAAACCGGAGCGGAATTCCGGACGGCGGCCGTGACCGGGATCCGGGAAGAGGGCGATCGGCGCATCGTGGCCACCGGGGCCGGCGAGGTGGAGGCCGGGGCGGTCATCGTGGCCGCCGGAGCCAGTTTCCGTCGCCTGGGCATCCCCGGGGAGGCGGAGTTCATCGGCCGGGGGGTGAGCTACTGCGCCGTCTGCGACGGCCCTTTTTATCGGGGGCAGGCCGTGGCGGTGATCGGCGGCGGCGACACGGCGGTGGAGGAGGCCGGATATCTCACCGGCTTCGCCGACACGGTCCACCTGGTGCACCGTCGCGATGAGTTCCGGGCCGTCCGCCAGGTGGTGGACCGGGCCCTGGCCAACAAAAAAATCGTGCCGGTCCTCCGCCGGGTGCCCGTGGAAATCCTGGGCGATTCGGCCGGGGTGACGGGGCTGCGGGTCAGGGACGTCCTCGACGGCCGTGAATCGCGGCTCGACGTGACCGGGGTTTTCATATTCGTCGGCACCGAGCCCCGCAGCGGTTTTTTGAACGGCTTTCTGGAGACGGCTCCCGGCGGCTGGATCGTCACCGACCGCCGGCTGGCCACCAGTCGGCCCGGCGTCTTCGCCGCCGGCGACGTCCGCGACACCGATCTGCGCCAGGTGGTCACCGCCGCCGCCGACGGAGCCCGGGCGGCCATGAGCGCCTATCACTTTTTAAATGAGCGCAACCTTTTGGGCCGCTCCTTCGTTTGAGCCCCGCCGGGGGCCTGAATCCCATACCCCATAAGACCGGAGCTGTTGTATGTCCATGATTTTTGAAGTCAATTCCGAAGGGCTCGGCGTTTTTGTCCTCACGGACGCGGAAGCGGCCGAGCGGCAGGCCCAGCAGCTGCACGATCTTATCGTGGAGGGCGGCCGGCGGGACGGCAACCTGAAGAAGGTCGTGCGGGGCATCAAGAGCATGATCAGCAAGGACCCTTTGTTTCTGCGGGGTTACGCGGTTCTGGGCGAATTGCTGCAACGCGCCGAAGGGGGCGACGAAGACGAGGCCGAGGCCATCTATGTCAAAGGCTGCCGGGCTGCTTTAAAGCTTCTGCCCGATGATTTCCTGGCGCCCATGGATCTGGAGAACGCCGAGGTCCAGTGTTTCCTGCGCTGCCACACCGGGTATATAGAATCCCTGATGGCCAAGAAGGAATACGCGGCCGCCCTGGCGGCGGCCCGCCGCCAACTGGCTTTCGACCCCGAGGATCAGTTCGACCGGGGGCGCGAACTGGGGGAACTGGCCGTCATGGCCGGCGAACTCCGGCAGGCCGAGGCTATTTTGTTGGAACAGATCGACAGCCGGCCCACCGCCTGGTACAGCCTGGCCTATCTGTCATTTCTGGCGGGGGATTTCCCGGCCACGGCCGTCCGGCTGCGGCGGGGTTTTCTCCTGGCGCCCTATGTGGGCGGTTTTCTCAGTGGCCAGATGATGGCCCCCAATTTTTTCTGGGATCAAGGCCCCCGGCCGTCCGGCCATGACGAGGAGTTTTGGTATGCCAACACCCTGGGCGGCGACATGTGGGCCGCCAACCAGGAGGCCTCGGATTTTTTGATCTGGCTGTCGCAGACGGGCCGGGTGCTCGCCGAGCGGGCGGCCCTGGTGACCGTGGCGGAAGAGTGCTTCGCCCGGGGCGGGCCGGACCAGACCGCCGAGAACGCGTTTCAGGACCTGTGGACGGCGGTGGACGAGCGCTCGTCCGAACTCTTGACCCGCCCGGTGGTGGATCCGGAAACCTGCGAGGAACTTCCGCCCTGGACACTTCTGAGCCGCTATCACGAACGGCTGGCCCGGGAAGAGGCGGAGGAATTCGAAGGCGAAGAGCCGAACGGGGACGATGAGGACGGGGAAACCGACGCCGACGACGACCGTTAATCCGGCCGCATCATCTTTATTTTTAAATACACGCCGGCGTGGCGATATGCAGAGGTTTTGGGGGATGGAGAAGCGGAACGCCTATACGATACTGGCCGAGCGCGGTTTTATTTATCAGTGCACCGACGAGGCCGGCCTTAAGGAACTGTTCGACGAAGAAGTGGTCACCGCCTACGTCGGCTTCGACATCACCGCCGATTCGCTCCACGTCGGGCACATGCTTCCCATGATGGCCCTGTCCTGGCTGGATCGGTGCGGCCATCGGCCCATCACTCTGATGGGCGGGGGCACCAGCATGATCGGCGACCCCAGCGGCCGCACCGAATCGCGCCAGCTCATGACCCGGGAGACCATCCTGAAGAACATGGAGGGCATCCGCCCCCAGGCGGCCAAGTTCCTGAGCCTCCACCAGGGCGGGCGGGCGCTCATGCTCGACAACAGCGACTGGCTGATGGTCCTCAATTACCTCGAGTTTCTGCGCGACGTGGGCAAGCATTTTTCGGTCAACCGGATGTTGGCCGCCGAGAGCTACAAGACCCGGCTGGAAGACGGCCTGACCTTCATGGAATTCAACTACATGGTCATGCAGGCCTATGACTTCCTGGTGATGTACGACGCCCAGGGTCTCAAGCTCCAGATGGGCGGGCAGGATCAGTGGGGCAACATCGTGGCCGGGGTGGATCTCATCCGCCGGATGCGGGGGGGCACGGCTTACGGGGCCACCATTCCTCTGCTCCTGGATCCCAAGACCGGGGCCAAGTTCGGCAAGACCAACGCCGGGGCCGTCTGGCTGGACAAGAACAAGACCTCGGTCTACGACTTCTATCAGTTCTGGCGCAACACCGACGACCAGCAGACCGCCAGCCTCCTGAACCTGTTCACCTTCCTGCCCCTGGAGGAAACCGCCTATCTCGGCTCGCTGCCCGGGCACCTGGTCAACCGGGCCAAGGAGATCCTGGCCTATGAGATCACGGCCATGTGCCACACCCCGGAGGAAGCCGCCCAGGCCTACCTGGCTTCGGTGCGCACCTTCGGCGCGGCCGACCCGGCCGGGGAAGTCCGGACCAGTTCGGCTGTGGCCCGCCTGACCCAGGGCGACGCCCTGGCCGACATCCCCACGGTGGGTGTTTCCCTGGGCACCCTGGAGGAGGCCACCGTGGCCGACCTTTTCGTGCTGGCGGGCCTGGCCGGAAGCAAGAGCGAAGCCCGCCGCCTGGTGCGGCAGGGCGGGGCCTATCTCAACGAAGAGGTCGTGGCTGAAAACGCGGAGAACGACCCGGTCAAGGGCCAGCCCTGGCTGGCCGCCGGGGAGGTCGTTTTGCGGGCCGGCAAAAAACGTTACAAAAAAATAGTGGTGGACTGAGATGCCCGTGCAGCCCTGGCCCCTGGTGGCCGAAGAAGACGTTCTGGAAACCCCCGTTTTCACGGTTCGCAAAAATGTCTGCCGTTCCCCCAAAGACGGGCAGGACAAGAACTTCGTGGTGCTCGACGTGCCCGATTGGGTGCAGGTGCTGGCCCTGACCGGGGACGGCCGGGCCCTTTTGGTGCGGCAGTACCGCCTGGGCTCGCGGGAGGTCAGCCTGGAGCTGCCCGGCGGGGTGGTGGAAAAGGGCCAGTCGCCCCTGGAGGCCGCCCGGCGGGAACTACGCGAGGAAACCGGCTATACGGCCGAAAAATGGCGCAAGCTGGCCGCGTTCCGGCCCAATCCGGCCATCCAGAACAACACGGCCCATCTCTACCTGGCCGAGGACGCCCGCCTGGCCGGAACCACCGAATTCGACGAAAACGAGGATCTCCACCTGACCGTCGTTCCGCTCGACGAACTGCGGGACCTGGTTTTGAACGGGACCATCGACCACGCCATCATGGTCGCCGGCATAATGTTGTATTGCAATTCAATCGTCAATCAACCGTAAAATCAATCGGGGTCGGTCCCCATTTTCCAATGAGGTGAAGGCATGAAACACCTGCTCGAAGGCTTGATCCGTCGCCGGGGCCTGGCGCTTTTGCTGCCCCTGGTCTTTCTGGCCGCCTGCGTGGGCGGCAAAGCCATGGAAGTCACCTACACGGTCCGCTCGGCCGCTTCGTTGAAGGACTACACCGTCTATCTGGTGGTCAACGACCGCCGGTCCTCCGGTGATCTGATCGGGCCCGGCGCCCGCGAACGGGGGCTGTTCGAAGAACTGCGGGGCGGGCGCTTCGACCTGAAGGTCACCATGCCCGGCGGTTCGTCCGTGACCATCACCAACCTGTCGGCCACCGACGCGGTCCGCGAGGCGGCCAGCCGGCGGCTTCAGGCCCAGGGCGTGACCACCACCACCCAGCGGGCCGCGGCCCACCTGACCATGGAGATCAACATCGACCAGATGGATATTGACCTCCAGGGCAGCGACCTGGTGGCCAGCGTGGCCCTCAACTCTCTCATCTACCGTGATTCCAGCGGGGGGGCCCGCTCCAATGCCCGGGCCAGCTCCAACCGCATGAAGCTTATCGGCGGCACCGGCGGCGCCACGGTTCTGAGCGAAGCCCTGAGCCAGGCTTTGAACGACCTGGATTTCTCCGGCATCAACAAGTTCTAGTGTCTAATTGCAATAATAATGAATATTATTTTGCAATTAATGACTTTGTTTTATTATAAAAATTATTTACATAATTTTTATAATTAGACACTGGCCGCGCCCGGCCCGGTTCGGGTATGTTCGCCCGTCCGCCGAAAGCATGTGCATGCTTTCGGCGGACGGGCGTCGGCGTTTGTCGCGTCGGCAGGGTAATGTGCCGTCGGGAACAGGCTGAATCGCTTCCTCATCTTCTGGAGCGGGCAAGTCGGTGTGGTTAAGAAGTATCGTCGATGGCCGTGCGGTCGCGTGGGCCGGGAATGCTTCGGAGGGCGGCCGCTGCCCAACCGCGCCGCCGGCGATGGAGCCAGTGTTCGATATTTCCCGTCGGCGACGCGGTCGGGGCCCACGCGTCCGCCCTCCGAAGCATTCCCGGCCCGTGCTCCCTTGGGTGAAAAGCTGACGGGGCGAAGGGGGAGAAGAGCGGGCGCCTCCTCATGGGCTGAACACCAGCGGGGCGATGAGACAATACAATCGCGAGGCTTGCTGCTCGAGAGGCGCTTCAGCGCCCGCCGCCCTGACGGCGAAGAGCGGAACCGACGCTGTGTCGCTCGAAAGCCCTCGCCTTTCAAAGGGCGCTTCAGCGCCCGCCCCACCCTGAAAACGACCCCGACGGTCTCGGCCGACCAAACGTTGCGGCTTCGGTAGCCCAGCGAAGCGGGTTCGGAGAGGATGCGATAGCATCCGGCGGGTCCAGGGCTATGCCCTGGGTCCATGGAAAATCCATTTTACATTCGGGGGGGATCATACTAAACTGGGGACGACCGGTTGGGGATCCGGCTGGTTTGTGGACGTTAATGATCTACGATTCATATTTGAATATAGTGATTGGGATATGGAAGAAAGAAAAAGAAGAAGACCCGAGCCTACCCCTGATCTGGACCTGGCCGGCCCGGCGGCCTGGGGCGAGGCCCCGACTGAAACCCGGCGCGGCGGGGCCCGCAAAAAAAACCGGCCGAACTCTGAACCGAATGGAAAAAAAGGGCGGGGAAGCGGCCCGCCCCCGCCCCGGGCGCGCAAAAAGCGGGGCCTTTTCACCAGGCTGGTGATCGGGCTGATCTGGACCGGCATCGGCTTGGGAGTGGCCGGCCTGGTGGTGGGCTTCGGGGCTTATTCCTACCTGTCCCAGGACCTGCCCTCCACCGAGGGGCTGAAACAATACTCGCCGCCGGCGGTCACCTATTTTTTCTCCGACGACGGCCGGGTCATCGGCGAATACTATCACGAACGACGTTTCGTGGTGCCGATCGCCCAGATGTCCCCCGCAGTGACCAAAGCTTTCCTGGCGGTGGAGGACGCCCGCTTCTATCAGCACAAGGGCGTCAGCATCCAGGCCCTCATCCGGGCGGCTCTGACCAACTTTCAGACCGGGAAAATCAGTTCCGGCGGCTCCACCATCACCCAGCAGGTGGTCAAATCCTTTTTTCTGACTCCGGAGCGTTCCTATAAACGGAAGATCAAGGAGATGATCCTGGCCCTGCGCCTGGAAAACAACTTCAGCAAGGACGAGATTCTCTTTTTGTATCTCAACCAGATCTATCTGGGGCGGGGGGCCTACGGGGTGGAAGCCGCGGCCCGAACCTATTTTGACAAAAGTTCGGCCGACCTGACCGTCGCCGAGGCGGCCATGCTGGCCGGCATCACCCAGGCGCCGGGCCGCAACCCGGTCAGCGACCCCGAACAGGCCCGCGACCGCCAGGAATACGGCATCAAGCGGATGCGGGATGTCGAATTCATCACCGAGGCCGAAGCCGCCGCCGCCCGGGCCGAGGTGCTGAATGTGCAGGACGAGTGGCCCAACCCCAACACCACAGTGACCCCCTATTTCACCGAGCACGTCCGCCGGCTGATGGAAGAGCGGGTCGGGGCCGACAGCCTGTATAACGACGGCTGGCGGGTCTTCACCACCGTCAACATCGAAGATCAGCGCGCCGCCGACGTGGCCGTGGCCCGGGGCCTGTGGGAATACACCCGCCGCCGGGGCTACAAGGGGCCGGATCAGCGGCTGGCCGGGGAGGCCCAGATCAAGCAGTTCCTGGCCGAGGCCACGAAGAATTTGCCCTCTGAGGGGATGCTCCCGAACCGCCTCTACCAGGCCCTGGTCACGGAAGTGGACAAGAAAAACGGCGAACTGGGGGTGCGGGTCGGCCCCTATCACGGACGCATCGCCAAAAAGAATCTGAGCTGGGCCCTGAAGGGCGACATAGATAAACGCTTCGCCCGGGGCGACGTCATCTGGGTGCGCCTGATCGAGGCCGACGGGAAAAAGGAGGCGGCCAAGCCGGCCGACCTGGCCGCCGTGGTGAACAACTCCGCCGCCCCGGTGCTGGATATGAGCCTGGAGCAGCGGCTGGACACCCAGTCGGCCCTTTTGAGCATGGATACGGCCACCGGCGACGTCAAGGCCATGGTCGGCGGGCGCGACTTCGGCGAGAGCCAGTTCAACCGGGCCGTACAGAGCCAGCGGCAGCCCGGCTCCTCGTTCAAGCCCCTCGTCTACGCCGCGGCCATGGACAACGGCTTCACCCCCGGCTCGATCATGAACGACGCCCCCTTCGTGGTCGACGACCCCGGCGACGGCAAGCGCTGGAAACCGGGCAACTCCGACGGGAAATTCCTGGGCCCCATGACCCTGTATTCGGCCCTGGTCGGCTCACGCAACATCATCTCCATCAAGATCCTCGACCGCATCGGCTACCCGGCCCTGGCCGAGACGGCCCGCAACCTGGGCATCACCGAGAAGCTGCCCGATACCCTGACCCTGGCCCTGGGGGCTTACGGCCTGCCCATACCGGAACTGTTGTCGGCCTATTCGGCCTTCCCGAATATGGGGATTCGGGTCACGCCGCGCTACATCACCCGCATCGAGGACCGCTACGGCAACGTGGTGGCCGAATTCGCGCCCGAGCGCATCCCCTCGCTGGATCCCGGCACGGCCTGCGCGGTCACCTCGATGATGCGGGGGGTGGTGGCCCAGGGCACCGGCACCAGCGTCAAGCCCCTGAATCGGCCGGTGGGCGGCAAGACCGGCACCACCAACGACTCTTCCGACGCCTGGTTCATCGGTTTCACCCCGGATATGGTCACCGCCGTCTGGGTGGGCACCGACCAGCAGCGTCCCCGGGCGGTGGGGGAGGCCGGCGGCCGGGTGGCCGGGCCCATCTTCCTCTATTACATGCGCGAGGCGTTGAAAGACAAGCCGGTGACCGACTTCACCGTGCCGCCGGAGGCCGAAATGACCCCGGGCGGGGCCTTCGGCGTCTGCTACAAGGCCGGGACGGTCGGCACCGGCCTTTCGGAGATCATCAGCGACATCAGCCCCCAGGATGAATTCCTGCGGGGCGACTTCGAAGACGGCGAAGATCCGGGCCCGGGCCCGGGGGGCGAGGGCTTCCCGGGGGGATCGTACGGCTACCCCGGTGAGCCCGCCGGCCGCGACGATCGCCGGGTGAACGCTCCGCCCGTTCCCTCCGGCGGCTACCAGCCCCAGCCGTATCATCCGGAGACGGAGGCCGCCGCCCCCGAGACCCCGGCTCCTCCGGCCGCCCCGGTGGCTTCGACCGCGCCGCCGTCCGCCCCGCCGCTGCCGCCGTCCACGCCGCCCGTGGATTACGACGCGGAGGCCGACCTTCCGGAAAGCCCGTCCCAGCCGGTCTTCCCGCCCGCGGCCTCCGGAGCGGGAACCGTTCCGTCTTCGGAATACGGCTCCGGCGCCGGGGCGGGCCGGTCCCCCGCGCTGGAGGGCGCCGATTATTCCCGCCCGGCCGGCTCCGCCACGGGCGACGGCCGGTTGCGGCCTTACGGCGAAGCGCCCGACTCGAATGGATCGCGCCGCCTGAGCACGTATGGTGAGGATTAATAATCCGGCAACCAAATAAGCCGCATTCGCGATGATATTCGAACCCGAACCTGGCTGGCGAAGCCGCGTTCGGGTTCGATGTTTTGCGTGGAGAGATGCCGTTGCTCTGGTAAAAAAATATCAAAGGTGTATAATAACAACTATGAAAGATACATTTAAACATCAAACCGCCGTCGACCCGGTCGAACTGGCTCGCTATCTGACGGCCCTGGCTGAAGGGGTGGAGGCCGGAGTCCTGCCGCTGGCCGAGGGCGGACGCGAATTCGCCATTCACCCCCGAGGCTTCATCGATCTGGGGCTCAAAGTGCGCCGCAAAAACGGCCGCACCAGGGTCAACCTGGAACTGGGCTGGGCCGAGGAAGAGTCCGACCTGCCGCTTCTGACCGAACCCCGGCCCGGAAAATTTTGATTATTCGCGGCGAGGCCCGACCAGCGCGGGCCTCGCCGCGGCGTGGTGAGGGTATATTGCCGCCGACCGTAAAGCCATCCCCGAAGCCGCCCCTGAACGCACCCGACCTCAAAAGCCGGCGGAGCGCGCCGTTTGCCGCGGCCCTCAAAAACCGCCAAGGCGATTTGAAGCTCCTGTTGGCCGAGGTCGGCCAGTATGTGGAGCAGGTGCGGGCTTTTATGACCGCGCCGGTCCCGGCGGCCGTGGTGGAGCTGAGGCACAAGCTGGCCTACATCACCGCCCTGGCCCTGGCCCTGCGCAACCAGAACGTCGAGGTGGAGAGGTCCGACCGGATCGAGGAGCGGGACCGGCGACTGTATCACGGGTTGGAGATGATCGCCACGCGTCTGCACCGCATCGCCGAGCTGGCCCTGAACGTGGTGCGTCAGTTCGGGCATCTGAGCCGGGCCGATTTTCTCGACGAGTATGGCCTGGACGAGTTCTTCGACGAGATCGACCAGGGGCTGACCCTGATCCGCCCGGCCCTGGAACAGCAGAAATTCAAGCTGGTGGAACGCCTCTGCCAAATCGAGGAGCGGCTTGACGCCCGCTACGCCGACAGCTTCCGCCGCCTCATCCGGGAAATGGAGGAGGGCCGGGGCGCGCCCGGCGACCGGGTCACCACCCTGATGATCGTCCACTATCTCGAGCGTATCGGCGATTTGATTTTGGAGATCGGCGAGGATCTGATCTACGTCATCCTGGGCGAAAACCTGAAGTTCAGCCAGTATCTGGCCCTGGAGGCGGGCCTTAAGGCCAGCGGCCGGGCCGCCGGCCGGGGCGCGGCGGCCGAGGGGTTCCAATCCATCTGGAGCGGCCGTTCCGGCTGCCGCCTCGGGGTGGTGGGCGGCGGCGAAATAGGCCAGATGGACGGTGAGCCGGTGTTTTTCAAACACGGCCCGGCGGCCAAACTGGAAAAAGAGCGCGACAACCTGGAATTCTGGGCCGCCCTGTGGCCGGGGCTCCCGCCGGCGGTCAAGGCTTTCGTTCCGGCCGAGGGCGACGGGGCCGCCGCCCTGGTGCTGGAATACATCCCCGGCCTGACCCTGCGGGACATGTTTCTGGATCCGGCGGGGGCCGGGGCCGTCCGGGAGCTCACCGGAGCCCTGAATCTCATGGCCGGCCTGTGGCGGGAAACCCGGTTGGAGGAGGAGAGCCGGGCCGGCTTCGTCCGCCAGGCGGAAAACCGGCTGGGCCCGGTCCGGGCCCTGTACCCGGACCTTTTGAATTTCAGCGGCCAGGTGGGGCGTCTTACGATTCGTTCTTTCGATGACCTTTTGGCCGAAGCCCAAGGCTACGAGCGTGAGCTGCCCGCGCCCTTCACCGTCCGCATCCACGGCGATTTCAACCTGGCCAACATCATGCGCGACGAAAAAACCGGGGCCTACCGCTTCATCGATCTTCACCGCAGCCGCCTGTCCGACTACGCCCAGGACCTGTCGGTGCTGATTCTCTCCATCCTGCGCCTGCCCCTCTCCGGGGCCGCGAGCCGCGACCGCCTGGGCCGGGCCGCCGAACTGGTCTGGACCTTCGCCCGCGATTTCGCGGCTTCGGCCCGGGACACCACCATCGAAGCCCGGCTGACCTTCGGCCTGGCCCGCTCCTACCTCACCAGCGCCCGCTTCGAATCCCGCCGGGCGACGGCGGCCCGGTTTCTGGGCTATTCCCGGCGCCTGTGGGAAAAGCTGGTGGAGTACGGGGCCACGGCCCGGCCGTGGGCCGATTTCAGGCTGGACAAACGCGCGCTTTACGTGTAATATACCAGAAATTTAAAAGTTATGAGGCGCTGAACCCCTGTTCGTCGCCGGCCTGAAACGGGTCGGCGGTCAAAGGCGGGGGAGGGGCGATCGTGTCCCGGTCTCCAAATCCGGCCGGGTGACAACATGTTTATTTATCCGGCCCGGACCGGTCACCCGATGACCTTCCGGACGCCCGCGACCACCGACCCGGCAGTGCCCGGCCGGCGGCCGAAGGCGGCGCCGCAATTCCACCTTGCCGACGGGAGGCAATATGTACAAGATTGTGAAACGCCAGGAGATGGCCCAGGGAACCGTGGTGCTCAACGAAATCGAGGCTCCCCTGATCGCCAAGAAGGCCCTGCCCGGCCAGTTCGTCATTCTGCGGGCGGACGAAACCGGTGAGCGCATCCCCCTGACCATGGCCGCGGCCGATCCGGTCCGGGGCACCATCACCATCATTTACCAGGTGGTGGGCAAGTCCACCAAGCTCTTTCGGGATATGGCCGAGGGCGAGGGCTATCTGGACGTGGTCGGCCCCTTGGGCAAGCCCACCCACATTGAAAAGCACCCCGGCCTGGTGCTGATCGTGGGCGGCGGCACCGGCGTGGCGGTGGTTCACAACATCGCCAAAGGCTACAAGGCCGCCGGCAATAAGGTGATCTCCATCATCGGCGCCCGCACCAAGGATCTCTTGATCATGGAAGACATGATGGCCGCGGCCTCCGACAAGCTGGAGGTCTGCACCGACGACGGCAGCTACGGCCACCACGGCTTCGTGACCAATATCCTCAAGCAATATCTCGAGGGCAATGAAAAGGTCAGCGAGGTGGTCACCGCCGGCCCGGCCCCGATGATGCGTTTCGTGGCCAAGATGACCGCCGAATATCAGGTGCCCACCCTGGTCAGCCTCAACGCCATCATGATCGATGCCACCGGCATGTGCGGCTGCTGCCGGGTCAGCGTCGGCGGAGAGACCAAGTTCACCTGCGTCGACGGCCCCGAGTTCGACGCCCACAAGGTGGACTGGGATGAATTCATGCAGCGGCTGACCGCCTATAAGCCCCAGGAATTCATCTCCGCCGAACAGTATGACGCCCATCGCTGTAACATCGACCGCGGCCGCGACCGGGCATAAGGAAGGGAAGGTACGAAACGATGAGTGAAGAAAAAACCCCCCGTCAGGCCATGCCCGAGCAGCCGGCTCACGAGCGGCGCCATAATTTCAAGGAAGTCCCCTTGGGCTACACCGCGGAGATGGCCAAGCTGGAAGCCGGCCGCTGCATCCAGTGCAAGAAGCCCGGCTGCGTCGACGGTTGCCCGGTGGCCATCGACATCCCCGGCTTCATCAAGCCCATCCTCGACGGCGACATGCCGGCCTCCGTGGCCAAGCTGGCCGAACGCACGGCGCTCCCGGCCGTCTGCGGCCGGGTCTGCCCCCAGGAGAGCCAGTGCGAGGAACGCTGCATCCTCGGCAAAAAGGGCGACCCCGTGGCCATCGGCCGCCTGGAGCGCTATGCCGCCGACTGGGCCCGGCAGACCGACCACAAGGTCATCCCGCCCAAAGAGGCGCCCACCGGCAAGAAGGTGGCCGTGGTCGGTTCCGGCCCGGCCAGCCTGACCGTGGCCGGCGACCTCATCCTCAAGGGTCATGAGGTCACGGTTTTCGAGGCCCTGCACCAGGCCGGCGGGGTTCTGGTTTACGGCATCCCCGAGTTCCGTCTGCCCAAGGCCATCGTGCAGCGCGAGTGCGACAACCTGGCCGCCCTGGGCGTCAAATTCGAACTCAACGCCGTCATCGGCCGCATTTACACCATCGACGAACTCCTGGAGGAATACGACGCCGCCTTCATCGGCGTGGGCGCCGGCTCCCCCACCATGCTCAATATTCCCGGCGAGAACCTGGTCGGCGTCTTTTCGGCCAACGAATACCTGACCCGGTCCAACCTCATGAAGGCCTATCGCTTCCCCGAATACGACACCCCCATGTATCAGGGCAAGAAGGTGGCGGTCTTCGGGGCCGGCAACGTGGCCATGGATGCGGCCCGCAGCGCCCTGCGCCTGGGGGCCGAGGACGTCAAGATCATCTATCGCCGCAGCCGCGACGAGATCCCGGCCCGGATCGAGGAAGTCCATCACGCGGAGGAAGAGGGCGTGGAACTGCGTCTCCTGTCCGCGCCGCTGGCCTTCCTGGGCGACGATCAGTCCCGCCTCACCGGCGTGCGCCTTCAGAAGATGGAACTGGGCGAGCCCGACTCCTCCGGCCGCCGCCGCCCCGTGCCCATCAAGGGCTCCGAATACGAGATCGACATCAATCTGGCCGTGGTGGCCGTGGGCACCGCCTCCAACCCTCTCATCACCACCACCACCCCGGGCCTGGCCGTCAACAAGTGGGGCTACATCGAGGCTGAAGACGCCACCGGCAAGACCAAGAAGGCCCGGGTCTGGGCCGGCGGCGACATCGTCACCGGCGCGGCCACGGTCATCCTGGCCATGGGCGCCGGCCGCACCGCCGCCGATTCCATCCACCAGTATCTGACCTGGGGCTGGTAAGAACTCCTTGGCTCCGGTTGGCGAACCGGAGCCGGACCGCACAGAAAACGGCCGCCGCCGGGTATATCACCCGCGGCGGCCGTTTTCTGTGTATTTATTGTCTCCGTCTCACCTTTTCAAGATGGGGTTATCGGTATCCGCACGGCGGGGCGGGCCGGTACTCCTTCTCCGGCCGGCCGCTGCCCAACCACGCCGCCAGCGACGGCCCCGATCTCCGACACTTCGCGTCGGCGACGCGGTCGGGGCCCACGCGGCCGCCCTCCGAAGTATTACCGGCCCGTCCCGCCTGGATGTCCTGGCCGACGAAATAAAAACAATCCTGATGGAGTCTTGGTAAAAGCTAAAAAAAGGGCGCTTCAGCGCCCGCCCGACCCTGTGGACGACCCCGATGGTCCCGGCCGACCAGACGTTGCGGCCTCGGCCGTCCAGCGAAGCGGGTTCGGGGAGGATGCGTCAGCATCCGGTGGGTCCAGGGCTCAGCCCTGGTGTGTTTATTGCTGCAGTAATTTTTCTCAACATCGGGTATATTGAAAGTATGCCCGCTGTGATGGGCCTTGTAGCCTACTGAAAGGAGCACATGTATGCCAGTGAACATCCCCAAGGAAATTCAGGATTTTATTACCGGCAAGGTGGCTTGGGTGGCCACGGCCGGGGCGGACGGCCGGCTCAATGTGGCCCCCAAGGGCTCGATTCGAGTCGTGGACGACCAGACCCTGCTCTATGCCGACATTTTTCCGAAAAAGACGTCGGCCAATTTGGACCAAAATCGGCAGATCGCCATCGGCGTGATGGATGGCGGCAAGGGGTATCAGTTTAAAGGGCTGGCGGAGATCATCAAGTCCGGCCCCGCCTACGACCAGGTCAAGGCCGCCCTGGCGGAAAAGGCCCCCGGATTGCCGGTGCCGAAATGCGTGGTCAAGGTAACCGTCGAAGAGGTTTACTCCCTGACCCCCGGCCCCGAGGCCGGAGCCAGGATCGCCTGATTCCCTCCCGGGCCCGGCGGATTATTGTCCGCCGGGTTTTTTACGCCATAGTTCGCAGCCACCGTTGGCCGGGCCACGGGCGGATGGCCTTGGCCGAGACGAAGGGTCAATGCCCCGAATGGGGCCAAGCGCCGCCGTGATTTCGTTATGCGCATGTCGCCGCAGCCGAGACGGAGGGTCTATCGCCGCCATCCTTAGTCCCATCTTTCGAAGGAGGATCAATTATGTCGAAAAACGCCAAAGATATGATCCGGGCGGCCCTGACCGCCGACACTCTGGCCCTGGGAGTGCACTGGATATACGACCCGGCCAAGGTGGCCGAGCTCTTCGAACCCCGGCGCGAACCCCTGGCCCCGCCCCCCGACACCTACCACAAACACGCGGGCTACGGCGATTTCACCCATTACGGTGACCAGACTTTGACCCTCCTGGAATCGGTGGCCGCCCGGAAAGCGTTTGATTTCAACGACTGGGCCACCCGCTGGCGGGGTCTTTTCGAAAACGGCTACCAGGGCTATCTGGACCACGCCACCAAAGACACCCTGGCCAACCTGGCCGCCGGCCGGCCGGCCGCCGAAGCCGCCTCCGCTTCCACCGACCTTTCGCCGGCGGCCCGCCTGGCGCCCATCTTCGCCGTGTATGACGGCGGCGAGGCGGGAGCCGTGGCCGGGGGCCGGGGGCAGGCCGCCCTGACCACCGCCAACCCCCGGGTGCTGGCCATGGTGGATTTCTGGGCGGCCACGGCCCACCACGTTCTGGCCGGCCTTGATTTTTTGTCGGCCATGGCCAAAGCCGAAAAATACTTGGGCGACCCGGCCCTCAAAATCCTTTATGAGGCGGGGCTGGAGAGCGCCCGGGACGATTCGGTCACGGTCATCAACGGTTTCGGCGCCAGTTGCGATGCCTTCAAAATGTTCCCCGGCCTGGTGCACCTGTTGGCCAAATACGGCGAGCGGCCCCGCGAGGGCGCGGTTCAGGCCATTTTGGCCGGGGGCGACAACGCCGCCCGCTGCGCCCTGGTGTCGACCGTCCTGGCCGCCCGGTATGGCCTGGAGTTCATGCCTTCGAGCTGGTATGGGGCCGTTCGGCGGCGGGAGCATATCGAAGCGCTCCTGAGCCGCCTCTGAGGCGAAAAAAAGTATTTCAACGCCCCGAATGGGGCAAAGCGCCGCCGTGATTTCGTTATGAGTGTGTCGCCGCGGCCGAGACGGAGGTTTTATCGCCTCCATCCTTCTGGATACGCGAGACTTCGATGAACTGGGTACGCACTGAGAACTTCAAAATCCGGGGCTACGAAATCGGCCCCGACCACCGGGTGCCGCTTCAAAACCTCTGCGGATACATGGAAGAGGCCGCCGCGCTCCATGCGGCTGAATTGGGTTTTTCCGTGGAGGAGCTGGCCCGGCGGGGGCTGGCCTGGGCCCTGACCCGGATGTGGATCGAGTTTGACGAGTGGCCCGACCTGGGCGGAGAGGTGCTGAACGACGAGGAATCCACCTGGGTGCGGGTGGTGACCTGGCCGGTTTCGGCGGAGCGCCTGCAATATCGCCGGGATTTTCTGCTGACCTGGCGGGGGCGGACTGTGGCCCGGGCGGTGACCGACTGGGTGGTGCTCAACCTCGAATCGCGGCGGGCCGAGCGCCTGCCGGAATTCATCACCGCCCTGCGGCCGGAAAATCCGGAGCGGGTCATGGAGGTCGGGGGCCCGCGTCTGCCAGGCCAGGAGAGCGCTCCGGTGCTGGCCTCGTTCGCGGTGCGCCGGTCCGATATCGACCGCAACAACCACGTGAACAACGCCTGCTTCGCCGAATGGACCGCGGAATCGGCGCCTGACGGCATCGGCGGCTCCCGGCGGCTCAAGTCGTTGCAGATGTTGTTCCGGGCCGAGGGGCTCTATGGGGATACGGTGGTGGTGCGGGGCGGGAACGATACGGAGGGCGGCTTTCTGCATGGCCTCTTTCGTTTGTCCGACGGCCGGGAACTGGTGCGGGCCCGCAGCGTCTGGGGCGGGGCTCGGCCGTAAGGGCGTCGAAGTGCGGTTCACCTTTGCTGGTCAAACGGAAGCGATAGAAGGAGCGGGTGAACGATATGTCTGTTGTTGAGGAGGCTTGCGGCCTCCAGGCAGACAAATTGCGCAAATTGATTCGGTCGCCCAAGACCTTCACCGCAGGCGCCGGCCCTCGCCGAGGGGCCTGGTCAGGCCGGCCTTGTCGAAGTGCTCCAGAAGGGCGATGGCCACCTTGCGGGAGGTGGCCAGGGCGTCGCGGAAGTCGCCGGTCACGACGGTCTCATTTTCCGAGGCCAGTTCCTTGAAGCGCCGCCAGGCCTGGTCGTAATAGGTTTTGTGGATGTAGTACGAGTTGTCCAGCCGCACCAGGTCGCCGCGCCGCACCAGGGTGGAAAAGGCGGCCTGGCGGCGGCGGTCCCCGGCCGCGTCGGACGGCGGCTCCACCGCGCTGGTCACCAGGGGGGTGACGCCGTATGACAGATAGAGCTGGTTCAGCTTGTCGACCAGTTCGTTTTCCGCCTCGTTGACCTGGGGCTTGAAGGCGGCCAGGCGGATCTGCCCCATCTCGCGGACTATGAATTTCCGGCTCTCCAGAAGATCGAGCAGGGCGTCGGCGATTGTCGAGGCGGCCTTGGGGGCCAGGCGGGTCCGCGCCTCTTCCAGCGACATGCCGGGGCTGTAAGGGTTGTTTTTATGCCATTCGGACAAAAAATCCTTCAGCCGGCCCTCTAGCCGCTCCATTTCCTCCTGGTGGATGAAGACGTCGCGGGCCAGGGACACCAAAAGGCCCTTCTGGGCCATGTTCCGGCACCAGTTGCCGGCCCAGACCGGATCCAGGCCGGCCCGCATGACCAGGTCGGACAATTTGGGAAAAGCCCCCGGCCGTTCCTTGATCAAGAGTTCCAGCCGCTCCTGGGGCGAGCCCAACTCGCGGGTCTCGAAGCCTTCCAGCACCTGGGGCTTGTGGCGGCGATGCTTCAGCGGCTCGGGGTCCAGCACCTGGCCGCCGCCGATGGTGACCATGGGCGAATAAAAACGGATGACGAAGCGGTCGCCGACCCGGGCGGTCACCGGCTCCAAAAAGCGCAGTTGGGCGAAGCCGGACCGGCCCTCGGCCAGGTCCTCCTCGTCCATCAGCACGGCCTTGGCCAGGATTTCCCGGGGGCCCAGATAGAGATGGAGCCAACTGCCGTTCTTGATTCGGAAGGGCGAGTCCTTCAGCACTTCCAGCCGCACGTCCAGCATCAGGGTGGGGCGCAGGCTGTCGGCGGTGGCCAGAACGTCGCCCCGGGCCAACTGGTCCTTCTTGGCGTTCAGGTTGACCGCCACCCGCTGCCCCGGCCAGGCGGTCTCCACCGCCTGGGAATGCACCTGCAGGCCCTTGACCTTGACCGGGAGCCCTTCGGGGTAGACCGCGGCCGTGTCGCCGGCCTTGAGCGGACCCTCCATCAGGGTTCCGGTCACCACGGTGCCGAAGCCGGTCATGGTGAAGACCCGGTCGAGAGGCAGACGGAATTGGGCGTCCACCGGGTGGGGGGTGAGGGCGGCGACCAGGTCGGCCAGAGTGGCCCTGAGTTCATCCAGCCCCTGGCCGCTCAGGGCACTGACCGCGACCATGGGGGCTTCGGCCAGAAAAGTGCCGGCCACCAGGCGGTTGAGGTCGTCCTTGACCAGGTCGATCCAGTCGGGGTCGACCAGGTCGGCCTTGGTGACCACCACCAGTCCGGCCTCGATGCCCAACAGCCGCAGAATGTCCAGGTGCTCCCGGGTCTGGGGCATGATGCCGTCGTCGGCGGCCACGATCAGCATGGCCAGGTCGATGCCGGCCGCCCCGGCCAGCATGTTCTTGATGAAACGCTCGTGGCCCGGCACGTCCACCACCCCGGCCCTGAGGCCCCCCGGCAGGTCCAGGTGGGCATAGCCCGTTTCAATGGTGATGCCGCGCTTTTTTTCCTCGGCCAGGCGGTCGGTGTCGATGCCGGTCAGGGCTTTGATGAGGGCCGTCTTGCCGTGGTCGACGTGACCGGCCGTGCCGATGACGGCATGTCGGGACTGTTTCATCGGATCAATACCTTTTGAGGACTAAAACGATCAGAGCCGCCGGAAGACTCTGGTCGTGCCCGATAATGGGCTGACAACGAATCCGGCCGGTGGCTCAATGGGTCAAATTGCGGATTTTAATAAATAAATGGCGGGAATATGTGGGAATCGAACCCACCTAGGCGGCTATTAACCACCAGCACTGGTTTTGAAGACCAGGGGGCGCACCAGCTACCCATATATTCCCGAATTCACTATACTAAAGAACACCCCGTCCGTCAATCACTTCCGGCCTGAGCCTCAGGGGAATCGCCTTAAAGACGGGATTATGAATCGCGGCGGTCTCGGCGTCCGGCCGGGGCGCTGCCCCGGACCCCGCCACCGGCGCGGCTTCGCCGCCCGGGAGGGGAGGGTGCTGCGCGCACCCTACCCTGGACCCACCCGCGCCGGGGGCTTCGCCCCCTGGCCCCCCGAAAGGCAATACCGTTGTGTCAGTTGCCACCCGTAAGCATCGCCACAACTCGCCTGAACGGCTCAAACAAGTGGCGCTGCGGCGGCGACCGGTGCGGGATGTGATTGGGACGGCCGCCACGCAGATGGTTGGTTCGGGAAGCTGTTTGTGTCTGATGACACTGCTCGGTTGGCATTAAACTGTTGATGTAGCACTCGATTCGTTTC
>JAVBLB010000132.1:0-8669 GCA_031553735.1 Candidatus Adiutrix sp.
GGCAATTTTATGGTATACTAATCCCATGTTTTCGCTGATATGACAAATCGCTTTTTTCGGCCGCCCACCGGCGAGCGGCCTGAAAAAACTGTTATCTATGCGCCCGGGCTTTCCGGGAAAACTCAACCGGCCGTTCGGACCACCGGCGGCCAGACATCAAGGAGATCGACATGGCCGCCCTGAAAGCCGCATTTCTTTTCGTCGCCACCGGCGCCGACCCGAAACAACACCGCAGCTGGGTCAAGACCCCGGAAGTGGAAATCCTCTGCCTGGCCATCAACGACTATTCGGCCATCGAAAGCATCGTGGAAGAGCTCATCACCAAGGAACAGTGCCAGGCCATCGAGCTCTGCGGTGGCTTCGGCAACCAGGCCGTGGGCCGGGTCTCCAAAGCTGCCGCCGGCCGGGCCCTGGTGGGCGCGGTGCGTTTCGACAACCACCCCGGATTGGGCAATAAATCCGGCGACACCATGTATTGAGACTCGACCGGCAGTATACTATAAAGCCCGGAGCCGGACAGCGATGCGTCCGGCTCCGGGCTTTTGCGTTTGGCGGGGCGAACCCGCCTAAAACATAATCCGGTTGTCCAGCACCGGCCCGCTGGGGCTCTTGCTTTTCAGGCGCAGGGCGTTGAGGCGGCCGGCCAGGTGCCCCTGGGCGGAGCTTTTTTCATACCAGCGGGCGGCCTCTTTGAGATCCTGGGTCACGCCCCGGCCGCTTTCGTAAAAATAGCCCATTTCATTTTGATTGCGGGATATTTCCGGGTTGGAGCGGCAGCCCTTGCGGGCCCAGTGGGCGGCCCGGATATTGTTCTTTTCGGTGCCCAGGCCGTCCCGATACAGCCAGGCGACGTTGCCCATGGCCAGATAGTCGCCGGCTTCGGCGGCCTGGAGGCTGCGGTTGAAAGCCCCCGAGTGATTGCCCCCCGGGGAATCGATATCGACGAAAGCCAAAAAATTCATGGCCGGGGTGAAGCGCAGAACCGTGGCGTTGAGGTGGCCGTAAGGCACCTGCGCCCGGCCGTTCCGGGCCGGATCGCCCGGGTTCGGCGGCCAGGCCGGGGCCACCGGCCCGAAATATTCCAGTTGGGCCAGGGCGGTGCGCAAAACCTGCTCCCGGGCGGTGGGAATGCCCGCCTCGCCGGCCTCCCGGCGCATCTGGTCGGCCCGGCTGGCCAGGATGTTCCACAGGGCGGCCATCTCCGAGGGCTCGGCCGGGGCCCGGCCGTCGAGGCCGTTACGGCGGATGACCAGGCCGTAAAAGGCCGCCTCGGGGTCGCCGGCGGAAATGGCCGGCCAGAGCGCGGCATAGGCCGCGCGGTACTGCCCCCGGTGAAACAGATCGGCTCCGGCGGTCTGGGCGTCGGCCGTAGCGGCCCCCACGACCGCCAGCAGCAGGATCAGACCCGTCAGCACCATCAGCTTCCGCATCATGTCCCCCTTCCCGCCCACACCCTGACCGGGCTCAACCGCGAATAGAGATTCCTACATTTTGATTTTCGGCCCGTGATTCAGTTGAGTCGGGCCACGTTCGGAGTGATCGAAGCGCCCCCATCCTTCAGCCAGGCCTGGAGATGATCCCAGACCTCGTCCGGGGTCACCAGTTCCAGACAGGGCTGGTCACAGCGTTTGCGAAGGCAGCCCTGACAGGCCAGCGGCCCGGTCAGCACCTGGAAGCGACCGCCGAAGGGGCCGGTGCGCCAGGGCCGGGTGGGGCCGAACAGGGCCAGCCCCCCGGCCCCCCCGGCGGCGGCCAGGTGCATGGGCCCGGTGTCGCAGGTGACCACGGCCTCGGCCCGGGCCAGGACGGCGGCCAGCCCCGACAGGCTGGTGCGGCCGCAGAGGTCGAGGGCCGCATCGGGCGCGGCCCGCCGGATGGCTTCCCCGAAGGGGGCGTCCTCCGGCCCACCGGTGATTATTAGCCCCAGGCCGGTCTCCCCGGCCAGACGGGCGGCCAGGAGCCCCCAATATTCCGCCGGCCAACGCTTGGTGGCCCATTTGGCCCCGGGGTTCAGCACCACGAAGCGCTCTCCAGCGCGCGGCCGGGAGGTCAACAGAGTGTCGGCCTCGGCTTCGGCGGCTGGGGGCGGCGTATAATAGCGCTCCGGGAGCGAAGCGGGCCTCTCGGCTCCCAGGTAGACGGCGGCATCGAGATAGCGCAGGGCGGCGTGGCGGTCGGGGTCGTAAGCCGGCATTTTTTCGTTCAGGGCCCAGCCGGTCCACTCCCGGGTCCGGGCGAAGCCCACTTTGCGCCGCCCCCGGGCCTGCCAGACCAGGGCCGCGCTCTTGGCCAGCCCCTGGAGGTCCAGGACCACGTCATACTCCACCGCCCGCAGTTCCCGCCGGAAGGCCGACCACAGACGGCCGACCCCGATCAGCCGGCCGGACCGCCCCAACCGGGCCAGTTCCTTGCGAGGGGCGACCAGAAGCCGGTTCAAATCGGGGTGCCCGGTCAGGATTCCGGCCGCCGCCGGCTCCACCAGCCAGTCGATGGCCGCCCCGGGATACGCGCGCCGCAGGGCGGCCAGGGCCGGCAGGGTCATCACCACGTCACCCACCGCGCTCAGTTTGACGATCAGAAGGTTTTTGATACCGCCCGGCCGCGACGGCGTGTCGCCCCCATCTGGTCGAGTCACGAGACGATCCATTCCACGGCCCGGCGCAGGTCCGGGGCCACCAGGGTCGGCTGGCATTCCAGCCGGGCCCGGGCTTCCTCCAGGCCGTAGCCGGTGAGCACCAGGACCGAGCGGCCGCCGAATTTTTCGGCGGACTGGAAATCCCGCTGCCGATCCCCGATCCAGACCGAGCGGGCCAGGTCGATATCCAAATCGCGGGCCGCCTCTTCATACAGTCCGCTTTCGGGCTTGCGGCATTGGCAGGTCCGGGCCAGTTCCGGCACCCGGCCCTCGGGATGGTGGGGGCAGAAATAAACCCCGTCCAGGCGGGCGCCGTCCCGGGCCAGGAGCTCCCGCAGCCGGGCGTGGACCGCGTCCAGATCCTCCCGGGAAAAAAGGCCCCGGGCCAGGCCGGACTGATTGGTGACCACCACCGTTTTATAGCCGGCCCCATTCAGCCGGGCCACGGCCCGGTCCACGCCGGGCAAGAGTTCCAACTGGTCGGGTCGGGCCAGAAAGCCCACCTCGCGGTTGAGAGTGCCGTCGCGGTCGAGAAAAACGGCCGGGCTTTGGCCGGGAAGCATCGGCGGAGGCTCCAGGAGTTCCAGGGCGGCCTTGGCGGCCAACTCGGGGGTGACGTCGTCGAAGCAGATTTGGCGGCTCAAAGGGCAGTCGCGCTTCAGGCAGGGGGCGCAGGCGGCCCGGGAACGGATGAGGCGGCCGCGGCCCAGGGGAGCGGTGGTCAGGGGATTGGTGGGGCCGAACACGGCCACCAGCGGCACCCCCAGGGCTCCGCCCAGGTGCATCAGCCCGGAATCGTTGGTCAACAGGAGCCCGCCCTGGGCCAGGGCGATCATGGACGCGCCCAGGGAAGTGCGGCCGGCCAGATTGCAGACCGGGCTGGGGAGCAGAGCGGCCAGTTGTTCGGCCACCGGCACCTCGCCGGCCCCTCCCAGGATGACCACCCCGGACGGCCGCCGTTCAAGAATCAGGGACGCGGCTCGGGCGAAATTGGCCACCGGCCAGCGCTTGGCCGAACCAAAGGCCGCCCCCGGCGCCAGGATCAGCGGGGCGGACCAATCCGCCGGGCCGGCCTTTTTGAATATTTTTTTGAATTTTTGAATTTTCTCGGGCGGGACGGCCAGCCGGGGCTGAGTGAAGGAAGCCTCCAAGCCTAGACGCTCCAGAAGTTCCAGATAGTAGAACGCTTCGTGCATGAAGCGGTCGGCCGGCTGAACCTCCACGGCCCGGGTCAGCAGAAAGGAACGGCCGTCCCGGGCATAGCCCCAGCGCTGGGGAATGCCGGCCAGGGCGCAGACCAGAGCCGCGCCAAAGGCGTTCTGAAAGAGCACGGCCAGATCGAAGCCGCGCCGGCGCAGATCCCGGGCCAGCTTCAGCCGGCCGCCCAGGCCCCGGTGACCGCCTTGGCGGTCGTCGGTCAGCACGGCTTCCAGCCCGGGCTGGTTCCGGTACACCCCCGCCGCCCAGGGCCGGGTCAGGACCGACAGCCGGGCTTCGGGAAAATTGCGCGCCAGAGCCGCCAGAGCCGGCAGGGTCATGACCGCGTCACCCACCCAGTTGGTGCCCCGCAGGAGGATGTTGGCAGGGGTCGGTCGTTTACCGTCCGGCAATTCTGAGCACCGTCTCCAGGAATTCGTCGCCCTGGCCGACCGCCACTTCCATCTGCAGGATCATGACCGGCAGGGCATAGTTGACCGGCAGCTTGACCGCGTCCTTGGCCGTGGTGACCATGAATTCGGCCCCGCTGGCCAGGAAGGCCAACCCCAGGCCGTCCAGAACGCTCTGATCATATACCTGGTGGTCGCGCAGGGCCACGAAGCGGCGGATATCCACGTTCAGCTTCAACAGGGATCGCTCGAAGCTGTCGGGCCGGCCCAGGCCGCAAAAGGCCATGACCCGGCGGCCGGCCAGGCTCTCCGGCGGGGCCAGGGTGGTCTCGGCCAGCCGCCGC
Source organism: Candidatus Adiutrix sp. (assembly GCA_031553735.1). Classification (GTDB taxonomy): domain Bacteria; phylum Desulfobacterota; class Desulfarculia; order Adiutricales; family Adiutricaceae; genus Adiutrix. Next base: position 4,587 of record JAVBLB010000132.1, read on the forward strand.
CAGCCCTGGGGGTGGTAATCGGCGGCGAAGGCCGGCCGGCCGCCGGCCAGTTCCAGCACTTCAGGGGTCAGGCGCGGAGAACCTGTGGAGACCAGGATGTCGGCCAGCCGATGGGCTGAAACCGGCTCCCGCAACGGTCCGGCCGGCAGCACCGAGCCGTTGCCGAAAGGGTTGTTGGCCGGAATCAACAGAATGCGGCAGTCGGAGGCCAGGGACAGTTGCTGGAAGCCGTCGTCCAGGATCAGCAGATCGGCCTCCAGTTCCTCCACCGCCGTCCGGGCCGCCCGCACCCGGTCGACATCCACCACCACCCGAAGGCCGGGCAGTTGGGAGGCCAGGAGCCAGGGCTCATCCCCGCTGTCGGCCGGAGAGGTCTCCGGCCCCTGCCCCCGGGAAACCACCAGGGAGCGCTCCCGCCAGCCGTCGTTTTTTTTGCGCCCATACCCCCGACTCAGAATGGCCGGGCGGCGGCCCCGCTCCAGGAGCATCCGGGCCAGGGCCAGGGCCAGCGGCGTTTTGCCGGAGCCGCCGACGGCCAGGTTGCCGATGCTGACCACCGGCACCGTGGCCGAGGCTGAATGGCCGAAGCGCCGATGGAGGCGCCGCCGGCTCCAGGCGCCGACGCGGTAGACCAGGCTCAGGGGCAGAAGCGACCAGTGGGGCTCCGGCCCGTGCCAACTGCCGGTTATCCGTCGATACCAGCGGTCGGTCAGGCTGGGGCTGAAATAGCGCCCATAATGGTAGGGATCATGGCTCATAACCCGTCCTCGCCCCAAAGGGGCAGTGCGCCGCCGTAACTGTGCCGTAATCGGACCGCGACGGCCGTGACGAAGGATCAACCGCCTTCATCTTTGCCCCGAACGAGGCAATGCGCCGCCGAAGGAATCAGCGGCTTTTCTCCCGGGCCCGGTCCAGGAAGGGCCGCAGCAGTTCCACGGTCTTTTCCGTGCCGCCCTGATGGGTGCGGACGAAGTCGGCCGCGGCCCGGCCCATGGCCTCGGCCTTCTCTGGATGATCCAGAAGGTCCTCCAGGGCGCTCAAAAGAGTCGGCTGATCGGGCACCATCATGCCGCCGCCGGAAGCGATCAGGGCCTTGGTCATCCAGCGGTAGTTGTGGGTCAGGGGCCCGAAGATGACCGGCTTGCCTTTGGCCGCCGGCTCCAGGGGGTTGTGACCGCCGCCCTTGTGCTGCCCGGCCCAGCTCTTGCCCACCAGGGCGATTGCGGCCAGGTCGTAGAAGCGTTCCAGTTCGCCCAGGGTGTCCAACAGGAAGATGTCCTGATCGCGGTCGGAGCTCTGGGGGGCGTTGCGATGACAGGCCTTGAGGTTTCGGCCGCACAAATGGCCCCAGACGGCCTGGAAGTCGCTTTTGTTGCGGGGCGCCAGAAGCAGGCGAAGATCGGCGTATTTGACCGGGTCCTTGGCTTTGAGCTGCACGAAGGCGTCGAGGATGATGTCCTCCTCCCCGGCGTGGGTGGAGCCGGCCACGATCCAGCGGCCGTCGGGCCAGCCGGTCTCCTCCAGGATGGCCGCCCGGGCTTCGGGGGTGGTTTCATTGACTTCGCGGTCGAATTTCAAATCACCGATGACCCGGACGTTCTCGCGGCCGGCCCCGAGACCGATGAGGCGCTCCTGGTCCTCCCGGCTCTGGGTGGTGATGAGTTCGAAAAGGCGCAGCACCCGGCCCCAGAAGACTTTGATGTAGCCATACCCTTTGAAGGAGCGGGGGCTGATGCGGGCGGAGACGAGGGCTTTGGGGATGTCGTGCTGGGTCAGACGGAAGAGGATGCCGGGCCAAATATCGGTTTCCACCAGGACCAGGAGGTCGGGATCCACGGCTTCGACGAAGCGGCGGGTGGAGAGGCCGAAATCAAGAGGCGAGGCCAGGATCAGGCGGGTGGGAAAAAGCCGGGCGGCGGCGTCGCGGCCGATGGCGGTGGTGGAGCTGATGACCACCTCGGCGCCGGCGGCCTCTAGGGCCGGCACCAGGTTCTTGGCGGCCAGGAGTTCCCCCGACGACAGGGCCCAGACCCAGACCCGGGGGCGGCCGGGCTGTTTGGGGAGCATCCGGCCGGGGCCTAAAAACCGGGCCCTGAAACTGTACGGCTTGTGATGGATCAAGTCTCTGAGCAGCCAGAACGGCCAGGTGAGCATGAAGCCCAGCGTATATGCTATCTTGTAGACAATCCGCATACCTTCCCTCCCGAAACGGAAGTGTGGCCGGCTGAAAATTTTAGGGAGTTTTTTAACCCCAAGGCCGCTTGGGCCAAAAGTCTCAAGACTCCTTCAGCGCCCGCGGGGCCGGCCGGGCCGTGGACGGACCGAAGAGGGCCGGGCCGCCGCGGGGTCAACCGGTCATGTTCATGGCCAGAGTCTTGATCTCGTTTTCAAACATGACCTCCATTTTATTGGGGGGGATGATTCTCTGGACGAAACCCAGGCCGAATTTGGCGTGGCAGATGGCCTGCCCCGGCGCATACTTCTCTTTGAAATCATAGGGCCGGGACGCCTCGCCCGAAGCGCTCAAATTGTCGCGGCTCTGCATCCACTGGGCGAAAACCCGGGCCCCGCCGGAGGGGGCGCTGGTCTTTTTCATCTCTTTGGCCACCCGCACGGTCTTGGCCGCGGCCGGCCTCTTTTCGCCCGGCGGCTGGCGGTAATTGTGCTGGCTCTGGCAGGTCAGGCAGATCACCCGCCTGACCAGGCCGTCGACCATGGCCACGATGCGGTGGTTGGTCAGTATCCGACAGCGGGTGCAGACGGCGTCGATTTCCCCGCCCACCCGAATATCACTCAAAGGACGTTTATACTCCATAAGAATCAAAACCTGCTCAAAATTATGCTTGGCCGGGCGGAGGCGTTTTCCGCCCGGCGGGTTGCTCGTCAGTTCTTCAGGCTGTGCACCGGGGCCGGAATGCGGCCGCCCAAGGCGATGAAGTCCCCGGCTTCCGCGTAGTCGGCCACGTTCATCACGCTGGCCCAGCCCAGAAGCCCCCCGTAGTGGACCTTGTCCCCGGCCTTTTTGCCCGGCACGGGGATGATGCGCACGGCGGTGGTTTTGTGGTTGATCATGCCGATGGCCATTTCATCGGCGATGATGGCGGAAAGCGTGCCGGCCGAAGTGTCCCCGGGCACGGAGACCATGTCCAGGCCCACGGAGCAGACCGAGGTCAAGGCCTCCAGTTTTTCAATGTTCAGATAACCTTCCGCGGCCGCCTGGCCGATGCCCAGGTCTTCGGAGACGGGGATGAAGGCCCCTGAAAGGCCGCCGACGTGGCTGGAGGCGAAGGCCCCGCCTTTTTTGACCGCGTCGTTCAGAAGGGCCAGAAGGGCGGTGGAGCCCGGGGCCCCGATGGCCCGAAGGCCCAGGGACTGAAAGATTTCCCCCACCGAGTCGCCCACCTGGGGGGTGGGGGCCAGGGAGAGGTCGACCACCCCGAAGGGCAGCCCCAGGTGGGTGGCCACTTCGCGGCCCATCAGTTCCCCGACCCGGGTGACCTTGTAGGCGGTGCGCTTGATGGTTTCGCTGATCTGGTCGAAGTTGGGGCGGGGGCTTTGGTCCATGACCCGGTCGAGCGCTTTTTTGACCACCCCCGGCCCGGAGACCCCGACGTTGATGACCGCGTCCGGCTCGCCCAGGCCCAGATAGGCGCCGGCCATAAAAGGCATGTCCGGCGGAATGTTGGCGAAAATGACCAGCTTGGCGCAGCCCAGGCCCTCGCGGTCGGCGCTCAGTTCGGCCGTCCGGCGGATGATTTCGCCCATGAGTTTGACCGCGTCCATGTTGATGCCGTCGCGGCTGGAGGCCACATTGACCGACGAGCAGACCCGGCTGGTTTCCGCCAGGGCCTGGGGAATGGCCTTGATCAGCGACAGGTCGCCTTTGGAAAAACCCTTTTCCACCAAGGCTCCGAAGCCGCCGACGAAGTCGACCCCGACCTCGGCCCCGGCCCGGTCCAGGATATGGGCCACCTTGACCATCTGCTCGGGGCTGAAGGGCCCGGCCAGGGCGCTCATGGGCGAGACGGCGATGCGTTTGTTGACCACCGGAATGCCGTATTTTTCACCGACCTGGTCGCAGAC
>JAVBLB010000140.1:0-9745 GCA_031553735.1 Candidatus Adiutrix sp.
CCGTCCCCGACGCGGTTGCGGCGGCGCCCGGTTTTTTCGGGGCTGATCCAGTGTCCCGTCCGGTCGTTGGCATCTTTTTATTTTGAAACCCGCTTGGCGGCGGCGATGGAGCCGCCGCCCCACCGGGCTTTGGCGGCGTCGGGGCGCGGACGACATATTGGGGTGACCCCGCACGAAGATATCTAGGGGTTGGGCTTATAGTTTAGTTCCGTTAATTAGAGTAAATTATGCAAAATTTAATTGAATTAAATATACTTTAATGATACTATTGATTCAATTGGAGGGCGAATAAAAAGGTAAAAAGAATGAAGCGGGACTTTCTTCGATCGAGATGTTCCTCCGCCCACGGGGGCCGCTTCCATTCGGCAAGGTGGGGATTTTTTTAGCGCTTTTTCAAGAGGATGTGATTGAGTTGACGGCAGCCTTGGTCCAACCCGGCCCGGCCGGTTTCATCCGATATTCGGCCCCTGTGCGGCGCCCTCCCCCGGTGGGGCGGGAGCCGTGCGGCGGTCTTTTTCCGTTGGCCATCCCGGTTTTTCGTTCCGGTCGTTCCGGGCCCAAAGGCCCGCTGGCGGCCGGATGTTCGGCTTTATATAGTGTGTTTTCAGGTTTTGATGCAGTTGCACCCGGCCGCCTCGCTTGAGGCTTTCGGCCGTTTTCTTTCGTTTGTGTCAATCGGCGCACCGGAGGCATAACCGGCCGCCAGCCGCGTTCCGCGAAACGCGGCCAACAGCAAGGAGATTAAGCGATTATGAGTAAACCAAGAAACAAAACCAATCGGCGCCGCATGCACTACCTGGGAGTGCTGGCGGCCGCCGGGCTTCTGACCGTCGGCGCGGCCGGGCCGGTTATGGCCACTGACTATGATGGCAGTACTACTATTAACGCGGCAAATCCGACTGATGCCAGTGGGGCGGTAATTGTCGGGCCAGGCAATGTCGGGTGGGATATTGATACCGATACCCCTAGTGGCACCAAAATCACTAATGGTTTGCATTTCACTAGCGGCACCGCTCTTTCCGTGACGGTGTTTGATGCTGACCCCACCACCGCTCAGACCGTGGCCACCATCACCTCTGGCGGCATCGAGGTAACCGGCGCTGGTGCCGGCACCCTGGTTTTGGGTGCCTACAGCTTGACGGTCACGGCCGGCGGCATCAATGGCGGTGCCGCTGGCTTGACTATTTCGGGCACTGGCGGCATCACCGCCACCAGCAGCGATCTTGTTGGCAAGGTTGACCTTGGTAGTAACGCGACATCGGTGTCAACCATCGGTGCGAACGGTAACGCCACTATTGACCTGGGCGCTGCGGTTACTGTCGGCACCAATATCGGCTTGACTGGTAATACGGTCGATCTCAATGTAAATACCGGTGGTTCGCTCTCGCAGACCGGCGGTAATGTTGCCGGCACGGTTAACATTAAGAATGCACAGGGAACCGTCAAGCTTGATAATTTGGCCGGGGCCGTTTTGGATATTACCGGCAGCGGCCTCACTAATGTGGCCGCCAAGACTGCCAGCGGCTTCACTAACACTTTGGCGGGCGGCGCCGGCGACACCCTGACGCTGGCTGATTACGGCGTACCCTCTTCTTCCACCACCTTTACGGTTAACAGCGGCAATTTGACCGTGACTGGTCCGGTCAAGGCCGCCACCGGATTCAATACCACCACGATTAAAGTGGATAATGCCGCTTCCGTTTTGACCTTGACGGGCGGCATTGCGGCCAGCCTCGGTAATGTGGCGATTGAAAGCGCCAGCAGCACCGCGACCAATATCGGCAATATCGGGACCGCCAACCTGAACGTGAACCTGACCGGCACCGGCACCGGCGGCTTCACGGTCGGCAATGTGACTGACGGTGTGGTCAGCCTGGCCGGCTTGGGCACCATCGCCACGGCGAGCGGCGCCGGCGCCGTCGTTTTGCGGGGCACCGATGCTTCGCATATGGCCGTCCTCGCCAACCTGGGCGGCGGCGGCACCGCCACCTTTTCCGGCACGGCCGGCAATGATGTCGAGGCGGTCACCAATGGCGCCAGCACTCTCAAAGGCACCACCGCTGATGCCGCCGACAGCGCGGGCACCATCAGCGGCCCCATCGGCGATGGCACGGCCGCCACAATTCTCACCATCGGTGCCGCGAGCGCCGCGGTGACCGTGAATGACGTCAGCGGCTCCACCGCGATCGACAACACCACGCAAAACGTCACTATCAACGTGACCAATGACTCGGTATTGAATTTCAGCAATACCGATATCGACACTTCCGGCGCTGGCGCGGTCGCGGTGGTCTCGACCGGCGCTGACAGCGTGGTCGCCCTGGGCGACATTGACGGCGGCGGGTCCGTCACCCTGACCAACACTGACGGGACTGTCGATAAGTTCACCATCGGCACCATTTCCGGCGGCACCACCGCCGCGGTTACGAACGTCACCGTCGCCGCTTTGGATTCCGCCACGCTCAACGTGACCACCGCCGCTTCCGTCGGCGACGTCACCGGCGCCGGCAACGTCATCGACGGCGTGGTCGGCGGCGAAGCCATCGCGCTTACCGGCGCCGTTGGCGACAACACCGTCACGACCGATCTGGTCTTCGGCAGCGCCGCTAATAAAAACGTCGCGGTCACCGGCACCGGCGGAGTGGCCGGCAAGGCCGCCATCACGATTGATAACGGCAGCACGGTGAACCTGAGCGGCGACATCACCGGCACGGATAACGTCATCACCAACACCGGCGCGATCACCAATGCCAATTTCGGCGTAATTAAAGGCACGGTCGAAGCCAATTATGTGACCTTCGCCAGCCTGGACGGCGGCACCCTGGTCGTCAACGAGTATGATGTCGTCACCGGCGACGTCACCGGAGCTAGCACCATCAAGGGCAAGGGCGTCGCCCCCGCCGATGTGGCCGATGTCACCGGGAATATCGGGGCGGACACGAAGACCACCACTTTGGCCATCGGCACCGGGACCACTGACGCGGTCACGGTCAATGTCGCCGGCGACCTGGTGGGCACCGGCGGCGGCTCCACCGTCATCACCGTGGCTGACGGCAGCACGCTGGATCAGAGCACCGGCACTATCGCCGGGCGGGTTACGGTCGTCAACAACAGCACCAGCCTCATTCCGGAAGATGACGTGAGCGTGGGCTCTCTGGCTGATGCGTCCGAGCTCGAAGTCGGCGGCGCCATCAAGGTGGCCGGCCTGGCCAGCCCCGGCACGGCCACCGTTTACGGCAACGGCGGCGGGGATGATACGGCCTATATTCAAAATATCGCCCTGAACGCCGGCAACACCACCCTCAACTTCGGTCGGACCGGCGACTCCAACAGTATCGCGGTCATTTATGACCAGGATCTGAACATCGCCGCCGGCGCCAATCTGATCCTGGCCCGCCAGGATACCGTCAGCACCTTCACCCAGAGCGGCGAGGTGACCGGCAACCTGACCATCGGCAATGGCGTCAACATCGGCGATCTGGCCGGGGCCAACATCATCGTGGCCGACGGGTCCACCGGTTCCACCATTGACAGCGTCAAGGCCGGAACGAGCAACACCATCAACGGTAACGGCGCCTTCATCACCACCAGGACCACGATTGACGGCGGCACCAGCAGCAATGCCATTGACGCCTCGACCGCCATTGCGCCGACCTCTTTGACGGTGGGCAACAACGTCAATCCGGTTACGGTTGAAGTTGACGGCGATATCATCAGCAATAACATCCCCGGCAACGAAGTCTATTTGACCGTCAACAAGAATGCGGCTCTGAAGCAGATTTCCGGCATCGTTTCCGGCACGGTTGTCGCCGGCAACAACGCCGATAATGCCGCGACCGCTCTGACTCTGGGTTCCTTGAATGGCGCCACGATCCAATCCGCCGACGCCATCACCATCACCGGAACCGAAAGCGGCACGTCCAACATCGTGCAGGGCGGCGGCACTTTCCATGTGGATGCGGCCGGCTTCGGCGGCGGCGATACCCTGAACGTTCTCGGTTCAACCGTGATGTTTGAAAACGCCGGCACCACCGACACCATCTTCAACCTGGATGCCGCCACCGGCCAGACCGCCCTGAGCGCGGCCAACGCCACCGGTGATGTGGAAATCGGCGTCGTCAACCTGGTCAATTATGGGGCCAACGACATCACCATCGCCTCCGGCGCGGCCGGCGATCTGACCACCGGTCTTTTGAGTGCCGCCACGTACGCCGGGACCGGCAAACTGGTGCTTGACGGCAGCGCCGGTTACACCGGCGCGGTGGGCACCGGCACCGGCGTGATCCTGAACGGCGTCAATGTGGCCACCACCCAGGGTTCCGGGTCCACGGTGGATTTCAAAGGCAATGTCGGTATTGACGCCACCGCCGGCAATAATCTGAAGGTCGACATTCTCAATTATCAGGACGCCGTAGTCACCACCGTCGGCGGCCCGGTGATCACCAACGTCACGTCCCACAACATCGCCGGGAACGTCATCTGGAACCCCGGCGCCACCAATAAGTCTTTCAGCACGGTCGACACCTTCAACGCCGGGTTCGATGGCAACGCGGCCACTGAGGCCACGTTCGCCACTACCGGCTATCAGGATGTCGTCGAATTGAACGTGCTCGGCAAGACCACCTTCAATTCCAACGTGACCGTGGCCAGCGCCTATGCCGACGCCTCCGCCAACAGCGGGCTCTATGTCGATACGGCCAAAACCGGCGCGGCCCTGAACGTGGACAAGACCATGACCATGGGCGCCGGGTCCAAATTCACCGTGGAAAACGGCGCTTCCACGGCGGTGGATACGACCATCCACTTCACGTCCGCCCCCGCCGCCTACACCCCGATGGGCATCAACACCTACGGCACGGCCATCGTGGTGGGCACCGCCGCTGACGCCGACGTGAGCGCGATCGCCTACTTCGATGTGCCCGATCTGTTAAGCAACCCCAACACCGCCTTCCAGGTGATCGGTGCGGCTGACGGCAGCGACATGACCGGCGTTTGGCGGAACTTCGACTATTCCGGCGTGGGCTACGGCGGCTATGGCACCGGCGCCGCCTATTACAACAAGGGCAACGGCCTCTTCGCCTCCCTGGATGCCGCCCACACCATGAGCGCCATCAATAGCACCCCGAAATACGGCCAGGTCTACGTCAACGCCCTGATGTATCGCAACACCGTGCTGGCCGACGCCATCGGCAACGGCTATTTCAACCCCGGCGTGCCTTCGACCCTGGCGCCCTATGTCGGCGACAACGCCGCCACCGGCCACCGGGTGCTGAACATGGCCATGGGCCACACCCTCAACGCGGCGCACATGACCACCAACAACGTCTTGCTGCCGATCATGAACAACCTCAACACCCTGCATCCCCAGACCGAAAACCGCATCGCCAGGTCCGCCGGCGACAGCGAAAACTTCGGCCTCTGGATCACCCCCAACTTCAGCTACCGCAGCATCGACGGCGATTACGCCAAGGGCTACGGCGGCGATATCGACATCAGGAACTACGGCGTGACCCTGGGCTTCGACAGCTGGCTCAACGAGCAGTTCCGCCTGGGCCTCTTTGCGGGCTTCAACAGCGGCGACCTGGACGCCGACTTTGAAAACATCGATTCCGACGACTTCCAGCTCGGGGTCTACGGCCAGGCGGTCCTGCCCGAAGGCTTCATGCTGAACGCGGGCTTCGCCTACGGCTGGCAGTCCTATGACGCCAAGCGTCACGTCATCACCGGCGTCACCGACTACGACCAGAGGATCAAATCCTCCTTCGACGGCAACACCGTGACGGCCGCCCTCGAATTGAACAAGGTCTTCTCGCTGGATTACGACATGTTCCTGCGCCCGACCATCGGGTATACCTACATGGGCGTCGATCTCGATTCCTACCGTGAAAAGAGCGACAACTGGGTCAACAACCTGTCCCAGAAGGTCAAGGACACCAGCTATGACCTGCACCTGATCCGGGTGGGTACCGACATCGGCTGGACCGCCGAGAACGCCGCCGTCATCGGCCGGCTCTATTATGTGGGCAATGCCGGCGACACCGACGTCAAAACCCGGGCCAACCTGGTCTCCACCCCCGAGGCCCCGTTCACCATTCGCGGCGCGGAGTACGACGACAACATGGCCAACTTGGGCCTGACCCTGAAGGTCGCGCCCGCCGAGAACAGCCACTTTGCGGTCGATTATGACGCGCTCTTGGGCTCCAAAAGCACGACCCACAACGTCAACCTGACGTACAAACTCGAATGGTAATCGCTCCCCCCGCGCCCGCCTCGCCGGCGGGCGCGGCTTGAAGCCGGGCCGGGAAGAGGGGCCATGCGCCGTCGCAGCCTGGTCACGGTCGAATCGCATCATCTTCAAAAAAGCCGGGGCTGATCTCTCAGCCCCGGCTTTTTTGCGCGCAGCGGCGTGGCTCATGATAAGTTCGGCCGGCGGGTCAAGAAATTTCATCGGCATAAAGATGACGGGGGCTTCGAAACGCCATACAGGACATGGGGGCGAAGCGGGTGGCCTTCAGGAAGGCCGGGGTGCTCGAAACAGCGGACCCGGCTCATCCCGATTTTTTGCATGACTCGCTCTGAAGGCCGGTTCACCGCGGCGGTGAAGCTGAGCACCGTGTCAAAACCAAGGCCGCCGAATCCGCGCTCCAGGCAGGCGGCGGCTCCCTCCGTGGCATACCCCTTGTTCCAGAAAGCTTTGGCGAGTCGCCAGCCGATTTCGACGCCGGGGCAAAAATCCACCGCCAGATCCGCTCTGTGAAAGCCGATGTAGCCCATGAACCGCTCGGAATCTTTTTCCTCAGCCGCGTAAAGGCCGTAACCAAAGTCCGTGAACTCCCGCTGGATGGCTTCAAACAGGAGCATTGTTTGCTCTCTGGTGTAGGGCGCGGGAAAATAACGCATGACTTCGGGATCCGCGTTCAAGTCGGCGAAAGGCTCCAGATCGGATTCCCGCCAGCGTCGCAGCCGCAGCCGGGGCGTTTCAATTTCAATGCGGTTCATGCGGATCACGTACCTGCGGCCGGGGCTCTTTTGTGGCCGGGCCTTCAGCCCGGAAGAACTTTCATCTTTAGGCCGCTGAAATTCTACTTCGCCGTTTCCCGTTCCGCCAGCAGCCACGACCAGTAATAGGGCTTGCCCACCACCAGTTCCATTTGGCCGCCGGTGCGCCGGTCCCGGATCGGGGTGACCCGGTAGCCGTATTCGCCCAGAAACCCGGCCGCTTCGTCCGTGGACCACTGATTCCAATAGGCCTTGAGGTGGTTGTATCCGGGGTCGAGATAGCCGTCGGGTTCCCAGCGGATGACCGTGGCCGGGCCGAAATTGTCGCGAATCAGGATGACCGATGCGCCGGTGCCGGCCAGGCGGTCCAAGGGAGCCCGGAAGTCGGGGCAGAAGGTGAGGGTGTTGAGGAGGGCGACCAGGTCGAAGGTTTGGCCGTGAAGGTCTTCGATGGTTCCGCAGACCAGGCGTTCGGCCGGGAGGCCTAAGGGGGGCAGGACTTTTCGCCCGACGGCGATCAGGGCGGGGCTGTAATCCAGCCCGTGGTATTCCACGGCCAGGCCGCGTTTTTGAAAAGAATGCCAGAGATACCCGCCGCCGCAGCCGGCGTCGAGCAGGCGCGGCAGCCGGGAAGCTCTGCGTATGAAGGGCGCCAGGATCTCAGCGGCCTGGGCCGAAGCGTCCATTTCCTCATGCCCTTCGGCCCGCCGGGTGTAGAGCTCCACCACGTTCCGGGAGTGCTCCCAGATGTTGCCCCCGGGATCGGGGATCATGGGCGGGCTTCCGAGAGGCCCGACATGCCCAGGGCCAGGGCCGTGTCCAGGGCCAGCGGGCTGTGGTGGGGGCCTTTCTTTTCCAGTTCGACCAGGAACCGCTCCCGGGCCTGGTCGGTTTCGAAGGACAGCACCGCCAGGGCCCGGCCCACCTGCTCGCCGGTGTGGGCATAGTTGAAATAGGAGATGCTGCCCAAGGGGGCCACCCGGTCGAGAAATTCGGTCAGGGCGCCGGCCCGTTCGGGAAAGTTGAAGATGGCGGCGAAGGGGCGCTTGAAGAGGCTCGGCTGGAAGGGGGCCACCCGGAAGCTGAGGTCGGCCCGGTCGGAAACGTCGCGGAAGTCGTAGCCGGCCGAGGCCAGAAGGCCCGGCAACTGGGCCACCTGTTCCGGGGAGCCGTCGAAGCCCAGGATGGGGTAGGCCGTGTGACGGTCGTTGTGGCCCACCATGAGGTAGCTGATGTTCAATCCCAAAGGGGCCACGGTCTTCAACAGGCCCAGCATGGCCCCGGGCCGCTCGTCCAGCCGGATCTGGTAATAGACCCGCGACTCCGTGCCGGCCCCGGCCCGGCGGGATATCTGGGCCAACTGACGGAAATCCAGGTTGGCCCCCGACAAAACGATCCCCACCCGCCGGCCCCGCAGTTGGTCGGCCATCCGGCGGGCCGCGGCCAGGCCCAGGGCCCCCGAGGGCTCCGACAGCACCCGGGCCACCTGCCACAGTTCCTGAATGGCCGTCGAAACCTCGCGGACGGTCACCGTCACCAGGTCGTCGAGCAGGCCGGCGGCGGCGATGGGGCCTTCGCCCCGGCCGCTCAGAATCTCGAAAGGCAGCCGGCCGGCCCGCTTGACGGCCGTGCCGTCGCAGAAAACATCCACATGGTCCAGGGTCACCGGCTCCCCGGCCGCGAAAGCCGCCTTCATCGAGGCTTGGCCTTCCTCCTCCACCCCGATGATCCTGACTTCCGGGTCATAGGTTTTGATGGCCGTGGCCACTCCGGCGGCCATGCCGCCGCCTCCGATCTGGACGAAGACCACCTGCGGCCGGGGGGAACCCACCATCAACTCGTCCCCCAGCACCCCCTGGCCGGCCATGACCAACAGGTCGTCGTAGGGCGGCACATACAGGGCCCCGCTCTGGCGGCAGAAATCGGCCGCCGCCGCCGCCGCCTGATCGAAATTGTCCCCCACCTGGTGGATCTCCACCCAGGAGCCCCCCAGCCGGGCCGTGGCCTCCACTTTCAGCCGGGGCGCGGCCTTGGGCATGAACACGTGGGCCGAAACCCCCAGCCGGGCGGCGGATAGGGCCACCCCTTGGGCGTGGTTGCCGGCCGAAGCGGCCGTCACCCCCAGGGTTCGGGCCTCCTTTTCCCGGGCTTTCATGAAATTGAAGGCTCCGCGCCATTTATAGGAATGTATGGGCGACAGGTCTTCCCGCTTCAGCAGCATCTCCCAGCCCCCGGCCATGCTATAGACCTCCAGGGGGGTCGGGCCGGTCACCTGATAGATGCGGGTCCTGGCCTTCATTATTTCGCTGAAAAGAGTTTCCTTATTGATACCCAGCCCGGACATGTCGTTTCACCGCGTATTTTGGGTTTGATTTTAAAATATACCGCCCGCCGGGGCGATGATGCGCCCCGTTCATGATTCATGCGGAGCGATTTCGGCCAGGCCCCAAAGTATCGGGGTTGGATCGCCCGGGGCCCCGCGAAGCCATCGTTCAGTCTCTCACAAAACCAGCGTTTTAGGCAAGTGGAAATAACGATCGCGTCAGGGCGGCGCACGTCCCGGTTTTTCCACCCGTTCCCAAGGTGGCCGGCACCGCCGCAACCGACCTAGTGCCTAATTGCGTAAATTGCTAACAAATGATAGAATGGCGGCATTGTGGAGGATGCCGATGTCACGCGCAGGTCAAAAGGTTCAATGCACAGACCAAGAGAAGGAAACGTTGAAGGCGTGGAGCGCCAGTGGGCG
>JAVBLB010000099.1:0-43672 GCA_031553735.1 Candidatus Adiutrix sp.
AAATTGCTTTGAATTTGATTGCAACTTGGTATGGCGGCGGTCTTCCGCCGCCCGCAAGTTTTTGAAAAATCAGGCTCCGCCTGTTTTTCAAAAACTTTGGCGTCCTGCATTCAATTCCCATTGAATGCAACTTGGTATTAGTCGGCGGGACAATATCAATTTCCCGTCGAGACGGCGGCCCCGGCCTCCGCGCGGAGACGTTGCCCGGCGATGCCTTCCATCACCGGCCGCAACGCGTCCCGAAACAGGGTCACGCCCCTGATATTGAGGTGATGGCCGTCATAGTACAGGAGCGCCCCCCGGAATTGGACCAGGCACCGGCCGCCCGGGCAGATGACCCGAGAGACGTCCACCAGATGCACTTTCGGCCCGGTCACAGCCCGCAGAGTTTGATCCACAAACGCATTCCGCCGCCGGTACTCTTCCAGGCCATATCCACCCGTATTCGGTGAAATCTCGTAAAAGTTGGCTTGGGCCAGTTGATGGGGCACCGACTGGTCGTAATCAGGCACATCCTCCAGAATCCAGACCGTCAGGCCAGCCCGGGTACACGCCCGAACCGTCGCTTCCAATTGGCGGGCGAAGACGGCCTCGGCTTCGCGGGGCGTCTTGGCGCGGCCATCGTCGGTCAGGCAGCCCACCGGGCCCTGGTGGAGGTTGGCCCGGTAATAGCCGGTCAGGATCACATGCCGGATGCCTTCCCGCCGGGCCACCTCCAGGGCCTTGAGCGTCAACCGGCCGGGTAGGCTGGCAAATCGGTTGCTCAGGCACAGGGAGCTGGTGCCCAGAAGCGGCAGGCCGGTGTCGAAATACAGCCCGCCACGCCGAAGCGCTCGCCCCAGTAGTCGAAAGCCGGCGCCCAGGTGCGGGCGTGGCTGTCCCCCAGCAGCAGAAAATCGGGCGCTCCGGATTTCACCCGGCCCAACCCCAGCAGGAGACGCTTCGGACCGGCTTCGAAAAGCCCGGCCCACCGTTGATCCACCTTGGTTTTATAGGGATCGAGCGACTGGCCGAAATCGCCCTCGGCCGCCGCATATTCCCGCCCCACCGAGGTCAGGCGTTGGGGAAAACCATCCGCCCATTTGATGACCCGGCCGCCGGCTATCAAAAGAACCAGCGCCAGAACAGCGGCTGCGAAGACCCTTCGCCGGGTCCGGAAAACCCGCCGAGCCCGAACCGGCTGCTCGACGAAGCGCCAGGACCAGACGGCGGCGGCAATGGAGACGGCCACCAGGACCGCGTTTTCCCAACCCGCCAGGGGCGCCCCGCGGACATAACGCGGCATAATCAGAATCGGCCAGTGCCAAAGATACAGGGAGTAGGAGATCTTGCCGATCCCCACCGGAATCGTCGTTCCCAACAACCGGCCGAACGGACTGTCCGCCGTGCCCCGCCCATGGGCAAAAATGAATAAAGCCGTCCCGAGGCAGGGCGGCAAGGCCGCCAGGCCGGGAAAAAGCGTATACGGGGTATACATCAGGACCGGCCCCACCATCAAAGCCAGAGCGGCCAGGGAGAATATGGTCTTGAGCCCCCGCCCCCAGCCCGAAGGCGCCTGGGGGCCGACAGCCACCAACGCCCCCAGCAGCAGCTCCCAGGCCCGAAAGGGCAGCAGGTAAAACACCGCCGCGCCCTGGGCCTTGATCAGAACCGCGCTCAGCCATAAGGAAGCCAACCCGAGCCCGAACAAAATCAAAACCAGGCGGGACCGGAAACGATGGAAAAGAAAGGCCAGCAGCACCGGGAAGATCAGATAGAACTGCTCTTCGACCGACAGCGACCAGGTGTGCAAGAGGGGTTTGGTGGTCGATTCGGCGTCGAAATACCCGGCGCCGCGATAAAAATAGACGTTGGCCCAGAAAGTGGCCATGGCCGCCAGTGACCGGCCGAACCGCTGGAAATCGCGGGGCAACAGCCACATCCAGGCGATCAGGGTTGCCGCCAGGACCATGGGGATCAGGGGCGGCAATATGCGGCGGCACCGCCGCTCGTAAAACCGGGCCAGGCTGAAGCGGCCGGATTCAAGATCCTGCCGGATGATGCCCGTGATCAGGAAGCCGGAGATGACGAAGAATATATCCACCCCGACATAGCCGCCCGAAAAGAACTCCCAACCGGCGTGATACAGAACCACCGGGATGACCGCCACAGCCCGCAGCCCGTCAATTTCTGGTCTATAGCGCATACTTGTTGGTCGTCGTCTTCCAAAGAGGGGGAGCGCACATAAAAACGCCGCGAAGATTCGCGGCGTTTTCGCGTTTTGGGGTCAATGACAACCCGATTCGGCTTAGATGTCCAGCCAGCTTTCGCTGAACAGGGAGTGGCCGAGGATGACCTTGGCGGTCTTGATCACGTCCACTTCCTCTTTCTTCATGCTGCCCAGGTCATATTCCTTGCCGTCCATGACCCCGTAGACCAGGTCCACAAACCAGGGCAGTTTGCCTTTGCAGATGTTGTTGATGACCGGGTCGAAGGCGTCGACGATGCTGCTGTACATGCCTTTGCGCATCAACATGGTCAGGTAGACCTGGTTGAGGATGGGGCGCAGGTGCTCGGGGTTGCCGTTGGAGACGTTGGAGACGCCGTTGGTGCTCTTGGACATGCCGCCTTCCTGGATGGCGCCGACGATGTCGGGGAGCATTTCGAAGAAGGCCAGGTTCTCCATCAGCTGATCCTGCTGGATGTTGACCGGGGTGATGATGGGATCGATCCAGGCGCGTTCCGCCGGAATATCCAGGGCTTGGGCGGCCATCAGAAGTTCGGTGGTCAGCTCGGCGCGCTCGTTGGCGTCGCGGGCCATACCGTTGGGGCCCCACATCAGGGCCACATAGTCGGCGCCGTAGGTCTTGACCAGCGGCAGCATGGCATCATAGCGCTCGGGGCGGACCATGATGGAGTTGATGAGAGCCGGTCTTTTGACGACCTTCAGGCCCGCTTCGATGGCCGCGATATTGGAGGTGTCCAGCACCACCGGCTTGTCGGTGACTTCCTGAACCAGGCCGACCACCCAGGGCATCAATTCCTCGCCGTTCTTGCGGGCGGGCCCCAGGTTGATGTCGACATAATCCGGGTCGGCCTTGAGAATGTTCTCGACCATGGCCCGGACGGGCTTGGGGTCTTTTTCCTTGAAAGCGGCGCCGATGCCTTTATTGATGACGTTAAGGTTTTCAGCGATGGTGACCATGCGGTTTTCAGCCATTAGTATCTCCTCCCGGTTGTTCGTAATGAGAAAGGTCGGTGGTGGTTGAAACTTGCTCCCGGCCGCCGCGGAATCGGAATGCGGCTTGGGCGGCCCTTCGCCCTTTTAGGGGTCCGGGCCGTCCGAAAAGGCCGGTCATAACACTCAAGGCCCCGGCCACACAGGTGAAAGCGTGGTCGGGGCCGATCCTGAAAGAGGTCAGGAAGTCTTGTAATCCTTCAGGAACTTGGGCAGGTGAGCCGCTTCGCGCGGGCCGATCGAGACCTTCCAACCGGGCAGTTCCTCTTCCATGTCGCCGAGAATGGAGGCGGCATAGCCGGGGATGATCACGGATTTGTGCTTGATCTTCTGTTCGATGCCGCTCTTCTTGATGAACTGGCCGACGTCGTCGCCGGAGAACTTGCCGGCGGCCCAGGCGGTCAAGACCGACAGACCCTCGGCATCCTTGATCAGCAGCCACGAAGGCACCCGGCTGCCTTCCACTTCGCCGGAGACGATGAAGTAGGTCAGCGAGAAGTTGGTGGTCACCAGGACTGGGCTGTTCTCGTCGGGGTTGTTGATGGGGTAGATGTCCTGCACCACGGTCATGGGCCGCTGCGGGTCGGTGAAGATGTTCAGCCGTTCCAGAAGCAGGGGGAAGACCGAAGCGCCGTCCAGGTCGGACAACACCACCACGCCGGCGTATTTGGCGATCAGGGCCGCGGCCACGGCGGTCTGCATGGCCAGGTTGTCGGTGATCTCAGCCGGGAAGGCGATGGTGGGGAAGCCGTAGTCGCGGTTGCCGCCCAGGGCCGCCCGACGGATGGCCACGGAGTCAGTGAAGGCTTCCTTGATGGTGCGGGCGCCGGAGTCGATGACGATATCCTTCAGGCCGGCGGCGGTGAGCTTCTTGGTCAGCTCGGCCACTTCGTCCATATTGGCGGCCTTCAGCCAGACCGGGGCCTTGGCTTCCAGGGCCACTTTGGCCACGGCGTCGCAGTTGGCCATGGTGGCCGGCCCGATCAGGGGATTCTTGCCGGCCAGGGCGTCGGCAGCCTTCTTCAGGGCGGCGGCGTCTTCGCTGTAGAGAACGACGGACAGGTCGCTGTTGTCCACCACGGCCTTGGCCGCTTCGGCCAGGCGGGCGCCGCCCTTGACCACCACCAGCTCGGGGCGCAGGTTCAGGCCGACGCGGGCATACTGCAGCTTCTGGAAGCGCTTGACCTTGGCGGCGATGTCGGCGTCGGACTCGCTGTCGTTGATCATCGCGGCGATGCCGGTGGGATTGTAGAAGGTCTTTTCATGGCGGAAAAGAACCGTCTCGCCGCCGATCTTGGTCGCCGTGGCGCCGGAGCCGATGGTCAGGGGACGAATGGGAGGCGCGGAAGCGGCGGACAGCTTTTCGCGGGACTCGGCGGAAACATCGGGGCAGGAATCCAACTCAGCCTTGCCAGAAGCCAGGTTCATGGCGAAGGCCAGACAGGTGGCGGCGCCACACTTCTTGCAGTTGGTGCCCGGCAGCATTTTGAAGATTTGAATACCGGTCAGAGCCATTGGTTTACTCCTCAAGTGGTGTATTAAATACGGGCGGAGCGACTATCGCTCGACCCTTCGGGAACTGGTCGCCCGGAGGCGGAAGATGAATATCGCCGGCGGTTGGCGGAAACGCCCGTCTGGATCAAACCGGGAATCGCCGGGGCCGGCTCCGAAACGGCTTTATGGTGCCGCTGCGGAGAGCGGGGCGGCCCTTTCGGTGCGGGCCGCCCCGAATCCCGGGGTTTCAATTAACCCAGGATGCTGTCCATGGTCAGAGCGGGATGCTGCTTCTCGGTCAGGAAGGGCAGGATCTCCTCTTCGGTGGTGCCGACGGTCTCATCGGCGATGCGGTCATACAGGTCGGGGATGCCCATCTCTTTGCCGCGGGCTTCCAGCCGCTCCTTCAGTTCCTCTTTCAGGCTCTTGGGCATCCAGACCATGCGCAGGAGGCCGCCGTCGCCGAGGAGGAACTTCTTCTGGACGATGTTGTACTTGGCGTGGCCCACGAAGCCGGGGCTCTGGGCGCCGCCGCCCATTTCACCGGCCAGGGTGGAGAACTTCATGCCGATGGGGGTCTCGCCGGTGTAGTCGCGATGCACGGTCATGACGCCGTTGCAGCTCGGCAGCACCGCGGCGATGCACTCGCAGCAGCCGCAGGTGGTCATGGGGTCGTTCATCAGGCTGTAGAAGCAGACGTTGTTGACGGCCTGGCGGGAGGCCTTGGACACGAAGTCGTTGGCGCCGGCATAGATGCCGAGCCGCGTGTCGAGCACGTCGCCCTTTTCGATGGGCTGGTTGGGGCCGGTGGGGTTGATCTCGTAGCTGGCCTTGCAGTCCATCCAGTTATACGCGCCGCAGAGGCCGGTCCGCTCCGGGCTGACCACGCAGACGTGGTTGGGCGCGAAGCTCTGGCACAGGGTGCAGCTGTAGTAGATGTCCGTGGTCTCGTCGGTCATGTTCTCCACGCGGGCGTCGCGCACGGTGTAGACGTGCCGGGCCTGGTCGCGGAGCTTTTCCACTTCCTTGGTGTCGGTGTAGATCTTGACCTGGATCTTGTCGAAGACCGCGCCGAAGTCCTGGTGCAGCTTGGCGTGGAGAATCACGCCGAGGTGCTCCATCTTGAAGCCCTTGGCCATGGCCTCCTTGGAGACGCGCAGCATGCCGATGTCGCGCTGGCCGGTGTGCATCAGGCCCTGGGCGTAGTTCAGGAGGTGGTGGACCTGGCGTTCCAGGATGGGTTCGAAGTCTTCCTGGAACTTGCGGCCGGCCACTTCGATCTTGATGCCGAGAGCCAGCGAACCGCCCTCTTTGACCGTGGACAGATCGGGACCGATGAGCTCGACCTTGCCGTCCTCGACCTTGTCCATCGGCAGGGTGGTCACCCACTCCACGGTGGGAGTCTTGGAGGCGCCGCCCATTTCGACGTACATGTCGCCCTTGCGGATGCGCTCGCCTTCGAAGGCCGGGCCGTAGGCCATGGGGATGTCGATGGTGGTGACGTTGGTCTTCAGGCCGCGGACTTCCACCGAACGCTGGACCATCTCGTCGTACCCGACGTTGGCCACCACGTGTTCGTAGGTGCACACGCCGGTCGGCAGGATCTCCGGAATGTCGGTGTCGGCCAGGGTCGGGAAACCCCAGTTGACGCAGCCGGCCGCGTTGGCCGCCCATTCGGCGTTGACTTCGCCGAGGGCGTTGACGAAGGCGAAGATGCGGTCTTTGTTATACAGCAGCATCTTCTGGTAGTCGCCGGGCTTGACGCCGCCGAAGGCCATGGCCGCGCGGTTGGCGAAACCCAGGGCGAAGACGGCCGCCGAGATGTCGGGGCCGAAGGGCACCAGGCGGGTGTTCCAGCCCACTTCCACGCCGGCTTCGATCAGCTGCTCGGTGAAGGTGGTGCCGCCCTGGTGGGCGCACATGAAGGTGTAGATGGACCGCTTCTGGTATTCCAGGGCGATCTGCTTGGCGATTTCCGGGTTGGGGGCGGCGCCGACGATGGCCACGAAGCCGGGGGCCGAGCCGTCGACGAACTGGACGCCGCGTTTACGGAAGACGGTGTCCTCGGCCGCGCCGAGCCAGATCTTGCCGTTTTCCAGATCCACGTCTTCGCTGACCAGATAGAAGTCAGGGTCTTCGACGTAGCGGATGGCTTCCACGATTTCCTCGGCCAGGATGGCGGCCATGCCGGCATCCAGCAAGGGCCCGAGGTAGGGCAGGTGGTTCTGGATCTTCACGTGCGGGGGCAACAGGGACCGGCAGACGTCCAGGGGCTTCTTGGCGTCGGCCAGGGTCTTGACCGGGATACCCAGCAGAGAATAGATGATCGGCAGATAATAGGCGGTGTTGGGGAATTCCAACTTCTGCTCGGGGCCGTATTTTTCCAGGGCCCTTTTATACTTGCCTTCAGCTTTCTGAACGATATTGTAAGCGCCTTGAATGGCGGCAAATGCTACGAGTTTCGACATCTTTCGTTTTTCTCCCTTTCGGCTGGGATGGCGCGCGGCTTCGTGCCGCGCGCCTTTGGGCTGGCTTAGGCGGCTTCAATCTTCTGACGATCGGCCATATCCATCAGGACGCGTTCGCGGGCCTGGTCGATGCCCAGGGCGGCGCGTTTCTTGTCGATATGAGCGATGATCTTATGGGCGGCGGAAACCGGATCGGGGTCATAGGCCCACTTGCCGCCATACAGATCCTCCATCTCCGTTTCCAGGAGGTGGACCAGCTTGGGAGCGCCATAGATCGGCAGCGGCACGCCCAGCATGACATACACGCCGGAGGTGACGAAGTACTGGCCGATGCCCACCGCTTTTTCACTCATCCAGCCCGGGGCCGCGCCGGCGGCCGGGAGGTCGGCCAGCTCTTTGCCCAGGCCGCCGGCCTTGACCACTTCAGCGGCCGCGGTCAGGATGCGGGAGTTGTCGACGCAGGCGCCCATGTGCAGAACCGGCGGGATGCCCACGGTTTCGCAGACTTCGGCCAGGCCCGGGCCGGCGTAGACGGCGGCCGCTTCCGGAGTCAGAAGACCGGCCTTGCCGCAGGCCATGGCCGAGCAGCCGGTGGTCAGGACGATGCAGTCGTTGGCGATCAGTTCCTTGATCAGGGCGATGTGCACTTCATCATGCTCGACGCGGGCGTTGTTGCAGCCGACCACGCCGACCACGCCGCGGATGCGGCCGTTGATGATGTTGTCGTTCAGGGGCACGAAGGAGCCGCGGAAAGTGCCGCCCAGGTGATACTTGATGGCCTCGGTGGAGAAGCCCACCACCATCTTGTTGGTCTCGCTGGGGATGTTGACCTGGCCGCGGTTCTTGAAGTTGTCAGCCGCCAGCTTGATGATTTCCTTGGCCTTCTCCATGGCGTGGTGCTCTTCGAATTCGATGTGAACGGTGTTCAGACCGGAAGCGCACTTGGCGATGGGCATGGTGGTGATGAACTTGGTGTGATAGCACTGGGCGATGTTGGCCAGGTTCTCCATGATGCACTGAACGTCGACCACCATGGCTTCCACGGCCCCGGTGACCACGGCCAGTTCCTGCTGCAGATAGTCGCCGGCGATGGGCATGCCGTGACGCACCAGGATTTCATTGGCCGTACAGCACATGCCGGCCACCACGTAGCCGTCGGCGCCCTGGGCCTTGGCATATTCGATCATGTCCGGGGTGTGAACCGCGGCCACGATCATTTCGGAAAGCAGCGGGTCGTGCCCGTGGACGATGATGTTGATCTTGTTATGGGACAGGACGCCCAGGTTGATGTTGCCGGTGGTGGGATACGGAGTGCCGAACATGATGTCCTGCAGGTCCGTGGCCATCATCGAGCCGCCCCAGCCGTTGCCCAGGGAGCAGCGGGCGCCCTGGTGCAGAAGGTTGTGGTAATCCTGGTCCACGCCCATATGGGTGCGGTGCATGATTTCCACCACTTCCCGGTCGATGCCGCGGGGCCAGACGTTCTGCTTGATCCAGCGGTCCTGGGTGCCCTGGGGAGCGCGTTCGAGATAGATCATCCGGCCCTGCTGCTGGCCCCACTGGCCCAGAGCCACATCGGCCACTTCCCGGGCGATGTCCCACTTGTCGCGGGGGGTTTCCACGTCGCCCTCGGTGGTGGTGACGGGGATGCCGAAATAGCCGGCCACTTCCTTCAGCTTGATTTCATCTTTGATGGTGTAGTCTTTGGCTTCGCCATAGGCCATGGCCCGGAAGGTCTCGGTGACGCCCCGGCCGTGGTCGGAGTGGGCGGCGCAGCCGGCGGCGATCATCCGCACCAGGTTACGGGCGGCGATGGTTTCCGGGGTGGCCCCGCACAGGCCCATCCGGGTGTCGGGTTCGGTGCCTTCTTTGATGGCCTTGGTCAGGGGCAGGCGGCAGGGACCCTGGGAACAGACCTTGCAGCAAATACCCTCGGTGCCTATATTACAGGGCTTCATTTTCACGGCCCGGTCAAAAATGGTCTCCTGACCTCTGGACTGGGCGACCTGCAGCATCTTTATGGTCGCCTTGTCGCTGCTGACGGCCTCCGGGACCGCCTTTTTATCTTCAGACATGAGGAACTCCTTTCAACGAGTCACATTCCGTCTTTCATAGACGGCGCTTGCCTTTCATAGGCTGTCGCCGCCTCCCGCGCGAAGGCGGTCGGTCGGCTGGTCGGCGTGTATATAAGCGCCGAACGGGATCCGTTCGGCGCCATTCCGGCCTCCCGGGGAGGGCGGCCGGGCGGGAGCCCGCCTCGAAGCCGCCCGCTTAATACTTGGGAATCCGGCAATGGACCCGGTCAAGTTCACCAATAATACGATCGGCCACGGTCTCGGTCGGCTTGGAGGCCGCGGGGGCCGCAGTCGCTTTTTTTTCTTTTTCGCTCATAATTCAGACTCCTTAGAGAGGTAGGATCGAGCCAGGTTCTCCGGCGGTTGGCGGGGGAAGGGCCGAACCGGCCACCGGCCGGTTCATAATTATAAAGCATGGAGGCGATTGAGCCTCCGACTCGAACGAACCGCGCATCCAACCGCCGGGACCGCCGGGGGCGGATTCCCCGGAAATCCCGACGCGCGGATAAAAGGGAACGAAGGGGTTGATCCTTCATCCCGGCCGCCGCAACCCGGGCGGGCCCGGTCGCGGCGGCCAACGCCCCTTCGGGGCCTTAGAACTGGGTCACCGGCACCTTGGGCAGGTCGCCGCTCACCGCGCCGCCGTCATAGGCCAGGTCGATATACTGGCGGATGATCTTGAGGGACTCAGGATGGCGGATGGCGACGATGCTGACGCCGGCGTGCATCACGGCGATGGCTTCGGTCACTTCCATCAGGATACCGCGGCAGGCGGCGTCGCCCAACTGCGGGTTTTCGGAGGTCGGAAGGTTCGCTTCCTTGGACTTCCAGATATCCTCGCCGAAAAAGCTGATCATCGGCTGCTGCAGGTTATCGTCCTGCTGCACCAGAGCGGCCATCTGGATACGCTCCATGACCGAATAGCCATATTCCATGCCGTAGCCCAGGCCGCCGGTGGTGGGATCGATGATGATCTTGGTGAGGGGCAGCCCCAGGCCGGTCAGCAGAATGTTGAGCTGCTTGGCCAGGTTGACGTCGATGGGCGAACGGGCGATGACCGTGTGGCCGTAGGCCAGGGCCTGGGCGCCGATCTGCTTGTAGTTCTTGTCGGTGACCGGACCCAGAATCAGATTCTTGTTGGCGAACTTCTCGGCGACGGCCGACAGGGTCTCAACGTCCTTGTCCTTGTTGTCCACGCCGAAGACGATGACGGGCACGCTGACCGCGTCGAGCACCTTCTGAACGTTGGCCACCGCCTCGGCCGGGCCGGTGTTCTGATCGTTGGGGTCAGAACTCTTCAGGTGCAGAACCACCATATCGGCGCCATATTCCACGCACTTCTTGGCCCAGGCGCCCGGATCGCTGGTCACGCCCTTGAAGGCCTCGGCCAGGGCGGCCGGCATTTCTTCGCCGGGATCGCAATCCCACACGTCGAGGGCGATTTTCGGCTTGTTGGGGAAAGTGCCTTCAAACGCGTGGAAGCTGTAGGCGTTCTGCCCGCCCACGGTCACTTTGCTGGAGCCAACGGGAACTTCATTGATTTTGCCGCTATATTTAACGGTCGGAATCTGAAAGGCCAATGTTCTACCTCCTCGGGGGTCTGTTCTGCAGGCGCTTTTGGTCTAGGGCCTGACGATGGTTTTCCGGATTGGCCATATATTATCTATGGCCGCTTACTTGAGAATCAATCTTAAATATTCTATCAAACCGGCCGGGGCGATCGGCCTCGCCCGGCCGGATTTTCAAAGGCATTCGGACAAAAAAACCTTATCGCGCCCGCCGGCGCAATAAGGCTGGTATTCTATAACGAAACAGACTTCATGGGAAACTCTGAAAACCGCTCATCACCCGGCGCGGAGCACCGTTCTCCAATCAAAAGCCGGCGGTGGTCAACCTTCGCGCCAGCCGCCGAATCTCATCGCCGAAACGCCCGGCGCCACCCAATCCCCACAGACTTTCGAACCGGCCGCCCGCGGCCTTCGCCAAAAGCCGTCCATTCCGCAGAAAATACACTCGCCCATCGTCGCCGAAGTAAACACCAAGCGTAAACCGAAGCGCACTTCGGCCCGAGTCAGCCCAACCTCTCTTTTGTTGTTTAGATGAATTTAGCACATTTCCATTTTTTGTCAAGCCCTATTCTGAAGACATATGGAAGACTTTTAAAAAAAAGCGCGGCCCCCGGGCCTCCAGCCGCACTGTCAATGTATAATTTAATGATTTAATTTCATTTTGCAAGGGCTTCCCCGTCCCCTGCCCCCCTCCCGCCCTAAAAGTCGACCGGCCCGCCCGTTCGGCGGGGGCCGAAAATTTACTTGAAAACGGGGGCTCGGGGCATTATAAAGGTGGTTGGCGATGAACCCCGCCGGACTGACCGAGGTTGCCGACCATGACCGCTCCGTCTCTCAAAACCATCATCGAAGGGCTCCTGTTCGTGGCCGACGAACCACTGTCCCTCGACCGGTTGGCCCAAGCCTTCGAGGAGGAGATCCCGCCGGACCGCCTGGCCCGGGTGCTGGATGAACTCATTAATGAATACGAGGAACTGGGGCGGGCCTTCGTTCTGCGGCCCGTGGCCGGAGGCTTCCAGTTCCGCACCCGGCCGGAACTGTCCCCCTACGCCCTCAGGCTGAAGAAGAAATCCCCGGCCCGGCTGTCCCGGGCGGCCCTGGAGACCCTGGCCATCATCGCTTACCGCCAGCCCGTCCTGCGGGCCGAGGTGGAGAAGATCCGGGGGGTCGACGCCGGCGGCATGATCAGGGTCCTTCTGGAAAAGGAACTGATCCGGATGGCCGGCCGCAAGGACCTGCCCGGACGCCCCATCCTGTACGGCACCACCAGGAAATTCCTGGAAACCTTCGACCTGCCGAGCCTGGAAGCCCTACCCTCCATCGAGGAAATGGAATCCCTGGGCCGGGACGGCGAAACCCGCCTGTTTTGAAAGCCGGAACCTTCAGCCTCACCCCCCCGAATCCATCAAAACTCCATTTGTGTTATACTGAAAACTGGTATATCTTTGAAGATGCAAGAATCTTCCCCGCCGGGCCTTTCCGGCGCCCCGGCGGGAAAATTTTGATTTCCAAAGCCACCAAAGGGGTCATCAGTATGCCACGCCACGCTTTCCGCCGCCTCGCCTGGAGCGTCGTCCTCCTTCTGTCCATTTTCCTGGTCGCCTGCCAGGAAGAACGCCCCCCGACCGAGCAATCAGCCCCGGCCGGCCAACCGGCCCCGGAAGCCGCCGAAGCGCCGAAATCCACCATGGTGCCGGCCAAGAACCAGGGCGCTCCCGTGCCGGAAGGCCAGGCCCTGGAAGTGCTGCGTTTCGGCCCTGAAGGCGCGGTGAAGAAGCTGAACCAGGTGGTGGCCATGTTCAACCAGCCCATGGTGGCCCTGGGCGACTACCGGCGGGTGCCCGAGGGCGCCCTGGTCGTCGAGCCGCCCCTGGAAGGCGAATGCCTCTGGCTGAACCAGTATACCCTGGCTTTCGTGCCCCAAAAGCCCCTGACCGGCAGCCTGGACCTCACGGCCCGCCTGAACCCGGCGGTCCTCACCGCTCTGTCGGGGGCGACCGTGGCCGGGGAGCGGACCATCCGCATCAGCCTGCCCGACCTGGAGGCCCCTTCGGTCTATCAGACCAACTCCAGCCCCCTCGATGAAGACCAGGCCCTGCGGCCCGAGTGGCGGGTGAGCTTCAACCAGCCGCCCGACCCGGCCAGCCTGGCCGCCAAGGCCCGCTTTGTCTACTCCGACCCGGACGGCGGCGCGGAACAGGCCGTGCCCGCGCTGGCCGAACCCCGCAAAGACGGCCTGGACACCGTTTTCATTTTCCAACCCAAGGAAAAACTGCCCCGGAACGTCAAATACCGGTTGACGCTGGAGGCGGGAGTCATATCGCTGGCCGGCCCCAAACCCGCGCCGGAGCTGGTCCTGGCCCAGGGCGCCACCTACGGCCCCCTGACGATCAGCCTCGACGGCCCCGCCGACCGGCCGGTGGACCCGGAAAGCGGCCTGTACCTCCATTTTTCCAACGCGGTGGACCTGGCCAAGGTGCTGCCCCTGATCAGCATCGACCAGGGTTATGACCTCAGCGCCCTGCGCAAGTTTTACGTCCGCGATGCCCAGCCCGCGACCCCGGGCGAAACCCCGGAGGCCGATCAGTCCGAAGCCACGGCCGAGGACCTCGAAGACGTCTCCGGCCTCCAGGACTACCTGTTCATCCAGGGCGGCTTCAAGGCCGGCACCGAATACACCCTGACCGTGGACGGCGCGGCCCGGGACGTCTTCGGCCAGTCCCTGGGGAAGACCTTCACCAAAAAATTCAAGACCGGGGAATACCCGACCTACCTGGAACTGGGCGACACCTACGGCCTTTTGGAGACGGCTTCCGACCCCGTGCTGCGCCTGGCGGCCAGCAATATTAAGGAAGCCCAGGTCGCGGGGTATGCCCTGACCGCCGAGCAGGCCATCAAGTTCCTCGCCGCCGCCGAATTCACCCCGGAATACTACGGCGACGTCGAGTCGGCGGAGGAGGCGCTCGGCCGGCTGACCCCGAAAACCGTGACCCTGCCCGTGCCCCGGGGCGCCCGCGACGGCCGGACGGTGGTGGCGCTGGATCTGAAAAAGCTGTTCGGCGAAGATATCCGGGACCGTTTCCTGTATCTCCGGTCGGCCTGGACGACCACCGACTCCGACAATGAATCGCGCCAACACCACAGCTTCCGCATGATCCAGGTCTCCGACCTCGGCCTGGCCGTCAAGGTGGGCCCGGCTTCGTCTCTGATCTGGGTGACCGATCTGGCCAAGGGGACAGCCTGGCCCGGAGTGGACCTGGAACTGCGCGACGCCGAAGGCCGGCAGCTCTGGAGCGGCCGGAGCGACGCTTCGGGCCTGGCCGAACTGCCCGGCACCCGGGCCCTGGTCAAACAACTGGCGGGCCAGGAACCGAACATTTTCGTGGTGGCCCGGGCCGCCGGCCGGGAGACCGGGGACGACGCCCGCTCCGCCGGCCCCCAGATGGCCCTGTGGAACGTCAACTGGAACGACGGCCTGGAAACCTGGCGCTGGAACGTGGAATACGGCGACGCCCTGGGCCGGGAAACGGCCGAAAGCAACTGGCTCCTGAACGCCCTGCCCCTGTACAAACCCGGGGAGACGGCCAAGTTCAAGATCATCGCCCGGGAGAGCGACGGCGAAAAACTGAAGGACCTGACCGCCAAGCGGCTGCGGGTGGAAATTCGCGACGGGCAGAACGACGTGGTGGACAGCGCCACCCTGGAAGTCGGCCCCTTCGGCACGGCCACCCACGAGTTGACCATCCCGGCCGACGCTTCTTTGGGCCACTGGACGGTTCAGACCGGCCGGGAGGGCGAGGAGGACTTCCAGTACCTCGGCGGCTTCCTGGTCATGACCTACCGCCCGCCGGCCTTTGAAATCAAAATCGATGAGCTGCCCAAAAACGCGGTCGCCGGCGATGAGGTCCAGGTCCGGGCTCAGGCCGACTACCATTTCGGCGCCCCGGTGGCCGGGCAGCCGGTCCGCTACAGCGTCAACTCCAGCCCGGCCCTCGATTTCAGTCTGCCGGGGGATTTCTCCGTCTACAGCGTCACCAATCCCTTTTCCCCGATCGGGGAGGATGACGCCTCCGATTATTACGACTACAGCGAACCTTCCACCACCGTGGCCTCCGACGAAACCACCCTGGACCGGGAAGGCCGCCTGACCTTTCCCCTCAAGCTGACTCCGGAACCCGACCAGAAACCGGCCCCCCGGAACTACGGCCTCTATTTCACCGTCACCGACGTCGACCAACGCCAGGTGTCCGCCAACGCCATGTTCCTGGCCCACCCGGCCGATCTCTACGCCGGCCTTTTCAGCGACAATTTCGTGACCGAGGCCAACCGGCCTTACAAACTCAAGGTCATCGCCGCCGACCGGGAGGGGCGCCTGGTGCCCGGCCAAAAGATAACCGCCACCGTCTACCGCCGGGTCTGGCAGAACGTGCGCCGCAAGACCGCCGGCGCGGCCTATGAATATGTCTCCCGCCGGGTGGACGAGAAGGTCTCCAGCCGGGAACTCACCAGCGGCAAACTGCCGACGGAACTGGAAGTGACGCCGGAAAAACCCGGCTACTACTGGGTGCTGGCCGAAATCAAAGACGATAAAGGCCGCCCGAACGAGGCCGCCTGCGGCTTTTACGTCAGCGGTTCCGGCCCGGTGGGCTGGGAGATGGACAACGACGACCGCCTGACCCTGGTGCCGGACCGCAAGGAGTACGAGCCCGGCCAGACGGCCCGCATCCTGGTCCAGAGCCCCTTCGAGGAGGGCCAGGGCCTGTTGACCGTCGAGCGGGCCGGCGTGCGCCGCTCCCAGGTCTTCACCATCGACAGCCAGACCCCGATTCTGGAGGTGCCGCTCGCCGAGGAGGACGCCCCCAACGTCTTCGTCTCGGTGCTGCTGTCCCGGGGCCGCATCGCCGACAAATTGGACGAAAAGGGGATGGATTTCGGCAAGCCCGCCATCCGCCTGGGCTATACTGAATTGAAAGTGCCCTCGAAGAAGGATCTGCTGAAAGTCGCCGTCACCCCCGACCTGGCCGAAGTCGGCCCCGGCGGGGAAGTGGAAGTGGCCCTGGCCGTCACCGACGCCCAGGGGAAACCCTTCGCGGAGGCCGAAGTGGCTCTGATCGCCGCCGACGCGGCGGTCATCCAGCTGGCCGGGGCCGAAAGCTACTTCCCCGAGCGCCAGTATCACCGGAACCAGCCGCTTCTGGTCCAGACGGCCGACAACCTCGTCAGCCTCATCGGCCGCCAGACCCTGGGCCTGAAAGGCGGGAGCCCCGGCGGCGGCGGCGGGGAAGCCTTGGCCGCGGCCTTCGGCGGCCCGGACGGGGTGCGCCGCCGCTTCGCCGCCCTGGCCTGGTTCGAGCCCCGGGTGACCCTGGACGACCAGGGGCGGGCCAAAGTCAAAATGAAAATGCCCGAGAACCTGACCACGTTTAAAATATACGCCGTGGCCACCGGGCACGGCCGCCTGACCGGCACCGGGCAGAGTTCGGTCCTGGTGACCCGGGATCTGCTGGCCCGGTCGGCCCTGCCCAACTATGCCGGCGTGGGCGATGAATTCGTGGCCGCCATGGTGGTCACCAACCGCGGGAAAAAGGCCGGGGAAGCCAAGGTGACCCTGGCCGGAGACAATTTCACCGCGCTTGACGAAACTCAGGAAAAAAGCGTGAGCCTCAAACCGGGCGAAAGCCGGGAGGTCGGCTTCAAGGTCAAGGCCGGCCCTTCGGCCACGGCCAAGTTCCATTTCACCGTGGCCATGGGCGGGGACAGCGACAGCGTGGAATTCGCCATCCCGGTTTCGCCCCCCAACCCCCTGACCACCCAAGCCTCCTACGAGCGGATCACCGGCGGCGAATGGCGCACCGACCTGGCCCTGGCCCCGGGCCTCGACCTCGGCCGGGGTGGGGTGAAGCTGGAACTGTCGCCGAGCCTGGTGGGGGTGCTGAGCGAACCCTTCGACTGGCTGCTGGCCTATCCCCACGGCTGTGTGGAGCAGGCCACTTCCCGGGGCTACGGCAACCTTTTGTGGCTGCGCCTGAAAGACCGGCTGCCCGGGGCCGACGACCAGGCCAGGCAGGAGCGGGCCCGCAAAAACGTCCAGTCCCTCCTGGCCAAGCTGAACCAGTGGGAACACGGCGGCGGCTACAACTACTGGCCGGACAACTACAACTGGTCGACCCGCTCGGTCTACCTCTCGGCCTACGTGCTGGATTTCCTCCTGTCGGCCCGGGAGGACGGATTCGAAGCGCCCGATCCGGCCCTCATCGGCCGGGTGACCAGCTTTCTCAAAAACGCCCTGAGCGGGGACTTCCAGAACTGGCCGTCCTGGTATTCGGAAACGGCGATCCGCGAGACCAAGAGCTACGCCCTGGCCATGCTGAGCCGGGCCGGCGAAAACGTGGCCGCCTATACCGAAGTCAGCTACAACGAACGCCAGAAACTGGGCCTGTTCGAGCTGGTCAACCTGGTCCGGGCCATCAACTTCCAGTCCCAAGGGCAAGACCCGCGGATCAAGACGCTTCTGCCGATGTGGGACAAATACCTCCAGGTCAGCGCCGGCCAGGTCCAGTTGGTGGAGCCGAAGGTGGCCACGCCGGAAATCTGGTCCAGCTCCGTCCGCACCTCGGCCATGGCCCTCACCGCCCTGTGTGAAACCGCGCCCCGGCATGATCTCATCCCGGGTCTGGTCCGGGGGCTGGTCGAGGCCAGCCGCGCCGGCCACTTCGGCACCACCCAGAACAACGCCGTGGTGTTGACGGCCCTGTCCCGGTATGTCCGGACCATGGAACCGGGCCGCCCCGACCTGAACATCACCGCCCTCCTGGGCTCGACCACCCTGGCCCAGGCCCACTTCAAGGCCTTCACCGATCCGCCGGTGGTCGGCTCGGCGCCGCTCAGCGCCGTGCCCGCCGAGAACCCGGCCGTCATTTACAAAATGGAGGGCCAGGGCCAGGCCTGGGCCTCCCTGAGGCTCCAGACCGCCCCGACCGAGCCCGATCTCTCGGCGGCCACCAGCGGGGGCTTCATGCTGTCGCGCTCCTTCACCGTGGTCTCTCCGCAGGCCGGCGGCCCGGGGGCCGAACAATTTAAACGCGGCGACCTGGTCCGGGTTTCGGTGACCATGATGGTCCCGGCCCCGCGCCACAGCCTGGTGCTGGAAGACCGGGTCCCGGCCGGCCTGGAGCCGGTCAACTTCAACCTCGGCGACGCCGACCTCAGCCTCCTGGGCCTGGTCAATGAAGGCGGCGACGACGAAAACCGCTGGAGCCGCTACTGGTACAACCACCAGGAAATCTGGCCCGACCGGGTGGCCGTCTATGCCGACCATGTCAACGCCGGGGTTTACACCTTCTCCTACCTGGCCCGGGCGGTCACGGTCGGGACCTACCTGACCCCCGGCCCCAAGGCCGAGGAAATGTACGCCCCGGAGACCTTCGGCCGGGGCGAAGGCCAGAAGCTGGTGGTGGAGTAATCCTTGCCGCCTGATCGAAAAAGCCCCCCGGCTGTAAGCCGGGGGGCTTTTTTATATGTCGGGTCATCCTTTTTGAAAAGGTCAGCCAATCACCATCTCCACCGGGGTGTAGCGGTCCATCAGGTTGAAGGCCTCGGCCACGGCTTTATAGGTGATGGCGCCCTTATAGGTGTTCACCCCGTGACGGAGAGCCTCGCATTCCCGGGCGGCCCGCTCCAGGCCCAGGTTGGCCACCGGGAGGCCGTAACCCAAGGTGGCGTTGCCCAGGGCAAAGGTGGAGGTCCGGGCGTAGGCGCCGGGCATGTTGCCCACGCAGTAGTGGATGACCCCGTCCACCACGTAGACCGGATCGCTGTGGCAGGTGGGGCACGAGGTCTCAAAGCAGCCGCCCTGGTCGATGGCCACATCCACGATGACGCTGCCGGGCTTCATCATCTTCAAATGCTCCCGCCGCACCAGCCGGGGAGTCTTGGCTCCGGGCACCAGCACCGCCCCGATGACGATGTCGGCCCGCCGGAGATAGGTCTCCAGGTTAAGCGGGTCGTTGTAGACGCAGACCACGTTGGCCGGCATGACCGAGTCGAGGTATTCCAGGCGGGCCAGGTTGACGTCCAGGATGGTCACCTGAGCCTGAAGGCCGGCCGCGGTATAGGCCGCGTTGGTGCCCACCACGCCGCCGCCCAGCACCACCACTTCCGCCGGGGGCACACCCGGCACGCCCATCGGCAGAAGCCCGCGCCCGCCCTGGGTCTTGGCCAGATAGAAAGCGCCCATCAGGCTCGACATGCGGCCGGCCACCTCGCTCATGGGTTTGAGCAGCGGCAGCGAGCGGCCTTCCTGCACCGTCTCGTAGGCCAGGCTGATGATCCGGCGTTCCAGGCAGGCCCGGAGCAGTTCTTCGTTGGCCGCGAAATGAAAATAGGTGTAAACGATCTGGCCTTCCCGCATCAGGCCGTATTCCTCGGGCAGCGGTTCCTTGACCTTGGCGATCATATCCGCCCAGGCCCAGACCTCGGCGGCCGAATCGGTCAGCCGGGCCCCGGCCCGGGTATATTCCTCATCACTGACGGCCGAGCCCTCCCCGGCCCCCCTTTCAACCAGGATTTCGTGGCCGGCCTCCACATAGGCCCAAACGGCGTTGGGAGTCAACCCCACGCGGTTTTCATTGTCTTTGAGTTCTTTGGGACACCCGATTTTCATAAACGCTCCTCGTGCGCTCTTCTCGAAGGATACTAACCAGTTGTTGCGGATACCGCCCCATGGTGCGTGTATTTTGCCTCACCGCGCCACGCCCGTCAAGGACTTTGCGTTCCGGGCCGCAAATAAAAATCCGAAGAGGCGCCCCATTCATCTCCGGATGATAAGTTCGGGTGATTTGAGGCGGGTTCGGGAAAAAACACAAAAAATCTGATATACTCTATCTTAAGGCGGCCGCTCATGAAGCCGATTTTCGACTTCCACGGGAACGGGCCCGCAACGTTAAGGAGTGAAGCCATGTACCGACTGATAGCCATATTGACGCTGATATTTTTTTCGGTCTCCGCGCCGGCGGCCGCCCAGAGCGGCGCCAGAGCGGGAAGCGGCCTCAAAGCCAGGCCGATGAAGAGCGACACCAGTTCGCCCGCTCCATCCCCTTCACGGCCCGATCGTCCCGATCGTCCCGGCCGACCTGACCGGCCTGACCGGCCGGGCAGACCGGAGCGCCAGACGACCCTGAAAGACCTCCAATACGGCATGAAGCCGACCGATCCGCTGCGTTACGGCATGCGGCCGACGGACCCGTTGCGTTACGGCATCATCCCCGACCGCCTGCCCGACGGGACGCCCGTGCCCGACGGGAGACGCCCCCCACATCCCCGGCCACCGCACCCGCGCCCGCATCCGGATTGCCGGCCCTACTGTGACCAGCCGATCTGGTATGTCTACGGCGACGGTGACGATGACAACGGGGATGGGTATATGGAAGGCTATCGGGACGGCCAGGCCTGGAGTGACGGGCAGCAGTCGACCTATTTCACTCCCGGCTATTTTGTGCCGTTTGTGGATCCCCGGCTGGATTGGGCGGCCGAAGGCGGGCTGGGGGCCTCCCCGCCGGCCGTGACGGCGCCGCCCCCGGCGGCCCGCCCCGGAAAGGCCACCGGCCCCAGCCAGACGGATCAGTCCCAATACGAGCAGATGATGAAAGCCTGGCGTTAACACCAATAATGCTTCGGAGGACGGCCGGATGAGCCCCGGCTGACGACAATGATGGTCCCGGCCGCCCAAACGCTGCGGCCGATCAGGTCCAGCGCAGCGGGTGCGGAGTTGGGTCCAGGGCTCTGCCCTGGGCGGCCAGGCGGCGAAGCCCCTCTTCGAACGAAACCCGGGGCTGATAGCCCAGTTCCCGCCGGGCCCGGTCCAGGTTGAACCAGTGGGGCAGGGTCAGTTCCTCGGCCACGAACCGGGTCAGGGGAGGCTCGCCCCGGAGACGCAGGAGCGACCAGACGGCCTCCAGCCCGGCGCCGACCGCCAGCCCCAGCCAGGCCGGGCAGAAGCCCCGGGCGGCCAGGGGCCGCCCGGGGGGAGAGACGGCCGCCAGCAGCCGGCCGATCAGTTCAGCCGCCGTCATGGGCCGCCCCTGGGCGATGAAATAGGCCCGGCCGCCGACGGCCGCCGCCTCTTCTCCGCCGGCGGCCAGCTTTTCGGCGGCCAGGAGGTGGGCCTCGGCGGCGTTGTCGAGATAGGTGCCGTCCACCAGGGCCGTGGACCGCAACAGCCACAGCCGCCCGGCCCGGGCCCGGGCCGTCAGCCGGGGCAGGAAATGGGGGTCGCCGGGACCCCAGACCAGGTGGGGCCGCAGGGCGGCGGTGCGGAAGGACGGCTCGTCGGCGGCCAACACCAGCCGCTCGGCCAGCATTTTGGAATAGGGATACGGCAGGGCCGGATCGGCCGTATACGGCGCCGTCTCGTCCACCCCGTCCAGGGGCCGCCCGGTGTGGGCCACGCTGGGCGAACTGGTGTGAACGAACCAGCCGGCCCCCCCCTGGCGGGCGGCGGCGAGGATATTGGCGGTGGTCAGGGTGTTGGCCCGCACATAGTCATCCAGCCGGCCCCAGATCCCGCTGCGGGCCGCGCAGTGGATGACCCCTTCCACCCCCCGGGCCGCCCGCCGCACGGTCGGCAGGTCCAGAAGGTCGGCCTGGACCACCTCCACTCCGCGCCCGGCCAGTTCCG
This sequence comes from Candidatus Adiutrix sp., assembly GCA_031553735.1. Taxonomy (GTDB): domain Bacteria; phylum Desulfobacterota; class Desulfarculia; order Adiutricales; family Adiutricaceae; genus Adiutrix. Next base: position 21,498 of record JAVBLB010000099.1, read on the forward strand.
GCGCCGGCCGCCGGGTCAGGGCCCGCACCGCGTACCCCCGCTCGAGCAGAAAATCCGCGATCCGGCCGCCCAAAAACCCCTGTCCCCCAGTCAGCAGAACCGTCACTCCCGCGCCTCCGTTCCCTTTTCAGCGGCCGGGGCGCCTTCGCCCCGGCCCTCCCGACCCAGCCGCGAGGGGGCCGCGCCGGCGTCCGCCCCCTCCGGGGCCCGAAGATGCCCGGCCATGAACTCCAACTGCACCGGCAGCTGGGACGACCAGTAGACCCAATCGTGGCCGCCGACGGTTTCCCGATAGACGTGCTCCACTCCCAATTCAGTCAGCAATTGATGATAGGCCCGGTTTTCGGCCAGGGTCAGGCGGTCGTCCCGGCCCACGCCGAGAATCAGCGGACGGCCGGCCAAGGCCTCCGGCCGGGCCTCGGTCAGGCCCATGGCCCCGTAAGGCCGCCACAGGTTCCCCCCCTCCCCGGCCGGACCCAGCACCCGGTCGATCCGCAATCGCCGGTCGACCGGATGGGCGCCCTCGGCGTGGGCCGACAGGTCGGTGACCCCGCTGAGCGAGCCGGCGGCCTTGAACAGGTCCGGATGCTTCAGGGTCAGGGTCAGGGCCCCGTGTCCGCCCATGGAAAGACCCACCAGACCCATCCGGCGCCCGTCGGCCTCCGGGTGGGCGGCCAGAAAGTGGGGAATCAGCTCGGCGGTCAGGTAGGTTTCGATGGCCGTTTCCCGGCCGTCGAGATACCAGCCGAAGGGTTCGCCGTCGGGCATGACCAGGATGAGGCCGTAGCGCTCCGCCCAGGCGGCCAGGGTCGGGGCGCCCAGGCGCCGGCTCCAGTCCCCGCCGCCGTCCCAGGCCCCGTGGAGCAGGAAGACCACCGGCAAAAAAGCCGCCCCGGGTCGCTTCGAAGCTGCCGACGGAGCGGCCACGAAATACGTCGTTTCCCGCCCCCGGGCCCGGGAAAAAAAACGCTCCTGAACCACCGGCGCCGGGGCGGCGGCTCCCTCGTCGCTTTCACCCGCCGAAGGGGCCAGAAGGGGCGCCGGCTCCGCCGGGGCGGCCGGGCCTCCGCCATCGGCCGGCTTTTTCTGCCGGTAATCGACCCAGCCGGCCGTTTCGGCCAGGAACTTTTCGGCCATCAGCCGGCCGCCGTCCTCGGTCAGATGGATGAAATCCTTGGCCCGGATGCGCACGCTTTTGCCCTGACCGTCGGGGAGGAAGGTGGCGTATTGCCCCCCGGCGTCGGCCACCGACAGCCAGCCGTCCCAGAAGCGACAATTGACGGCCGCCCCGCAGGCCTCCGCCGTCACCCGGTTGATGTTGGCCACCCGCTCGCCGTAGGGCTCCCGGCCCATAACCGGCAGCCCCACCCAGAAGACCCACATGCCCCGGTCCCGGGCCCGGCTCAGAAGATCGGCCACCCGGGCGGCGTAGTTGGCGTTCCAGGCCTCGGTGCCCACCGACACGCGCCGGCCGGTATCGACCATATCCTGGGGATCGTTGGCCCCCAGGGTGATGATGATCAGGTCGGGGTCGTATTTATCGAGCATCTGGTCGAAATAGCTCAACCAGTCGAAATTGTCCAGCCGGGTCAGGCCGGTGCCGTAACGGCCGTCGCGGAAAACGGTCAGCCCCTCGTTTTTTTTCAGCTCCCGCTGCAGTTGCGGCCCCAGGCCCTCCAGCATCATCGAATCGCCCAGAAGCAGCACCCGCCCGGGGTTGAAAACCCGCGCCGGCGCCGCCAGGTCGCCGGGGTCGGTCGAAGGCCGGGCCAGGGCCAGCCGCTCCCCGCCGGGAGTTTCCGGCCCGCCTTCAGAGGTCCGGCCCGGCGGCGAACCCGGCGACGCCCCTTCGGCCCCGGCTTCAGGAGAAAAAACGGGCCCGGGCCGGGCGCCGGACCGGGCCGCCACCCGGGGCCGGGTCACGGTCAGGGCCAGCACCCGGTCCCAGGCCTGATTGATCTGGGCCGGGCCGTAGGGCAGGACGTAATGGCGGACCACGGCCGCCGCGTGAAAGGCGGTCTCCGAGACCGGGCCGTCGTGGCTCAGGGCCAGGTCGTCGAACCATTCGGCCACCCGCCCGGCCTGGTGAAAGGCCACCAGCAGAAAGGCCAGGACGTAGATAAAGACAATCTTGGCCGGGTTCAAACCCCGCCGCCGCGACCGCAATATCCGGTCCCGATGATGCACCGCCCTACTCCTCCAGCGCGGCCAGGAGCTTTTGAGCCAGGCCGAGGCTCAGGCCCCTTTTCCCGAGTTCGATGAGGCCGATCAAGGTGGCCGTCACCCCGACCTGGTCGGCCAGTTTTTTCTGACTCAGCCCCCGAGCCAGGCGCAGCTCCCGCAGGCGCTCGGGGGTCAGCAACTGGGCCGCGGCCTCCTTCTCCTCCCGCCGGCTCTTCAAGGTGCCCTTGGCCAGGATCTCCGAATCCTGGTCGGAGACTTCCCCGGTATCGACCAGGGGGTTGGAAAAGATCAGGTTCAGTTTCTCGGCCATCAGGGGGCTGACGTTGCGCTTGCCCCGCTCCATGAGGCTGACGTAGATGGGGGTCACCCCCATGAGCTTGGCCAGTTGCCCCTGACTGAGGCCCCGCTCTTTCCGCCATATGAGAAGCTGATCCGCCGAAATGGACGCGGCGGCGGTCCGGTCGGCCGCCGGGCGCGGTTTCGCCGCTCCGGAAGGGGCGACGGCGCCCGCCCTGGCCGGAGCCCGGGAGGGGGCCGCCCCGACGGTGAAGCCGGTCAGCTTGTAGATGGGGAGGCCATCGATCAACAAAAGGCCGTCGGCGGTGACGGTCCGGCCCGCCTCGTCCACCGCCGTGGCCGCCAGGGTCAGGGTCATCTCCTTCTGGCGTGGGGTGATCTGGCCCCGGTAGAGCCATTCGTGGGGCCGGCCCGAAACCGGCGCGGCCCAGACCGCCGCCTCGTCGTCCAGTTCGAAGCGGGCCCGGACCAGAGCCTTGAGGGCCTGGAGAAAGGCCTCCAGCCCCAGGGAGCCGGGCCAGACCGGATCCTGATGGAAATGGGCCGCGAAGAACCAGGCTTCGGGATCCACCGTGGTCCGGGCGAAGGCCGCGCCCAGGTTTTGCGGGCCGCCCCGGAGATCCAGGCCGATCTGGCCGAGCATCCGCCAACGGCCGCGCGGCCAGAGCGGTCCTTCCGGATAGGGGGCCCAGAGATCGGGGGGGCCGGGCCAGCCGGCCGGGTCTTCCCCGGTCAGGCCGGCCTGCCGGTCCAGGGCCTCCGGGCTGAAGAAGCCGAAATGGGTCACCCCTTCATAGACCGGGCGGCCGCCGGAACGGCAGACGAACCGGTAATGCTGGATCAGCATCTCGCCCATGCGGCTGGAGCGGGTCAACTCGGCCTCGGTCTCCACTTCGGCCCCACCGTACACCGGGGCCAGCACCGTGGCCCGGCCGCCGAGATTTCGGAAGTGCATGGGGCCGTCGAAAGGCAGGGCCGAGCCCATGAAGGCGGCCAGAAAACCGCAGGGCTGGAGGGCGATCTCATTTACGGCCGCATACGGTAGGGCCGGACGGCCGCCCCCGGCCTCGGCAAGGAGCCAGCTATCCGCCGGCACCCGGTATTGAGCCGTGACCTTCGAACCTTCCCGGACTTCGTAGCGGGCGCCCTCGGTCACCGTGACCCGGTCCAGAAAATCATAGGGCGGCCGGGGCAGACGGGCCACGAAGGCCCCGCCGTCGAAGCGGGCGTAGCCCGGTCCCAGGGCCTCGGAAGGCCGCCCCTGGGCCAGGGCCAGGAGGGCGGGTTTTTCAAAGACGGAGACGGCCGAGCCTTCGCTCCGGCCGCCGCGGCCCGGCCGCGAAACAGCGCGTGGCCCTTCCGGGGCGGAGACGGCGGCCGCTTTTCGGGCGGCAGGTGGGGTCGCAACGGCCGGGCCGGATTTTCGGGCCCAGATCCGGGTCAACCGATCCCGGCTGGAGCCGGCCAGGCGCAGGTTCAGGTTTCGGACTTCCACGATGGGCCGGTCGTCGGCCAGCATGATGGCCTCGGCCACGGCCACGGGTTCCGGCGCAGCCCCCTCGAAGGGCGGCCGGAACTCCAGGCGGCGCAGATGCACCTCATAGGCCGCCACCCGGGTCCGGGCCGTCACCTGGCCCCGGCACTTGAGCGAGGCGGCCACGCCGGGCGCCGGCTGCCAGTCGGCCTCGCCGGCCTCCCCCACCCAGCCGGAGGCCATCAGGAAGATCCGCAGGGCGTGGAGGCAGCTTTCATACATCAGAGTGCCGGGCATGACCTCGTCGCCCACGAAATGGCAGGTCAGAAACCAGGCCCGGGGATCGATGTCGATTTCAGCCCGGATGAAGCCGGCGCCATACCGGCCGCCCTGCCGCTCCAGGCGGGTCACCCGGTCGATCAGGGCCAGTTGGCCCCCGGGCAGGGGCACGGGCCGGTCCACGTCGGGCCGGAAATCCAGGCCGAAAGCCCCGGCCAGGTCGCCCCGCCGCAGTGCCTCCAGGGCTTCGCCACCCAGAGCCGGGGGCAGCACGGGCCGGAAGCCGACCGCCGCCGGATCCACCTGGACCGGCGGAGCTTCATCCAAGAGCCCCCCGCCCGGGAGCCCCCGGCCGCCGGCCAGTTCGGCCGGGGTGAAAAAGCCGGCGCAGCCGCCTTTCATGGTCAGAAGGGGCCGGCCTTCCACCGTGCCCTGGAACTCGAAGCGGAACAGATGGGTCTGCCCGTATTTGAAGAACCGCAGGATGCGGATGTCGTAGCGGGCCGTCTCCCCCACCCGGGGCAGTTCCCGGTGGAAAGTGACCTCCGCGTCCAGAAGCCGGTACAGGGCCAGGCCCCGGGTGACGAAATCCACCCCCAGCCAGGCCGACAGCATCAGGTCGGCCTGACCCGATTCGATGGCCAGGCCGGCCGGGATGTGCCCCTGATCCAGATACCAGGCCCCGGGGGCCACGTCGTGCTCGGTGACGATGCGGCCGGAGGTCATCGACCGGGCCCGGCCTTCCAGGGCCAGAACCCGGTCGACCAGCATCAGCGGTTCATCCGGCAGGCGCACCCGCGAGGGGAAGTCGTCCACCTCGGCGAAGCGCGGCCCCAACACTCCGGCAATGCGGCCGACCGCGAATTCCAGGCACTGCTCCCGGTCCAGGGGAGCGGGGTTGTCGGCTCTCAGGGCCGCGTCCTCCTGACGTTTTAAGGCCCGGGTTTCGGCCAGCCAGGAGTTGAAGGAGCCTTCGGCCCGGTCCATGGCCCGGCGCAGGCCGGCGGCCGGCCCGACGGCCGGGACCGACGCTTCCGGAGCCGGTTCCGGCGCGGGCCGGGGCGTCGGCTCGGCGGCGGCCGGCCAGAGCGGTTTTTCAGAAATTTCGGAAGACTCGGCCGGTTCGGCCTGTGCGGCCGGCTCGGGCCCGGCCTGGGCCAAGGCCAGCACCTCGTCGGGCTGGGGCCAGAGTTCGGCGGTGGGGGCCAGGGTGATGGGCACCGGCAGGGCAATCGCGCCCCCGGAGGCCTCCGGGTACAAGACCGACATCTTCAGGGGATAGCCCGCCATCCACAGCTCCACCAAAAGGCGGTGGAGACCCAGCCAGCCCTCTTCCTGGGCGCTGGCGGCCAGGCTGGAGGCCAGGTGGGGCCGGCCCTGGAGAATGTTGTTGATCAGGCGGCTGGTTCCCGAGCCGGGGCCGACCTCGACGAAGAACCGCACCCCGTCGGCATAGGCCTGTTCGATGAGGCGGGGGAAGTCGTGCCCCCGCAGAGCCTGGTCGGTCAGGGAGCGGGCCGCGGATTCCGTGGTGGGTTCGTAGACCCGGGCCCAGGCCGCCGAGTAGAAGTTCACCCCCCGGGGGGTGATGGTGGGCCGGGTGTGGAAGCGCTCGTATTCGGCCGCCACCTCGCTCACGGCGGGGTTGTGCACCGCGGCCACCCCTTCCAGGGAGCACATGACCGCGCCCAGCGACTGGGCCAGGGCGCGGACGGCGGTTTCCTCCCCCCCGACCACGCCTTCGCCGGGAGTATTGACCAGCAACAGGAAGGCTCGCCCGCGATGGGGCTCCGGCAGACGGTCCAGGGCCCGGCGGATTTCATCGGCCGGGCGCGGCAGAATGCCCATGGTCCATTTGAAGGGCCGGTTTTGAGGCCACTTGAAATACCGCCGCGCGGCCAGGCAGTCGCCGGCCAGTTCCTGGGTGAACAACGGCGATTTGACCAGGTCGTCATACAGGGTCTCGCGGTCGGGCCAGGCCCCGGTGGCCACCAGGGCGGTGGTCTCGCCCAGGGAATAGCCGATGACCGCCCGGGGCAGGATTTTGAACTGGGCCAGAACCTGCGCGCCCAAAAGGCCGAAGGAGACCTGGCCCAAAATGGCCTGGATGGGGCTGATCTCCTTCTGGGTCGGCCCCCAGAAAACCGAGCTCTGGAAATGGTCGGCCAGCCGGGAGGCCCCGTCCTCGAGCTTGCCCATCAAATGGGGAAAGCTCATGGCCAGGCGGCGGCCCAGGCCGTGGTAATGGCTGCCGGAACCGGGAAAAACCCAGGCCAGTTCGCCCCGGACCCGCTCGCCCTCCAGGGCCCAGATGATGCGCCCCTTCTGGTCCGGCGCCAGGGATTGGGTCTCCCCGCGCAGCCGGGCCCGGGCTTTTTTGATGAGGCCCAGGAGGTCGTCGAAGCTCCGGGCCAGCATGGCCAGGGCCGGCCGGGCCCCGGTGGCGTTGCCGTATTCGGCCCAGAAGCGGTCGCCCAGGCGTTTCAAGGCCCGCTTCTCGGCCCGCACCGGCCCCAGGACCTCCACCAGGTAGTGGTCGCTCATGGCGGTCTGGGCCAGACGTTCCAGTTGGGCCAAAAGGGCCAGGCTGTCCTCCCGGCTCTGGCTGCGCACCAGAAACCAGGTGGCGTCCTCATAGGAATACGGCGGCGAGGAGACGTCCTCCCCCCCTTTTTCGGTGATGACGAAGCCCGGCGACTCCAGGCGACGCGGCGGATCGGTCTTGTTTTTGATCCAGTAGGCGGCGCCGGCCCCCAGGCCCCGGGAGACCAGGCGGTGGCTGATGAAAAAAGCGTTCTTGACCAGGGCGAAGAGGCCGCCCAGGCCGCCGGTCCGGCCGCCCTGGTCCTCAATCTCAGCCAGTTCCGGGGCCTGGCCCCGGCCTAAGGCCGCCGCGGCCTCCTCCGAGGCCAGAACCAGCATGGCCGCCCCTTCCTCCCACAGCCGGCGGGGCTCCATGGCCGCGGTCTTGGGGTCGCCCATGGTGTCCACCACCCCGGCCAGGGCCAGATCGACCTCGCCGCGCCCGATGGCGTCCATGGCCAGCTTCAGGGCCCGAAGCCCGGAGACGTGGCCCTCGGACACGGTGAAGGCCGGCCCGCCGGAACCGATGAACCGGGCCACCCGGCTGGCCACCAGGCTGCCCAGAGCGCCCACCACCCGGCTGGCGGTCAGGGGCGGATGGCTGCGGCGGCGAAGGGCCTCCACGAATTCGGGCAGGTCCCGGGTCCGCAGTTCGCCGGCGGCCACCAGGGCCTCGGCGGCCCGCAGCGGCCCCAGCCAGCGGAAGGCATAGTCGGCCGAACGGGGGTCGATGTCCACCCCCATGAAAACGCCGACCCGGGTCTTGTCGACCCCCGGAACGCCCGGAGCCGCCCCCAGCCCGGTGATGGCCTGGCGGCCGTGGGCCGGGTCGAGCCGGGCGCTGGCCAGGGCCTCGTCGGTCATTTTAAGGGCCAGGGCCTGCTGGGGCAGGATGTGGGCCAGATCTTTGGGCGCCAGGCGGAGCGAGGCCCCTTCCAGCACCAGGCTGTTGAAGAAGAGACCGGTGGCCTTCAAGGCGCCGAAGCGCCGGGTGGCGATGATGGGCGGCCCTTCGGAATCCATCCAGTTTTGGGCCAGGGAGGCGAAGTCGGGCCAGGGCGCGGACAGGGCCCGGGCCGCCAGGAGGCGCACCGGCCCGCCGGAGCTCTTGAAAACCGAAACTTTGGAAGACAGGTCGGAAGCGGCGGCCCCTTCGCCTCGGTCGCCGCGGCCGGACAGCGAAGCGGCCACGGCCGGGCACTGCCCTTTCGGGGCTTTCACCGTCGGCGGCGACGAGGCCTTCGCCCCGGCCGCCGCCAGGCTGTCGGGGGCGGGCGCCACGGCGGCCTTGCGGGCCTTGGCCGGCGCCCCGGCCCACAATTCGGGCACGAATTCCTCGACGATGACCTGGCCGTTGACGCCCCCGAAACCGAAGGCGTTGACCGCGGCCAGCCTGGGCCGCCCCTCGGCCGGTTCCGGCCAGGGCTCGGGCCGGGTCAGGACCCGCAGGGCCGGTTCTTCGGCCAGTTCCAACCCGGGAGCTTCCCGTTCAAAACCGGCCGTGGGGGGTAAGGTCCGCCGTTCCAGGGCCAGGATGGCCTTGGCCAGGCTGGCCGCGCCGGCCGCCGACAACAGGTGCCCGATATTGCTCTTGACCGAGCCGACCACCGGGGGGGCGCCCGGGCTTCTTTCCCGGGCGAATTCCCGGTCGGCCAGGAGCTCCTTCAGGGTGGATATCTCCACCCGGTCCCCCAGGATGGTGCCGGTGCCGTGGGCTTCGACGAGTCCCAAATCGGCCGGGCTCAGGCCGGCCTTGCGCCAGGCGGCCTTCATGGCCCGCAGTTGGCCCTCGGCCTGGGGAGCCAGGATATTGCCGGTCTGGTCGTTGGACAGGCCCACCCCGCGAATGACCGCCCGGACTTGGTCGCCGTGGGCCAGGGCCACGTCCAGGCGTTTGAGCACCAGGGCCACCGCGCCTTCGCCGACGATGAGGCCATCGGCCCCCTGGTCGAAAGGGGTCAGGGTGCCGGAGGCGGCCAGGGCGCGCAACTGGCAGAATCCCAGTTGGGTGAAGAGGGCGTCGGCCTTGGCCACCCCGCCGCTGACGGCCGCGACCAGTTCGCCCGACAAAAGCTGTTCCACGGCCAGGTGAATGGCGTAGAGGGAGGAGGCGCAGGCGGCGTCCAGCGTATAGGCCGGGCCGCTGAAACCCAGGGCCAGGGACAGCAGCCGGGCCGAATATCCCATGAGGCGGAAGGCGTCCCGGGGGGGCGGGTCGAGTTGGGGCTTGGTGGCCCAGTTCCGGGCGGCTTCCCGGGTATAGAGGCTGACGGCGGCTTCGGCCATGGCTGTGGACGGCAGGATCACGTGACCGGAGATGACCCCCACCTGGTCCGGGGGCACCTGGTCCCACCGGCTTTCGGCGGCGGCGTCGCGTCCGGCGGCCAGCCAGTAGGCCAGAGAGCCGTCGGCGCTCTTGAGGTCGAAATCCTCCGGCAGACCGAGGCCTTTGGGGTCGATGGTCCGGTTGGGATTGAAAACCCCGTTCAGGTTATAGGCCTTGTCCGGAGCCGGGCCGCCTTCCTGGTGAAACAGCTCCGGTTCGGCCCCCCAATCCAGGGCCGTGGCCGGCTGAAAAAACCGGCGGCCCTCAAGAATGTTGGACCAGAATTCCTCCACCGTGCCGGCGCCGGGCAGGCTCAGGCCCAGGCCCACCACCGCCACCACTTCCCGAGGTTCAGGGCGTCTTCTGTCTGTCTTCGTCCGGGTCGTCATAATACGGATCGTCCGCCTCCAGGCCCGCAAGGGCGATGCGTCGCCGAGGCGTCCTTGGTGAATACAAGCGGCCTCCAGCCTCGACGGCCGGGACGGTGCCCGGTCGCCCGATATTTATTTTGATGCAGCGGCGAGGCCGCCGGCCCGGCTATTCCAGGGCCGTCAGGTCGGTGGCCGGCCCCAGCACCACCACCTCCACCGGATCGTTCTTCGGCGCCCCGACCAGGGCGGCGAACAGCCGGGCCCCTTCGGCCAGGGGGATGAGGCCGACCCCTTCGTCTTCAAACAAACGCTTGAGTCCAGCGTCCACCATGCCGCCCTCCCACGGGCCCCAGTTCACCGACAGGCACTTGGGCCCCTGGCGGCTGCCGGCCAGAGACCGGGCCAGCTTGTTGAGCACCTCGTTGCCGGCCGCGTAATCAGCCTGACCCCGCCGGCCGAAGCGGGCGGTGGAAGAAGAGAAAAAGGCCACCAGATTGAGCGGCTGCCCGGCCAGTTCCTCCAGAATCAGGCTGGCCATCCGGGCCTTGGTGTCGAAGACCAGATCGAAGTCCTCGTCTTTTTTCTCCAGAATCAGGCCGTCGGCCAGAATCCCGGCCCCGTGAATGAAACCGTGAATCGGGCCGTGGGCCCGCTTTATCTCGGCCAGGGCGTTTTTCAGGGTCTCCGGGTTCAGAAAGTCGCCGGCGACGTAGGTCACCCGGGCGCCGGCCTTTTCCATGGCCGCCAGGTTGGTCTTGAGTTCCCGGCCGGCCAGGATCCGGGCGCTGTCCCGGGCCAGTTCCCGGGGCCCGGGCTTGACCTTGGCCCGGTCGAAAAGGGCCTGGCGGATGGCGGCCTCGTCCCGGAGGTCCCGCAGCCAGCCCGCCTCGGCCGGGGGCAGCGGGGTGCGCCCCATGATCACCAGGTGGGGGCTCACCGCCCGGGCCACCTCTTTCAGGGCCGCGGCCGTGACGCCCCGGGCGCCCCCGGTGACCAGGAGGGTCTGGCCCTCCCTGAGGTGGCGGACCCGGATGTTGCGCAGCTTATACGGCATCAGCCGGGGCGACAGCAACTGGCCGGTCTCCGTCAGCCCCAACTCCACCGGGGCCCCGGCCGCCAGCGCGGCCAGGAGGGCCGGCCGGTAGCTCGCGGCCTCCGGGCCGCCAGCGGCCGACGGCAGATCCAGGGCCCGGACGCGCACCCCGGGCCATTCCCGGGCCGCGGTTTTGAATAAGCCCGTCAGGGCGGCCGAAACCGGCGCGGCCGGAGCCTCGTCGGCCAAACCCAGGGTCCCGCCCATGAAGGTCAGCCCCAGCGCCAGGGGGTTGCGGCCCCGCTCGGCCGCCCGTTTCAAGGCCGGCCCGGCCGCCCGCAGCGCCTGGAAGGCCTGACGGGGCCTGGCCAGGTCGTTGTCGCCGTTCGGCCAGATCAACACCAGGCCGTCGAGATCGCCTTTTTCATCCAAACTCGGAGCTTCGGCCCAATCGAGCCGGATCGCTTCCCGCCCCTGATCGCCGAGCAATTCGGCCACCAGGCTCGTCAGCGGCCCGGGCGCGCCCAGGATCACCACCCCGGCCCCGGCCGGCAGCCCGGTGGAGGCCTGTCCGCCGGGCAGCGGAGCCCAGGGCGCCAGGCCTACCTGGAAAGCGGTCACCGCGGTGGTCCGGGTCGCCTCCTCCGCCTCCGGGGTCTCGGCCTTGAAGGCCGGCGGGCTGTTCTTCGGGGGCCGGCCCGGACCCCGCCGGCGGGCTTCCCGGGGGGCCTCCGGCGAAGCCGTCGGCGCGGCGGCGGGAACCGAAGGCGAAAGCGTCTCCGGCCGGAGCCCGGCGCCCATAAGATCCCGCAGGTCCCCCAGGGTGACGGCGCCGTTCAAGGCCTCGGCGGCCGAGCCGGCCAGACCTTCGTCGCCCAGCCGCTCGCTCAGGGCGGCCATGATTTCCACCCGCTTGATGGAATCGAGGCCCAGGTCGGCCTCCAGGGCGGCGTCAAAGCGCAGCATCTCCCGGGGGTAGCCCGTTTCCGCGGCCACCACGTCCAGAAGAATATCCCCGGGAGAGGCGGCGGAGGCGACCGGACGTTCGTCGCGGCCGGCCCGCGATACGGTCACGGCGGCGTATGGCTCCGCCGGAACGGCGTGGGCCGCCGCCGCCGGACGGTCCGAAGCGGGCCCCTCGGTTTCGACCAGGGCGGCCAGATCGCGCAGGGTCACCAGCCCGGCCATGACGTCGGCGGTGGTCAGGGCTTCCATTCGCGGCAGCCGTTCACTCAGGGCGGCCATGATTTCCACTTTTTTGATGGAATCCAGGCCCAGGTCGGCTTCCAGGTTCATATCCAGGGCCAGCATGTCCCGGGGATAGCCCGTCTCCCGGGAAACCGCCTCCAAGATGAGATCGGAAGCCCCGGCGCTCTCGTTCCGGCCGCCGGAACCGGCGGCCGGCGCGACCCCGGTCGTCCGCGAGGCGGCTCCGCCCGCGCCTTCCAGGGCCCGGGCCAGGTCACCCAGGGTTTGGGCGCCGTTCAACACGTCGGCCGAAACCGTCTCGGCCCCCGGCAGCCGTTCACTCATGACGCTGGCTATTTCCACCAGTTTGATGGAATCGAGGCCCAGGTCGTCGCCCAGGCGCATTTCCGGGCGCAGCATTTCCAGGGGGTAGCCGGTTTCGGCGGCCACCGCTTCCCGCAGAAGGGGCCAGAGCCCGGAGGCATCCGCCCGGCCGGACCGCGAGGCCGGGAGCGGGGGTTTATCAAAAGGCAAAGACATTTGGGCCTGCGGCCCGGCCGTCGCGAACCGTTCCGGAGGCAATGGCGGCTCCGCCGCGCCCACCAGGGCCACCAGGTCCCCGAGCGTGGCGGCGCCGCTTAAGGCCGAGGCTTCCAGGTTCTGCATATCCGGCCATTTTTCACCCAAAACGGCCATGATTTCCACCTTTTTGATGGAATCGAGGCCCAGGTCGCTCTCCAGGTCCATGTCCAGAGCCAGCATCTCCACCGGGTAGCCGGTCTCCTGGGCGACGATGTTCAGCACCGGACCCGCGCCCGCCGGGGTCGCCGAAGCGGCCGGGGCGACGGACGCCTCCGGAAGGGACCAAGGCGCCTCGATCGTCCGGGACGGCGGGGAAGTGGCTCTGTCCGGCAAGGACAGGGTGAGGCTCCCCGTTGCCGGATGATCAATTTCCGCCAAACCGCCTTTCAGCGGCGCATCGCCCCATTCGGAGCCGGGAACGGTTTCCAGGGCCCGCTTCACCAGACTTAGGGCCTCGGCCTGTTGGTTGAGGAAATCCTGGTGCAGCCGGGCTGTTTCGATGGTCAGGCTCTCCAGGACGTCGGTCAGAGGGCGTCCGGCTTCGGCGGCCGGGCGCGGCCGGGGTGTTGGAGGAATGTCCCTTTTGACGAAATGGTTGGCCCCGGAAATGGCCACCGTGAAGGCCCGGCGGTCACCGGCGTCCGCCGGCGAATCCGGCCAGGCGCGGAAATCCACCGGCAGCCCCCGGGCGGCCAGGCGGCCCAACAGATGGGCCAGCTCCAGAGTTTCGCCACGTCCCGCGTCCAGGGTCAGCACCGGGCGGTCCGCCTCCCGCAGCAGCCGGCCGGCCTCGCCCGCGCCGCCCAAATCCAACCACAGGTCGGCGGCCGGGGCGGCCTGGCCGATCCGGGCCGGGTCGACCGGTTCTTCGCCACCCAACGTGACCGCCGGCGTCAGGCCGAAGCGGGCCAGGAGGCTGGTCAGCCCCCGGGCGAAAGCCCGGCTGACCGCCGCCCTGAGGCGCGGGTCGGCCAGGTCGGCCCCCCAGGCGGCCCGCATCTCCGGCGAGGCCAGGTCGGGGGGATAGAGCACCAAATCCAGGGGCGCCAGTTCCGGAGCGGACCCGGCCAGGTGGACCGCGGCTTCGTTTATAGGTTCGAACATCTCCGGCCAATCGGCCGCCAGTTCCCGGAACAGGCCCGCGTTGATATCCTCCGGGCCGGGCGCCAACAAGCCCCAGGTCTCGGGGGTCGCCGGCCCCCGGCCGAAATAGGCCCCCTCCGGAAAGTCCTCCGGCCGGCAATCGGGCCGGGCCAGGAGGGTCAGCGTCTCCCGGGCCAGGGCGGGAAAGCCCTCCCGGGAAGCCACCAGAATCAACCGGCAATCGGCGGCGTCGCTCGGAACCGTCCGGACCCGAACCGCGGCCGTCGGCCAGTCCGCCGCCGCGGCCGCCAACTGCTCGGCCAACTCCGTCGGTGAAGAGCCGCCGAAGGCCGTCACCTCGAATTCCAGGGCCGCTTCGGCCGCCGGTTTGCTATCCCCGTCTTCCTCCAGCACACAGTGGAAATTGCTCCCCCCGAAACCGAAGGCGCTGACCCCGGCCCGGCGCGGGCCGGCCGTCAGCCAGGGCCGGCGGTTGGTGGAGAGGTGGAAGGGCGAACCGGCGCCGGCCAGGGCCGGCAGCGGATTTTTCACTTTGGCGGCGGGCGGCAGCGTTTTCCAATACAAGGCCAGGGCGGCTTTGATCAGCCCCGCCACCCCGGCCGCGGCCTTGGTGTGCCCGATCTGCGATTTGACCGACCCCAGGGCGCACCAGGGCTGACCGGCCGAGGCCCGGCCGCTCTGGCGGAACACCTGGCTCAGAGCCTCCACCTCCACCGCGTCGCCCACCGCCGTGCCGGTGCCGTGGCCCTCCACCAGTTCCACCGTATCCGCCCCGATCCCGGCGTTTTCATAGGCGTTTTTCAGGGCCCGCACCTGCCCGTCGGCCGTGGGGGCGAAAATGGCCGCGCCTTTGCCGTCGCTGGACGACCCCACCGCCCGGATGACCGCGTAGATGCGGTCGCCGTCGGCCCGGGCCTCGGCCAGGCGCTTCAGCACCACCACGCCGATGCCCTCGCCCAGGATGGTGCCGTCGCCGCTCTGGTCGTAAGCCCGAACCTCGCCGCCCGGCGACAGGGCCGGGGTCTTGGAAAAACAGGTATACATGAACGGATCGCTGAAGGTGTCCAACCCGCCGGTGACCACCAGGTCGGCCTGACCGGAGGACAGCTCCATCAGCGCCTGGCGGACGGCGGCCAGGGAGCTGGCGCAGGCGGCGTCCACCACCAGGTTGGCCCCGCCCAGGTTCAGGCGGTTGGCGATGCGGCCGGCGGTGACGTTGCCGAGGAGGCCGGGGAAGGAATTTTCCTGCCAGGGCGTGAACTCATTGGCGAAACGGCGCAGGACCTCCGCGGCCGTGCCCTCGTCCACCCCGCTGTCGGCCAGGGCCCGGCGCAGTTGGGGATGCGCCAGGCGGGATCCCAGGGAGACCACCATCTTCAAAGCCCCGGTCACGCCCAGCATCACGGCGGTGCGGCGGTGGTCGTGGCCGTTGTCAGCCCCGTAGCCGGCGTCTTTCAGGGCCCGGTCGGCGGCCACCAGGCCCAGGAGCTGCGTGGTGTCGATGGCGGAAAGATCGTTGGGCACGATGCCGTATTTCAGCGGTTCGAAGGGCACCGGCGCCAGAAAGCCGCCCCGGCGGCCGTAGGTCTTGTCCTCGGCCTTGGGATCGGGGTCGAAATATTCAGCCACCGACCAGTGGTCGGCGGGGATGTCGCTCAGGGCGTCCCGGCCGCTTTTGACGGTCGCCCAGTAGGCGGCCAGATTTTCAGCGCCGGGGAAAAAACAGCTCAGCCCGATGATGGCCACGGACTGGCCCCTCTGGCTCTGAAAGTCGGAACAATCCTGCGTCATTGATTCTCTACCCATGCGATGCTGAATATATTTCCAGTTCGATTTTTCTCAATAATGTCCATAAATACCAAAACCAGGACAGGAGACTACCGGGCTTTCGCCCCGGCCGCCGACCGTAAACCACAGGTCACGGGTGCGGGCCAACCTTGTTAATTGTCGGGCCACGCCAACAGTGCACATGATGCTTCCAGGCCTGGTATGGCGGCGCCCCGCCGGTTCGCGGACGCCGCAACCCGGGCATGACGCCGCCGTCGACGTCTCGCCCGTTCAGGCATCGCCTTCGTCATTGAAGAATGACTCGCGCGATGCGGCAATCACGGTTATCGCAATATGCCGTGGGTATCTTCGCGGCCCGCCCCTGGTCTGCGCGGTTGGCCCCTAGTGCCTAATCATAAAAATTATGTTGGTAATTTTTATAATAAAACAAACCCATTAATTGCATAAATAATATCCATTATTTATGCAATTAGGCACTAGCCGAGATACCCCGCGATTTCAGCCACCGGACGCGGCTTCAACTCCGGCAGGGCCTCGGCGGGGATGGCCCCCAGAGTCACCGCCAGGTTCCGGCGCGACAGGACCGCGGCCCCGAACAAAAGGTTCAGAGCCAGGTCCATGACCCGGCGGTTCTCCGCCTTTTCATATTCGGTGCCTTTGGCCCACTCGTTGAAAGCGCCCTGGGCCGGCCCGCAGAAAATCTGCCAGTCGGTGCGGCGGTCCTCCACCCCGTCGATGGCCCAGCGGGAGGACTGGCCCAGATACCAGCGGAAGACCAGGGCCATCCGGTATTTGGGATCGGCCTCGGCCTTGGCCGCCTGGGCCGGATCCCGGGTTTCAAAAAACTGCCGGGTCTGTTCCCAGGTCGTCTCCAGGGGCTGTTTGAAGATCTGGGCTTCAAAGGTTTCGCGGTCCGCCGGGGGAATTTCCTCGAGCGAGCCGTATTGCCGGTAGGCGTCGGCCAGCTTCTGGGCCCGCATGGCATACAAGGTGCCGAACTTCAGCACCTGGACCTTGGCCCCCAGCTCGAACATGTCCGCGGCCGGCCCTTGGACCACGTCGGCCTGGCCGGCCTTGGCCAGGAGCTCCCGGCCGCCCGGGGCCAGGCCGGATTCCAGGCAGGACTGGTTGATGGAGCCGACCACGGCATAGGCCGCCCCCAACTCCCGGGCCGCCAGAAGGGCCCAGGGCGTGCCAATGCCGCCGGCCGCGCCCACCCTCAGGGGCGTGGCGTAGCCGTGCTTGGCCGTCGCCTCCCGGGCCTCGGCCACCATGGCCGGCCACAGCGGCAGGGCCGGGCGGAAATCGGTGTGGCCGCCGGAATCGGCTTCGGCGGTCAGGTCTCCGGCCACGGGAACATGGGGGGCCAGTTCGGCCTCGGCCGGGGTCAGCCAGCCGCGCTTGACGCATTCCTGAACCAGCTTGTCCGGAGGCGGGGCGAAGAAGCGCCGGGCCAGTTCCACCCGGGAAACCTTGGCCAGAATCCGGTTGGGCAGGAACGCCGACCCGTCGGGGCGGCGCACGGCCCCGGACAGGCGATAGCGGATGAGGGACGGGGTCAGCTGCATGAAGGCCGAGGCCTCGATGATCCGCACCTGGTGCCGGAGATATATCTCGGTCACCTTTTCCTCCCAGAGCGGATCCTGGGGGGTGTGGATGAGGCAGGCCCCGAAAGGCCGGCCGGCCAGGTCGCGGCACAGGGCGGCCACCTCGGTCTCCACCCGGGCCGGGGGAAGGCCGGAGGCCCCGAAGATGCCCAGGGCCCCGCCTTCGGCCAGAGCCTGGACCATGGCCCGAGAGCTGATGGCCCCCACCATGGCCCCGCCCACATAGGCATAGCGGAGGCCATATTCGGCTCGGAAAGCCGGCGAGCCGAAGCTGGCGACGGGAATCCCGGGAATGATACCCGCGATCTCCCGATCCCCCGGGCCCGTCATCCGGCCGTCGGCGGTCAGATACACGGGCAGGTTGGGATCGGCCAGGGCCGCCAGGAGTTTCCGATGGTCTTGCGTCATATGAGTACCTTGAAATCTGATGATGGTTTCACGGCCGGAACCCGGTCGGCCCCGGCCAGGGCTAATACATACTCGTCGAAAACAAGCAGATGGACTTCCGCCCGGGCCCCCCCGGGGTCATGTTCCCGGGGCCTGTCCGGTTGAAGGGAGGTCTCCGGCTCGCGGGGGACCCGCTCCAGCCAGGCCACCGTCAGGCGGCCGGCCGGCCAGTCGGCCGCGACCACCCGCACCCGGTCCAGATGATTCAAAAGGGCCCGACCCCAGGATTTGGCCGCGGCCTCCCGGGCGCACCACAGGGCCAGAAGACCCGGGAAACTCCGGCTCGGAGCGCTCGCGGCCAGTTCCCGCTCCAGGCCGGTGAAAGCCCAGCGGGCCAGCCGATCCGTCAGCCGGCGGTCGCGCCGCTCCAGGTCCACCCCCACCGGAGCCGGCCCGGCCGCGCCAACCGCCGCACCGGCGGTGTGGCTGATGGAGACCAGGCCCGCCTCCAAGGGGCCGTCCGGGCTGAACAGAACGGGACGGCCGTCCTGACCGTGGAGCACCTCCACCCGGGCCGGATCCAGGCCCCACAGCCGCCCGGCGGCGGCTTTGGCCGCCAGACGGCCCAAAAACCAGTTCCGGCCGGCCGTCGGCGAGGCCTTCGATCGGCCTTCGGCCAATTCCCGAACCGAGAAAAAATCCAGCCAGTCGGCGAGGATCAGAGCGGGGCGATCCGGAATCAGGGCCAGAAAAATGCCACCGGGGGCGGGCGGCCAGTCAATAAAAGAGTTAAGCGTCATTATTTATTCACTATTTTAGTGGGCCCGCCTCTTCAGCCCCTCTTTTAACCTTTACAATGTATACTATACCCGCCCGCGAATCAACCATTATTCCGCTTCAACCTAAATAAATAGTCATATAATTACAAACGGCGCCCCGAATCTTCTCCGGGCCAACAATTCCATGGAATATCCACAAAACGGCAATAAAAAAAACACTCCCGTCAGGTAGCCTCAAAATACGTCCGACGGCTCTGGAATCCGAATAAACGACCGGGAGGAAAAAGAAATGAGAATTGGTGAAATGTTGTGGTTATTAATAGCCTTTTTTTTGGTGGCGGCGGCTTGCGGCGTTCTGACGCTGCTGATCTGGTGGCTGTGGCGGAAAATCACCCTGCCCGAGGGCGCCCCGCCGCCCAAGTGGACCGACCTGTCGGGCCTGAAAAGCGGCGCGGGCCGGTTTTCCATCGTGGTGCGCCTGGTGGTGGTGGGGTTTCTGGGGCTTCTGATGTCGGCTCCCATCGGCATGATTTACGACCTGATCCGGGAGCGGTCCGGCAGCTATCAGGACGTGGTGCGGGAGCTTTCCCGCAGTTGGGGCGGGCAGCAGCTTCTGATCGGGCCCATCCTGTCCATTCCCTATACCGTCAAATATACGGTCACCGAGCAGGTGCCCCTCACGGAGATGGAGCGCTACGAGCTGGCCCAGGCCGGCGATCCGCGCACCACCAAGGCCGTGGCCCGGGAGGTGACCCAGGACCGCACGGCGATCCTCCTGCCTGAGGAACTGCGGATCAACGGCCGCCTGGAACCGGAACTGCGCCAGCGGGGCATCTATTCCGTCCGGGTCTACACCGCCGCCCTGAAGTTGACCGGCGTCTTTAAGAAGCCGGATTTCAAGACCCTCGACGACCGCCTTCACCAGGTCCACTGGGACCGGGCCCGTCTCCTGGTCAACCTCAGCGACACCAAGGCCTTCCGGGACATCAGCCCGCTGAGGCTGGGCGGCGGCGAGTATAAATTCGTGCCCGGCACCAAGGGCTCGCCCGTGGCCCCCACCGGCTTTTCCACCGAGGTGGACCTCTCCGGGGCCGAGGAACTGCCCTTCGCTTTCGACATGGCCGTCGGCGGATCCCAGGGCTTTTTCCTGGCGCCCGTCGCCGTGAGCAGCACCGTGGATCTCCAGTCCGCCTGGCCGCACCCCAAATACTGCGGCGACGGGCTGCCCAGCCGGCGGCAGCAGTCCGACCGGGGTTTCGAGGCGGTGTGGGAAGTGCCCAACCTGGTGCGCAACTATCCCCAGTTCGCCGACCTCGACGAGCTCAGCAGCCCGGCCAAAAGCTCGTCGCGGGACGATGAGTACCATCGTTCCGACGACGGGCCCTCGCGCGGCGGCCTGCAACTGGCCGAATACATCATCGGGGTGGATTTCTTCGAACCGGTCTTCCACTATTCCATTTTGACCCGGGCCGTAAAATATGCGATGATGTTCATCGCCCTGACCTTCCTCAGCGTCCTGATCTTCGAGATCTCCACCAAACGGGAAGGCGGGGCCCGGCTGCACCTGGCCCAATACGGGCTCATCGGCCTGGGGCTGTGTCTGTTCTACCTGGTGCTCCTGGCCGCTTCCGAGCAGATGCCCTTCGTCTGGGCCTATCTGCTGGCCGCGGCCGTCAACATCCTGATGATCGGCGGCTACGTGTGGGCGGCCCTGAAGCAGATCCGGGCGGCCCTTCTGGTGACCGGCATCCTGACCGCCCTGTATGCCGCGCTCTTCTTCATTCTGCGGATGGAGGAATACGCGCTGGTCTCGGGCACGTCGCTCCTGGTCCTGGCCATGATCGCCCTGATGCACGCCACGCGCAACCTAGGCCGCCCCGGCCAGGATGAGGATGATACTCACCAGGATTTCCCGCCGAACGGGGTCGGCTGACCTCCGGCTTTCAACCGGTCCGGACGGCTTTCCGTCCGGACCAAAACCCCGAATGGGGCAAAGCGCCGCCGTGATTTCATTATGCGCGTGTCACCCCGGCCGAGACGGAGGTTCTATCGCCTCCATCCTTAATTTTGAGGTTTCCTTGAAGAAAACAGACATCGAACCCGCGTCCGTTCATCTCATCTCCCTGGGCTGCGCCAAGAACCTGGTGGACAGCGAAAGGCTGCTGGCCTCGGCGGCGGCCAACCTGGGCCTTTCGCCCACCGACGACCCGGAGGCGGCCGACCTGATCCTCGTCAACACCTGCGCCTTCCTGGAAAGCGCCGTGAACGAGGCCCTGGAGGCCATCATGGAAGCCGGGAGCCGCAAAAAGCCCGGGGCCCGGCTGGCGGTTCTGGGGTGCCTCCCGGCCCGTTACCGGGGGGCGGAGGGCCTGGACCTGGCCCGGGGGCTTCCGGAAGTCGATCTCTGGCTGCCGCCAAACCAATACCCCGATTTCGAAAACTTTCTGTCGGCCCTGACGAAAGTGAGTTCCCCTCAAACAGAGACGGCCTTCGCCCCGGACGGTGGGCCCGCCGGCGGGCGGCTGCTCGGCACGCCTTTTTTCCGGGCTTTTCTGAAAATCGCCGAAGGCTGCGACAACCGCTGCACCTATTGCCTCATCCCCCGCCTGCGAGGGCCGCTGCGGAGCTACCCCGCCGACCTTCTGACGCGTGAGGCCGGGGCCCTGGTGGCCGGCGGGGTCCGGGAACTGACCCTGGTGGCCCAGGACCTCACCGCCTACGGCCTGGACCGGGGTGAGCCGGAGGCCCTGACGAGTCTGGTCCGGCGCCTGGCCGAACTCCCGGGCCTCGACTGGCTGCGGCTCCTGTATGCCTACCCCGAGCGGCTGACCGAGCGGCTGGTCAAGGATCTGGCCAACACCCCCAAGGTGGCGCCCTATCTGGATCTGCCCTTTCAGCATGTTTCCGCCGACATTCTCAAGCGCATGGGGCGCCGGGCCGTTTCGCCGCTCAAACTGGTGCGGAACCTTCGCCGCTGGTGGCCGGATCTGGCCCTGCGCACCACCCTGATCGTGGGGTTCCCCGGCGAAACCGAGGCCCACTTCCAGGAGCTTTTGAACTTCGTCAAAGAAGCGGCCTTCGACCATCTGGGGGTCTTCAAGTTCAGCCCGGAGCCTGAGGCCCCGGCCAGCCGTCTGCCGAACCCTGTCCCCCAGGCCGTGAAAGAAAAACGCCGCCGGGCGATCATGGCCGCCCAGCGCCAAATATCCCTGGCCCACAACCGCGCCCGGCGGGGACGGGTCGTCCCCGTGCTGGTGGAAGGCCCGGCCCCGGACAGCGAACTGGTCATGGTCGGCCGGGGCCTCTTCCAGGCCCCGGAGGTGGACGGCCTGATCTATTTCGACGGCGAACAGCCGCCGGTCGGGCACATCGTCGATACCCTCATCACCAAAGCCGCCCCCTACGACCTCATTGGCCTCCACCAGGGCTGAGCCCTGGACCCACCGGATGCGCCTGCCGGCGCATCCTCCCCGAACCCGCTTCGCTGGGCGACCGAAGCCGCAACATTTGGTCGGCCGAGACCATCGGCCCGTCTGCTATACGGAAAAATGAAATTCAGGAGACGATCAATGAAAATGATTTTACCGCTGGTCCTGGCGGCCGCGTGTTTGTTGCTGATTTTTGGAGCCGCGCCCGCCCGGGCCGAAACCAGCCCACGGATTTCCATCCCCATTCAAAATCAGCAAATCAGCCCGGGCATGCTGGAAGCCCTGAAGAGCGCGCCGGCGGCCACCGGCCGGACGGCCTTCGAACTGGCGGCCGCCCAATTCAACCAGTGGGTGGACCAGCAATACGCCCAGACCCCGAAAGCCCAGCGCCCGTACCTCACCCCCCTGCGGGCGGCCCAGTTGGCCGACTCGCTGGTCAAAAGCTACCGCTCGGGCAACCGGGCCCTGGCCGAGGAAATCGCGGTCCGCGTGCCCATCGAGATGAGCATCGATGAAAAGATCAATTTCCTGGAACTCATCACCCAGGCGTATCTGGCCGCTGAGGCAAAAAAATGGTGAGGCCTCGTCGGTATCCGCACGGTGAGAGAAAACACGTTCCCGGAGCGCTTTTTATGTAGATGTATATGGCCGATCAAGACCAATTCTTCGACAAGATGGCGTTATTGGCGTTCGCACGGCGGGGGGGGGGGGGGGGGGGGGGGAGGAGAGGAAGGGGGCGACGACGCGCACAGCAACACCCCAACC
>JAVBLB010000079.1:0-2713 GCA_031553735.1 Candidatus Adiutrix sp.
TGGTTCGTTGTCAGTCCCTCGGCCCGGGCGCGCCGCGGGCGGGCGCCCCCGCGCCCGCCCCCCTAGTTTCCCCCGCCCCGCGCCCCCTGACCTGTTGGCGGACGAAGTGGAAACGACCTCGTGCTCCGGGATGGCTCGGCCAAAAGATTTCCTGACCGACCATCTCATAAATGACTCATCAGCCACATCCCGCACCGACCGCCGCCGCAGCGCCGCTTGTTTGAGCCGGTAATCGCCCAACCGGGCGATAGATTGAGATTGCTCGACAGGGCAAAGATGGCAGGGCCCGCGCAGGGCCCTCCCCTCCCGGGCGGCGAAGCCGCGCCGGTGGCGGGGCTTGGGGCGGAGCCCCATACTTATAATGCGCGCCCCTTGGGCGCACCAAATAAAAAAACGGAACCCCGATGGAATCGCACATCACCTATCGCAGCCCCACGTATTACGAGCTGGCCGCTCCCCCGGAACTGGACTGGCGCCCCCATCGGGGCCCCGAC
Source organism: Candidatus Adiutrix sp. (assembly GCA_031553735.1). Classification (GTDB taxonomy): domain Bacteria; phylum Desulfobacterota; class Desulfarculia; order Adiutricales; family Adiutricaceae; genus Adiutrix. The sequence goes on from JAVBLB010000079.1 coordinate 495, forward strand.
TACCGGGAATACCGCCGCGAGTGGGACGAACGCCCGCTGCGGCGGGATCCCGGCCTCTTTCCCCTGCACCTGGACATCGACCCCACCAACCGCTGCAACCTGGCCTGCGCCATGTGTCCCCGGAGTTATTACATCCGGGAGGGCCGGCCGGAATGGAACCCGGCCGGGCGGCCGGGCGACATGGATTTCGATCTGTACCGGCGGCTGATCGAAGAGGGCGCGGCCCGGGGCCTTAAGTCGGTCAAGCTCAACTTCCTGGGCGAACCCCTGCTCTACCCGCGCCTGGCCGAGATGGTGGCCCTGGCCGCCCGGGCCGGGCTGTGGGTCATGCTCAACACCAATGCCACGCTCTTGACGGCCGAGATGTCGAGCCGCCTTCTGGAGGCGGGCCTGACCGACATTTTCTTTTCCTTCGACTCGCCGTATCCGGAGGAATATGAGAAGGTGCGGGTGGGGGCCAAATTCGGCCGCACCCTGGCCAATATTCAAACCTTCATGGAAATCAAGGAATCGATGGGCAAAGCGGCCGTCCAGACCCGGGCCTCCATGGTGCTGCCGGAAGGGCCGGCCGGCGGGGAACTGGAGCGGATCAAAGGCGACTATATCAAGCTTTTTCGGGATATGAAGGTGGCGGAGATCGGCTTTGGCCTCCCGACGGTCATGGGGCGGGATTATGAAAAGGCCCACGGCCTCCGCCCCGGCTTCGTCTGCCCCGACCTTTTCCGGCGCCTGTTCGTGTTCTGGGACGGCCCGGTGGGCCCCTGCTGCGGCGACTGGGAACGGCGCCTGGTCATGGGCCGGGCCACTGAAAAGAGCCTGGCCGACATCTGGCTGGGGCCGGCCTATGAGGGGCTTCGCCGGGCCCACGCTTCCGGGCGATACGAGACCGTGGCCGTCTGCCGGTCCTGCAGCGTGCCGTATCTTTCAACGCTGGACGCCTAATTCCCGGATGATGAAGAACCCCATTCGGGGCCCGATTCCCGCAAACAACCTTGAAACAGGATCAGGAGACCGCCATGAGTGAACCGAGTCTGGAGACCAACGAACGCGTCAGCCGCCGCTTCTTCAATTTGGTGCTGGAACTGGTGCGGGAGTTGGAGGCCGAGGACGATCGGGAAGGGCTGGACACCCTGCCCACGGTCATGGTCACCACCGGGGTGATGGCCATGTGCCGGGCTCTGAGCACCGACACCGTCGGCGCGGTTCTGGAGGCGCTGCGTTTGAAAGTGGAGCGCGGGGACTTCACCAGCCCCCGCGCCCCGGAAGAATTGTAATGTACTGCTGCCCGTCTCGGTCAGGATGAAAGCGATGCCGACGCCCGGCGGGGCGGCATTGACGGGCCCCGCGCCATCGGGGCTAGAGCGCTTTTTCAATTTAAAGGTCATGGGCATGAAATGAAAAGTGCCCGGATGTTTGCGCGTTTTACAATTTATGAAAGACAGATAAACTGTAAAACGTTCCAGCCTTACAATGCCCCGAAAAGGTCGTCGAGATCCCTGAGATTCTCGCGCACCTGCCAGGCCCCGGCGCGGAGCAGATCCTCGCGGGGCGTCCCCCCCTCCAGCACCCCCACGCCCCGAATGCCGGCCCGGGCGGCGGCCTGCATATCGAAAACCGCGTCACCGATGTAAAACGTCTGGGCGGGGTCGGCCCGCATCTGATCCATGGCCAACAGCAACATATCCGGCGCCGGCTTGCCCCGGGACACGTCCCCGGAGCCCACGGCGGTGTCGAAATACCGGGCCAGACCGATGGAGGCCAGGGCGGCCCAGGCATTGTCCCGGTTGGTGGCCAGGGCCAGGCTCAGCCCGCCTTTTTTCAGTCGTTCCAGAACAGCCGCCGCCCCGGGGGTCACTTCCAGGTAGTGGCGTTCCTGGGCGGCCACTTCGGCCAGGAAGAAGTCCTGCCAGGCCTTATCATACCCCCCCCAGAGCGCGGACCAGAAGTCCTTGGCCTCCAGGCTCATGACCCTCCGGGTATCGTTTTCATCCACCGGCCGCAGGTTGAAATGCGCGGCCATCTTGTTCAGCCCCCTGGTGATGGCCTGAACGGAATTCACCAGGGTCATGTCGAAATCGAAAATAACAGCCTTAACCATATCTCCACTCAAAGCCCCAGAGGGGCAAAGCGCCGCCGCGACAACTAAAATTCGTTTGGCGGCGGCCGGAACGAATGCGCAAAACCCGACAAACATTTAGTTACGCAAAGAGGCGCTACGG